>CAZFPI010000082.1:0-11842 GCA_964521075.1 uncultured Sterolibacterium sp.
GCCGGGGTCTAGGGGGTTGCCGAACTTCTGCGCGTTGCTTCTTCTGGGTTCCGGCTTTCGCCGGAACGACGAGCCTGCCGGAACGACGAGCCTGCCGGAACGACGAGGGTGTGGGAACGACGGCTGCCGGGGCGAGGGTTGCCCCTAGGGGGGTGAGGGGGCGGCGGTGTAGATGTTTTGCATTTGGTCGGCGATCTGGTCGGCGGTTTTCCAGTTTTGGGTTTGTTGCCGGGCTTTTTCTGTTTGTTTTTGCCGTTGTTCGGGGTTTTCCAGGAGTTGGGTCAGGGCGGTTTCGAGGGCTTCGGGGGTGTTTTCGACGAGGCAGGCACCCTGCCCCAGGACTTCTTCTAGGGGGCCGACTTTGGCGCAGATGGCGGGGAGCCCGGCTCGGAGGGCTTCGCAGTTGGCCATGCCCCAGGATTCTGTGGAGGAGGCACTGGCGTAGAGGTCGGCTGCGGCGAGCCAGGGGCGGATGTCGTCGCAGGGGAATTGGTGGTAGCGGTCGGCCAGCCCGCGTTGCGCCGCTTGCTGGTGGAGGGCTTCTGCCAGGGGGCCTTCGCCCAGGAGGAGTAGGTGCGCTTGTATATTTTTCTGGCGGGCGAGGATGTTAATGAGCCAGTCGTGCCGTTTGAGGGGGATTAGCTGGCCGACGGCGAGGATTAGCAGGGCGTCGGGGGGGAGGTGGAGTTGTTGTCTGGCGGTTTCTCGTAATGCTTGCCGTTGGTGCGGTTCCAGGGCGGTGTATTCCGGGCGGGGGTGGGGGGTGATGTGCCAGTTTTCGGGGAGTTTGGCTGGGCTTGGCTGGGGGTACCGGAGTTCTTGTTGGAGTTGCCAAAGCCCGGTTTTTGTGGGCGCGCAGAGCCAGTCGGCCCGGGCGGCGGCTTTGCGTTCCCATTGCTGGAGCCGGTGTTGTAGCCGGGGGGGGATGTCGATCCCAAGGCGCGGCTGGACGAACATGCCGAAGGCGTGGCTGGTGTAGCCCCAGGGGGGGGTTCGGGCGGGGCGGGTGGGGTGCAGGCGGTTGAGCTGGTGGCCTAGCCAGGCAAGGAGGGGGTCGTGGTAGTGGAGGTGGGTGTAGCTTTCGCGGGCGGCGCGTTCTGTGGCGGTCCAGGCGATGTAGAGGCGTTCTTCGAGCATGGCGAGGATGCTGTCGAGGGCCGGGCCGGGGCCTTCGCGCCAGCGGGTGTAGCGGCTGGCGAGCCGCCAGAGGTGTTGGAGGTGGCCCGGCAGGGGGTGCTCGCGCAGGTATTCGTCGCTGGTGTGTCCGTCGTGAATTTCGACGGTGTGGCCCCGTTCCCGCAAGGCGGCCACGACGGGGAGCAGGCTTTTGCGGATGCCGTAGCGGGCGTCGCTGCCGCGCTCGCGGGTGATGTGGAGGATGCGGCAGGCGGCAGGTGGGGACATGGGTGGGGTTGGGGGTTGGGGGTTGGGGGTTGGGGGTTGGGGGTTGGGGGTTGGGCAACCGCGAGGGTTGCCCCTACGGGGGTGGTGCTTTGGTTTTTCTGGGTTCTGGATTGTTCCGCATATCGTTAGCCGGTGCAGGTTTCGATCAGTGGGTAGCGTAATCCTTCGAGGGGGGCGGGGGCGAATGGGGTGCGGGTATTGGTTGGGCAGTGGCGGGCGGGTAGGGTGAAGTTCAGGGTGGTGTAGGCGGTCATCGCCAGTGGTTGTGGTTGCGCCTTGGCCGGTGGTGGGGTGGGGGTGCGTGGGTTGTCTGCGCTGCTTGGGTTATTTTCGCTGCCGGAGGTGTCGAGCCAGCGGTTGAGGGCGGTGAGTTCGTCTTCGTTCAGTGTGCCGACGGCTCCTTGGAGCCGGATGCGGGCGATGAGGTATTGGAGCCGGGCGGCGGTGAGGTCGCGCCGGACGTTCATGATTTGTTGTTCGGCGTTGAGGATGTCGAGCAGGGTGCGTTGTCCGGCCTGGTAGCCTTTTTGGTTGGAGAGGATGGCTTGCCGGGCGGAGCGTTCGGATTGTTCTTGGGCGCGAACTTTGAGCACGCCTTGGGCGACGTTCTGGTATTCCTTGCGAATGCTTAGTTCGATTTCGCGGCGGCGGCCTTCGTACTGGCTGCGGGCGCGTTCGAGCCCGGCTTCGGCCTGGCGTACCTGGGAGCTGTTGTAGCCGCCGGCGAAAAGGGGGATGTTGAGTTGCAGGCCGACGCTGGTGGTGAGGTATTCCTGGTTGATGACGGTTTCGCCGTCGCTGGTGCTGCGGCTGCGCTGGGCAACGAGGTCGAGCGTGGGGTGGTGGCCGGAGGAGGCTTTGGAGATTTCTTTTTCAGCGGCTTCGATGTTGGCGCGCAGGGATTTGAGTTCGGGGTTGCTCTCTTCTCCACGCTGCACCCATTCTTCGGGGTTGGCCGGATAGGGTGGGATGAGTTCGATGCGTTCGGGGACGAGGCCGGCGAGTTGTTTGACGGGTTGTTTGATGATGGACTGGAGTTGTCGCCGGGTCTGGTCGATGTTCTGGGTGGCTTCGAGTTCCTGGGCGAGGGCCATGTCGTATCGGGCCTGGGCGTCGTCGATGTCGGTGCGTGTGCCCTGCCCTGTCTGGAGCCGCCGCTGCATGGCCTGGAGCTGGGCGGCATAGGCGGTTTTCTGGGCCTGGACGAGTCGGAGCTGGTCTTCGGCTCCCAGGGCGTCGAAATAGGCGGCTGTGAGCCGCGCGATCATGTCTTGCAGGTTGCGGTCGAGCGTGGCTTCGGCACTGGCGACTTGCGCCTGGGCTTGTTCGTACAGGACGAAGTTGTATCGCCGGTAGATGGGCTGGCGCAGGCTGATGGCGTAGTTGGAGGCGAGGTAGTCTTGCCGACGGTAGCTCATTTTGCCCAGCATGTTGGGTGACCAGATGTCGGAGCTGCGGTCGCTTCGCATGAGGCTCAGGCTGATGTTGGGGAGGAGCTGGGCCTGGGCCTGGGGGGCGGCTTCGCGGGCGGCGGCGGTTTCGGCCCGGGCGATCTGGTACCTTGCGTCGTTTTGCAGGGCAAGCTGGTAGCTTTGGAGCAGGTCAACCGCTTGTGCTTCAAGGCTTAAACCTGCCAGCAAGGCGGCCACGGGGAGTAGGCGGCGGGCATAGGGGGGGCGGCGTGACATGGTTCATTCTTCTTTCATCGAGGCGGCAATGCGCTTGGTGAGCGGGTGCAGCAGGTAGGTGAGCATGGAGCGGCTGCCGGTCTTGACGATGACTTCGGCAGGCATGCCGGCTTGCATTTGGTGACGGCCCAGTTCTTTCACGCCTTTGTCGGTGATGACGACGCGGGCAAGGTAGTAGCTGTGGTTGGTGGCCGGGTCGGTGAGCAGGTCGGCCGAGATGCTTTCGAGCTTGCCCTGGACGACGAGTGCCGGGCTGTGGGCGAAGGCGGAGAAGCGGACGTCGACATCGAGCCCGGGTTTGACCTTGTCGATGAGGTTGGGCGGGATGCGGGCTTCGAGGACGAGGGTTTCGTCCCGGGGAACGATGTCCATGATTTTTTGCCCGGGGGCGACAACGCTGCCCGCGTGCTGGATGAGCAGGCCGACGACCTGGCCTTCTCCGGGGGCGCGGATGACGGTACGGGCGAGTTCGGCGGTGATGGCTTTGTATTTGTCGGCATCGGCCTGGACTTCGCGGCGGACATCAGCCAGCTGGGTGTCGACTTCTTTACGGTATTCGAGCACACGCTGATTGCTGCGTGATTTGAGCTCGGCAATGCTGCGCTGGCCGCGCAGGATGTTGGCTTGCTGGTCGGCGATCGAGCCGCGAAGCTCGGCACTTTGCCGTTCGAGGTCGAGCTGGCGGTTGCGCGGGGCGTAGCCTTCCTTGACGAGTTCGCGGATGCCGTTCAGGTCTTCTTGCACGAATCCGAGCTGGTTACGCCGGGCTTCGAGTACGCCCGTGGCTCCCTGGATGATGGCTTCCTGGCCCTGGATGCTTTCCTTGATGCTGTTCTGGTCGGCTTGCAAGGCTTGCTGGCGCGAGAGTAGCAGCTGGCTCTGGTTGTCCATGGTCTGGCGGATGTAGGGGTCTTTTTCCGCCTGTTTGAGGTCGGCGTGGAAGTCGATACGTTGCCGCCCGGCCTGTTCGGCCAGGAGCCGCCCTTCGGTGGCGCGGAGAGTAAGGTAGTGCTGGCGGATGGTTTCGTAGTTGGCGCGCGTGGCGGCGTCGTCAAGGTCCAGCAGGGGGGTGTCTTGTTTGACCATCTGCCCTTCTTTGACGTAGACGTTTTTGACGATGCCGCCGCTGAGGTGTTGCACGGGCTTGCGTTTGGTGTCCAGGGAGACGACGGCTTGCGCGGGGACGCCTTCGTCCAGGGGGGCAAGCCCGGCCCAGAGGAGGAAGCCGCCAAAGCCGATGGCGAGCGTCCAGAGGCCGACTTTCATGGGGTGCCGGGTGTCGGCAGGCGGCTGGCTGGCGTGGCCTTCGAGCGTGGCGGGAGTTTGGGGGCTTGCCGGGGTTTGAACCGCTGGCGTGATTTTTGGCAGGGCCATGGTTTTGTGTTTCCTGAATTTTTTGTAAAGGGGGGGAGGTTGTTCGGGAGGCGGACGGTGGGGGTCAGGCGGGCTGGGGTGCGGCAGCCTGCGGCGGGGGGGGGGCCTGGGCAGCACGCGCCTGCAAGGTGGCGAGCACCGCCTGACGCGGGCCGTAATGCTGTATCTGGCCGTCGCTCAGGAGGAGAAGCCGGTCGGCCAGGTTGATGACGCCCATGCGGTGGCTGATGAGGAAAATGGTGCGGCCTTGTTCCTTGAGTTCGGCAATGGCTTTGTTGAGGGCGGCTTCTCCCGCATCGTCGAGGTTGGCGTTGGGTTCGTCGAGAACGATGAGCCGGGGGTTGCCATAGACGGCCCGTGCGAGAGCGATACGCTGGCGTTGTCCTCCCGAAAGGAGGCTGCCAGCTTCGCCCATCGGGGTGTCGTAACCTTTGGGAAAGCGCAGGATCATGTCGTGTACGTCGGCACGTTTGGCGGCTTCGATGATGGCAGCGGAGTCGACCGCGCCAAATCGGGCGATGTTTTCTGCGATGGTGCCGTCAAACAGTTCGATGTCTTGCGGCAGATAACCGATGTAGCTACCGAGTTCGTCGCGGTCCCAGCTCTGGATGGGTTCGCCGTCGATCAGGGTTTTGCCGGTGGTTTCGGGCCAGATGCCGACGAGGGCGCGCGCGAGGGTGGATTTTCCGGAACCGGAGGGGCCGAGGATGACGGTGGTTTCTCCGGCAGGGAAATCGGCGTTGAGATTTTTGAGGATGGGCTGGGGTCGCCCTGGGGCGGTCGCCACGAGATTTTCGAGCCGCATGTGGCCGCGCGGGGCTTCGTGAACCAGGCCGACGGCCCGGGGGGGCTGCTCCATCAGGAGTTTTTCGAGTCGCAGGAAGGCCTGCCGCGCCGCGAGTGTCGCCTTCCAGGCACCGACAGTCTGGTCCACCGGGCCGGTCGCGCGGCTGACGAGGGCGTTGATGGCAACCATGGCTCCGGGGGTGATGAGCCCGTCGATGACGAGCAGCGCGCCAACGGCCAGACTCAGGGATTGCTGGGAGAGCCGGACGAATTTGGTGACGGCCTGCATGCGGTGGGCGGCATCCTGCGCTTCGTGCTGCAGGTGCAGGTGGTGGTGGTGACGGGAGAGCCAGCGACGGCGCAGGTGTTGCAACATGCCGAGGGCTTCGATGACTTGGGTATTTCGCAGTTTGCTGTGCATGTCGCCATTGGCTTGCTGGCCTGCTTCGGCGGCTTTTTCCAGCGGTGCCGTGGTGACGCGGTGGCTGATCCAGGCGATGCCGATGAGGATCAGGACGAAAAGGATGCCTACGACGGCCAGCGAGGGGTGCAGGAGGTAGAGCACGGCGATATAAATCGGTGTCCAGGGGAGATCGAGAAAGGCGAACAGCCCTTGGCCGGTGAGGAATTGGCGCAGGGTGATGAGGTCATTGAGGGCTTGCGCGGGGTTTTGCCCGAGTTGCTTGAGCCGGGCTTCGAAGCTCGCCTGAAAGACGCGGGAGTTCAGGAGTTCGTCAAGCTTGACGCCGGTGCGAACGAGCAGGCGGGAACGCGCCCAGTCTGAAAATGCCATGACGGCAAAGAAGAAAAGCATGATGAGCGTGAGGGCGAGCAGGGTGAGCTCGCTGCCGCTGGCCATGACCCGGTCGAACACTTGCAGCATGTAGAGCGTGGGGGTGAGCATCAGCAGATTGATGACGGCGGAGAAGATCAGGCAGACGACAAGTTCCCGGCGCAAGGCCCAGAGGATGCGCGTCAGCTCGCTGCGGTGGATGAGGGCTTGGAGTTTCATGGGGGTTTCCGTGGCGGTTTTTTCTGGAGTGCCCGTCGTCAGGCTCGGGGCGAGATGCGTGGTTTTGACGGGCAGCGGCTCAGGCAGTTGCCGCCTGGGGCTGGGCAGCCGGGACGGACGGTGCCGGCTGATTGGCCCGTTGCAGCGTGGCAAGGACTTCATCCCGGGGGCCGTAGGCTTTTGATTGGCCTTCGACGAGGATGAGCATGAGGTCGACAACCGGCAGGAGCGTCGTGCGGTGGGTGATGACGACAACGGTTACGCCACATTGCTTGAGCCCTTGCAGGGTTTGCATGAGGGCCCGTTCTCCGGCTTCGTCCAGGCTGGCGTTGGGTTCGTCCAGGACGATGAAGCGCGGGTTGCCGTAGAGCGCGCGCGCTAACCCGACACGCTGACGCTGGCCGCCAGAAAGGAAACAGCCTTCATCGCCAATCGATGTGTCATAACCCTGCGGCAGGCTCAGGATGGTTTCGTGCAGACCCACTGCCTTGGCGGCCGCTTCGACCTGGGCGAGATCAACTACACCAAAGCGGGCAATGTTTTCGGCGATCGTCCCGTCAAACAGTTCGATTTCCTGGGGGAGGTAGCCTAGATGCGGGCCAAGCTCGGTCTTGTCCCAGGGGAAGACGTCTACGCCGTCGAGCCGTACCGAGCCGGTTGTGGCCGGCCACAAGCCGACCAGCAGCCGGGCGAGCGTGGTCTTGCCCGAGGCAGAAGGACCGACAACGGCAAGAAGGCTGCCCGCTGGCATCCCGAAGTTGACTCCGCGCAGGATCAGCGATTGTGTGCCGGGGGCAGCCGCCGTGAGGTTTTCGACCGTGAGCACTCCTTGCGGCGCAGGCAGGGGCATGCCCGGGGCTTTGGTTGGCAGGGCATTGAGCAAGACTTCCAGACGCCGCCGGGCTTCGCGCGCGCCGACGACTACCCGCCACTGGGCGATGATCTGGGCAAGGGGGGCGAGTGCCTTGCTCCCCAGGGAGGAGCCCACGATCATGAGGCCGCCACCGCCTACGAATTTTCCTTCGATCATCAGCCAGCAGCCGAGCCCTAGCAGCAGCGAGGAGAGGGCAAGCTGGGTAAATCGGGCAGAGGCTGAAAACGCTCCTGCCTTGTCCGAGGCCGCAGCCTGCAGGGTGAGGAATTCGCGCTGACGTTGCATCCAGCGTTTGTGGATGCTGGCTTGCATGCCCATGGCTTCGATTACCTGGGCATTGCGAAGGCTGTTGTTCGCGTAATTCTGCGCTTCGATCGCCGAGCGGTTGGCCGCAGCCAGCGGCGGCTGGGTGCTGCGTTCGTTGAACCAGGCCAGGGCAATCTGCACGAGCGCACCCGCGAGTGCCAGCCAGCCCATTTGCGGGCTGATGTAAAAAATGGCCAGGAGAAACAGAAGGGCCAAGGGGGCGTCGACGATCGCGAGCATGAGCGGGCTCGCAATGAAATCCCGCAGGGCTCGTAAATCTCCCAGGGCTTGCTGGGTCGCCCCGGGGAGACGCCGCAGGCCAGCTTCAAAAACGGCGTTGAAGGTGCGCTCTCCCAGGCGACGGTCAAATTGCAGACTGGCGTGGTGCAGCAGGTTCGAGCGCACCCATTCAAGAACTTCCATCATGGCGATCAGCCCCAGTACCAGCAGCGTTTCCATCGCCAGGGTCTGGGTGCTGGCACTGTTGACCACGCGGTCATAGACTTCCAGCATGTAGATCATCGGGGCGATGGCGAGCAGGTTGGTAAAAAAGCTGAACCACAAGGTGCGCTGGTAAAAAGGCTTGAGCGCGAGAAAGGCTGCCTTGAGTTCGGATTCCTGGACTGTAGCGGGGTTCATGAAAATACTCCTGCGCCTTCGGCGCGTTTTCGTAAGGCAATCAACAAATTACTGGATGAATCCTGAGAGGGCCAGGGCAGGAAAGCGGGCAAGGGGATATTTGCCAACCGCACAGGCTTTTTGTCGTGCCCGCATGTCAGGCTGTCCTGAGCAACAAGGCATCACCTTCCGGCACAGGCTCCGCCTCGGGAAGAATGACGACATATTCGGGCAGCTCCGCACGGACTTCGGTGGGTAAGTCCTCTGGCGAGGCGTCGGCCGCCTGGAAGCAGAAAGCCAGGGTGTAGGCCTGTGCACCCCGCGCAAGAACAATCTCACGGAGCTTGTCACGCTCGAATCGTTCCTGGTCTTCTCTTTTGAGTTCAACCTGAAAGCGCATCCGGCCATCGAGGGTGTACATCGATAGCTTGCCATTCTTGATACTCAGGGTGTGGCGGTCGAAATACACCGGGGCCGTCTTGACAAAACGGATCAGCGGTAGCAGTGCTTCCGGGTATTTGGCTACGTTGAACGGGCTGGCAGGGTGCTGATAAACGAGCCGGCTGGTGCGGCAAACCGAGTAAATGGCGTTGCAGACCATCTGGGAACCCATTTTAGGGAATTTTTCCCGCAGGGCGTGGTAGGTGAGGTGGTGCAGGGTCACCCGGTTCCAGCACCGCCGCTCACGCACGACAGGGGCCAGCGCATTGCAGACATCGGCAAAGGCCGCCTGTAACTCCGCGAGGCGCGCGGCCTGCTCCGTTGTTGTGGCGAGGGAAATAATGAGACTGGAATTCATATAGGAGGAATTCTACATCAATTTTCTCTCCTATATGAATTTTTTGAGGGGCGTGGATCAATGCGGGGGCGCGGGGGGGGTTCGTTCCGGCGATGGGCCGGAATCCGTGGAAAATCAGGATGCGGCCCTCTGTACGCCGGGGGATGTTCTTCGGGCTCTTTCAACGAACGAAAAGAGGGTTCCGGGTTTATCCGGCGTTTTCTTCTGCGGGTGCACTCAGGTTTTCGATGTATCGCCCCTTCGCTTCAATATCGAGCAGGTCGATCTGGGTGATTTCGAGCCGGATGCGGTTGCCTTCGGGGGTTTCGGGCAGGTCGGACAGGCGTAACACGAGGGGTAAATTGTCGATCCGGACGAGATTTTCGCGGATGACTTGCGCGGTCAGGTCGGTTTTTTCTTCTTGCTGTATCCAGCGCAGGCACCAGTAACGTTCCATGTTGCGCTGGAATTCGGCATAGGCGGCGTAGGTGAGTTCGAAGTCGCGCAAGGCGGCGAGGAAGTCGGTAGACCGTGCGGTGAAATTGGGGGGCTCGTCGCGCAGGAGGGCGATGAGCTGCCATTGGTTGAGGAGGTCAACGTAGCGGCGCAGGGGGGAGGTGAGCCAGGTGTAGCAGTCGACGCCTAGCCCTTCGTGCGGGGCGGCAACGGTGGTCATGCGGACTTTTCCGCTCGTTTGGGCACGATAAAGCGCGGCAACACCGGCTTCTGCCAGTTCTTTTCCCCATCCGGCGTTGGCGACGATCATGAGTTCGCTGACGAGTTTGTCGAGGGGGGAGCCTCGGCGGCGTTGTTCGATGTGGATGCGCCCGGGTTCGCTGGCGTGGGGGTTGTTTGTCCAGTCGACGGTGAAGTTGTAGTCGTTCTGGTTCTGGATTTGTCCGGCTTTGCCTCGGGCGGCTTCGAGGATGTTGGCGTATTCCCAGAGGAGCCGGAGTTCGCTGGCGTAGGGGCGGTCGGGGAGCCCTTCGGTGAGGGTGATTTCGTTGAACCAGGGTTCGAGGTCGTGGTGCCGGAGGTTGGCGGTAATGTTTACGCGTTCGATCCGTGTTTCGCGGTGCTGGAGACGGTATTCGCGGTCGATGTCGAGGTAGACGGAGAGGGCGGGGGCGTCTCGCCCGGCGGCAAGGGTGAAATGCTCGACGGCGATGTCCGGGAGCATGGTGATCTTGCGCCCGGGCATGTAAACAGTGGAGAGGCGGTTTCTGGCGAGGCTGCCCAGGGGGTCGTCGTGCCGGATGCCAAGGGCCGGGGCGGCGATGTGGATGCCGATGCGCCATCCGCCATCAGGCAAGGGGGTAACGGAGAAGGCGTCGTCAATTTCCGTGGTGCTGGCGTCGTCGATGCTGAAGGCGGTAGCAGCGGCCAGGGGGAGGTCTTGCGGCATCGTGGGTGCAAGGATGTCGCTCGCGTGGTGGCCCTCCGGGAAGTATTCGTAGAGGAAGCGGTCGAGAAGGTAGTCGTGCGTGGAGGCGAAGGCTCCGCACTTCATCATGAGACGGGCGGGGCTGAGGCCGGTGTCCTGGCAGGCTTGTTCGAGGGCTTTGATTTCGGGCCGGTTGCGGTCGGGCTTGTGGAGAAGGGGGCGAATCTGGGCCTGGAATTCGGCAGGCAGGGTTCCGGCGGTGAGTTCGCTGACCATGCGGTCGATCAGGAGTTGTTGCTGACGTTTTTTTTCTTGCCCGGCCAGGGCGGCCTGGAGGATTTCGGGCGGGGCCTTGCGGAAGTTTCCCCGGCCTTTGCGGTGAAAATGGATGGGGGAGGATTGGAGACAGAGGAGGATGCTGGTGGCTTCAACAGGGCTGGGGGGATGCCCGGCGTATTCTCTGGCAAGATCGAGAAAGCCGGTTTCGCCTTCCGGGCAGTTTTCCCAGAGGAAGGCGGGGTCGATTCCGGCGGCTTCGGCTTCGGCCAGGGGGAGCAGTTCGCCAGGCCGGGGGCTCTCAAAGCGCAAAAGGACTTGGGTGGCCTTGATTTTGCTGCGTTTTCCGGTTGGTAACTCGACTTGCAGGGAGGTGTTGTTGTCTGCGAGGAGGGTGGCGGCCTTGAATGTGCCGTCTTCTTCAAAAAGGATGTTCATAGGATGTCAGGCAGCTGTCCAGCCGACCCAGCCCATTTGCCAGGTCAACAGTACCAGGCCGCCAAAGAAGATGCGGTACCAGGCAAAGGGGGTGAAGTCGTGGGTGCTGATGAAGCGCAGGAGCCAGCGCACACAGAAGAAGGCGGAGATGAAGGAGGCGATGAAGCCCACGGTAAAGAGGGGCATGTCCGTCAGGGAAAGGAGGGCGCGCTCTTTGTAGAGTTCGTAGAAGGTGGCGGCCGTGAGGGTCGGGATGGCGAGAAAGAAGGAGAATTCCGTCGCGGCCTTGCGTGAAAGACCAAACAGGAGGCCGCCGATGATGGTGGCTCCGGAACGGGAGGTGCCGGGAATGAGGGCGAGACATTGGGCAAGCCCGATCTTGAGGGCGTCCAGCGGGCTAAGATCGTCTACCGTTTCGATGCGGATGCTGTGGGTGCGCTTTTCGGCCCAGAGGATCAGGAGGCCGCCAACAATGAAGGCCAGGGCGACGGGGAGCGGCTGAAAGAGGTGGGCCTTGATGATGCGGTTGAATGACAGGCCCAGCACGGCGGCAGGGATGAAGGCGATTACAAGATTCGTGGTCAGACGACGGGCCCGGGGGTCGTGCCTGAGCCTGAAGATAACACTGGTGATTTTGATCCGGTATTCCCAGATGACGGCGAGGATCGCCCCGAACTGGATGACGATTTCAAAAGCTTTGCCTTTGTCGTCATTGAAATGCAGGAGATCCCCCACGAGGATGAGGTGACCCGTGCTGGAAATGGGCAGGAATTCGGTCAGCCCTTCGACGATGCCGAGAATCAGTGCGTGTATCAGCTGGGTAATATCCATGTCCGGAATTTCCTTGATCCAAAAACGCCAAAGCCCTCTTTCGAGGGCTTTGGTGTGGTATTGGGAGTCTGGC
>CAZFPI010000083.1:0-5727 GCA_964521075.1 uncultured Sterolibacterium sp.
GGTTGGGCAAGGCTATCACTTATCCTGCTGTCCAAATTTCCGGGACCGGCTCTAACAGCAAAAACAGTTCTAGTGCTTCGCGCTGCCGGCAACAATCGGCTGAAAAGCCGCATCGGTCATCGGCTCGACACTGGCAGGTAGGTGCCCCTGAAACTCGACGAGCACGCGGCGATTGACAGGCACCTCGTGCGGATTCACCTTCACCACCGTTGCCTTGATCATCGAAACGTCCGCCAGAGACTTCAACAGGTCGCTGACGAGATAACGAGGGGTCCAGCCGACAAACTCATAATCCTGACTGGTCAGCTGAATGGCAAGACCCGTTTTCGGATTGGTCAGTTCGATGGAAACGCCAAGCTCTTCACCTTCGCGCAAAACCATCGCCCGTTTCTGGGCCGGGTCGCTCATGTGGCGCAGGCCGTGCAGGAAAAAACGGCAATGGAATGAACCATCCGGCAGCTTGTTGATCTTTGGGAAAACCTCGAAGCTGTCGGTCTGCCGTTCGCCGCCCGTGATGGACAGGATTTCAATGGGGTCATTATGTTCGAGTGCCAGCGTGCGAAGATATTCGCCAAAATCCTTGCGCTGGGCACCCAGCACCCGATTCTTGAACATCGGGAAAAGCTCCTCAGACTGATAACTCTTGTCGATCTGAGGGAAGGACGGCATCGGATGGAAGCCGCGTTCCTTGGCTTCCAAGGCACCCTGCGTGTATTGAAAAATAAAATTTGCATGCTCAGGGTCAGCATCAAGCCGCCCCACGGGGAACCAGTGCCGAACATCCGGTGCCTGCCATGCAAGAAACAATGTTTTCACTTTCCAATCCTTGTTAATGCATTGAAGGCAACGCTGAGCATTGCCTTCGAAAACTCTCTAGCAGATGCCGACATACGCGCTGCTGGCACACGATCAACCGCTGAGGTCAGTGCGTCAAGTGGGGTCGCGCGCAGCCTATCGAGTGACGGCTTAAAGCAGTCAGGATACGCCTCGGCCTCGGATTCTACCAAGCACAGGGGATTTTCACCTTTTTTTCCACCCGCAATGTAAATCCCGCCATTCCCCTTTCGGACATAGGATTCAACCGCCTTGCTGCGCAATTTGTCCCCCCGCTTTTTATCCATCAACTCGCGGCCCAGTGATGAGGCATGGTCGTAGGACGGCGCAACGGTATATTCCTTCTCCAAGCGTGATGTTTCGCGAAAGTCATCATGATGAACGATGACCTGCCACAATAGCCCCCAGTTCTCATGGTGTCGATCCACATTGCCAATCAGCGCATCGAGCACAAGATAGCTCGCAAGTTGGGTAAGCACTACTCGACTATCCGACTTTTGGGGAAACATGGTCTGGATGGCCAAGATGATGTTGCCCAGCGTGTGGTCAGACTGACGATACCATTTCGACTTATCGTAGCCGGGGTCGTAGTTAGGAACATGGCCGGTAAGAATTTCATTACCGTGCATCAACTGCTGCGAAGGGGTGGTGAAGCTCTTTGATGCAGCACCGCGCCGCCCTTCGTATTCGGCAAGTTCGACTTTGGCAGCAGGGATGCCCAACGTATGAGCGATCTCGGCGGCAATCTTCTCCGACCAATCCTCACCCGCAATCTCGGCGCCAGCTGGCGCATCGATTGCCCTGACCTCCTTGAACAGCCAAAGTGAGCCTTCGTGCTCGAACCAGAACTTTGGCTTGGTGCCAAGTTGTTCGTCACCAACTATCTGCTCAGGGGTGATGCTCAGAATCGGATACGTGCTTTGTGCCAAGTAGATCAGTCCTCAAAAGTGCCGTTCTTGAACTTCAATTGATTGCAGTTTTCCCGCACGGCGTGCTGAATGTTTCCGTCGAAGCCACGGGTCCGTTGGAAGAAAAAGCCAGCATCCTGATATTCCTGCGTTGCCGTGCCTGCATGGACGCGCGAAATATCAGCCGGAAATTCAGCCTGCTGGAAAGTCCCGCGCAGAACATCTTCATGTGGGATAGCAATTTTTCGCCAAGGTTTCAGACTCATAACCGTCTCAGAGTGGATCGAAACCGGATGAGGGCAAGCGATGGGGGGGAACTGTCATCCTGAGCGCGGGTTGCTTCTTCTATCACTCGATATTCATCGGCAGCAACACGACCAAACGCAATGATCAATCATCCGGAACATCGGCACTGCCCGTGAAACATGGACGCCGCCGAAAACGCCTTGGGCATCAATCTCGACTTCCCCGGTGTGCAGGTTAAAGCGCACCTTGTATTCCCCTGCAACGTCCTCTCGGCTCGGCCATGTGACCGGATTGGTGGGGTCAAAGTTTTGTGGATCGTAGCCACGGCGCACCATAAACCAGAATTCCTCGAAATGAATGCCAAAGCGGGTCGTCAGCACCAGTGCCCAACGATGGGCAACGGCAGTGTCCCGGATATTAAGCGAGCACTTGATCTCCCGTCGAGCCAAGACGGGACGCAAATCAATCGGAACGGTTAGGCGCAGGTGCAGGAGGCCGCTTTTGTTGCGGCGCAGATGGGCAGGGTATCGCATGGGTTGGATCTCAGTTTTTACCAACCGTTTGGATCTCTCCCTGAAAAGGGGTAAATCAAAAGGGCGAAAAAAAACCCTGAATAATCAGGGGTTTTCTCTCGTTACTGGCAGGTAGCCAACATAGTTGGCGGAGACGGAGGGATTCGAACCCTCGATGCAGGTTTTGCCCGCATGCTCCCTTAGCAGGGGAGTGCCTTCGACCTCTCGGCCACGTCTCCTGACGCAAAGTCCGCGCATTCTAGTCTCTCTGGGGGCTTGCGGTCAAACGGGATTTCCTGGAATGCGTGGTTTATTGCTTTTATGTGTGGACGCGGATGAAACCGGTAGCGGATCTCCGCCACCGTCGCAGACTGTTGGATCACCGGCCAGAACACTCATATCGACGGCGGTATGATTATCGTATGATCCTGCCTTTGATTTTTTGCTTGGCCGCCAGGTCAGGACATGACAAAAGCAGAATTCATCGCCCATCGAAAATCTGGTGCCGACGGCACGGACGAACACGCGCTGCGGGAACACCTGCAGGCAGTTGCCGATCTGGCAGCCCGCTTTGCTCCCGCAGGATCTGGCGACTGGACACGGCTGGCCGGGCTCTGGCATGACCTGGGCAAATATCGCCCCGGTTTCCAGCGTTACATCCGCCAGGATGTCGACGCATCCGCACGCGATCCGGTCGCTGCACACGATAAAACGCATTCGGCAGCAGGCGCGCTTCATGCCGTCGGGCAATTTGGCGATATAGGGCGCGCACTGGCTTACCTGATTGCCGGGCATCATGCCGGGCTGGGAGACTGGCATGATCTGGCAGCCCGTCTGCAAGGGGAGACGGCCCGGCGTGAACTCGATGAAGCCCTGATGTCAGTGCCGGATGAGATCATGCAAACCTCTTTGATTCCGGATTTTCGTTGTGTTCCTGGCGGGTCAAAAGGTTTTGCTCTGTGGCTGCGCCTTTTGTTCTCCTGTCTCGTCGATGCAGACTTTCTCGATACCGAACGTTTCATGGATGACGCCAAGGCCGATGCGCGCACCGGCTACCCCGGCATCGGCGAGCTGGCGGTCCTTTTCAACAGCCACATGGCCAACAAGGCAAGCAGTGCGCCGGATACGCCGATCAACCGCCTGCGTAACGACGTACTGCGCCAGTGTCGTGAGCGCGCCAATGGAACGCCCGGGCTCTACTCGCTGACGGTTCCTACCGGCGGCGGAAAAACCCTGTCTTCACTTGCCTTCGCGCTGGAGCATGCTCGTCGATATGGCAAAAAACGCATCATCTACGCCATTCCCTACACCAGCATTGTTGAACAGACTGCCGATACCTTTGCCCGTATTTTCGGCGCGGAAAGCATTGTCGAACATCACAGCCAGTTTGACGCCGAACCCGGCCAGGACACTACACGCAGCCGCCTCGCCTGCGAAAACTGGGATGCGCCGCTGATCGTCACGACCAATGTTCAACTTTTCGAATCCCTGTTTGCCGCGCGCACCTCGCGCTGCCGAAAGCTGCACAATCTGATCGACAGCGTCATCATTCTCGACGAGGCGCAATGCCTGCCGCCGGAATATCTGCAACCCATACTCGACGTAATCAATCTGCTGACGACACACTATGGCGTCAGCATCGTGCTTTGTACTGCCACTCAACCCGCACTGGCGAGCCGAAATTATTTTGACGCCGCCCGCAACCGTCGCGGTCTCGACACTGTTACCGAAATCATCACCCGGCCTGTCGAGATTTTCCGGCAACTCGAACGCGTCCGCGTCCGTTTGCCGGAGTGTTCCACTGCATGTCGCGACTGGCCGGAGCTCGCGGCCGAGCTTTGCACCCGGGATTGCGTGCTCGTCATCGTCAATACCCGCAAGCAGGCGCGCGAACTATGGCGGCTGATGCCACCCGGTACATTGCATCTGTCGGCCCTGATGTGCGGCGCACATCGTGCCGCCGTCATCGATGAAATCCGCCAGCGGCTGGCAGACAAACGCACCGGGTGCGATGGGCGACCGTTGCGCGTCATCAGCACCCAGCTCGTCGAAGCTGGTGTCGATATCGATTTCCCCGCCGTGTACCGCGCTTTTGCCGGGCTCGACTCACTGGCGCAGGCGGCGGGGCGCTGCAACCGTGAAGGTCATCTGGCGCAAGGTGAGCTCGTTGTTTTTCACCCACCGGAACCGCCGCCACCGGGGCTTTTGCGTCGCGGTGCGGACGCTTGCCGGTCGGTGCTGGCCTGCCCGTCCGTCAAGCTGCTGTCTCCGCTGTCCCCGGAGCTGTTTGAGCCATATTTCGACAGCTACTACTACGGCATTGATCTCGACGCCAAAGGCATTGTCCGTGATCTCACCCCCGACGCTCGCCTCGAAATCCGCTTTCGCACCGCCGCCGACAACTTCAAACTCATCGACGATGAAGATCAGGCCAGCGTTTTCGTCCGTTGGGAAGGGCACCCCGATATTGGCATGCTGCTTGCCACACTCGAACGGGACGGGCCAGAACGCTGGCTCATGAGAAAGCTGCAACGCTGCGCCGTCAATCTGCCGCGCCGCACCCTCGCCCGGCTGCTCTCGCAAGGTGACATCCGCGAGGTTCGGCCCGGTTGCTACCTACAGAACAACGATCTGCTCTATGACCCGATACTAGGCCTGCTGGACGAAGAAAATTTCACGCCCACCCCGGACAGGCTCATCCTATGAGACTCATTGCTCTGATAATGACAAAAACCTTGTACAAGGCTCAGCCATGAAACCCTATTGCCTCGAAGTCTCCGGAGACTTCGCCTGCTTCACCCGGCCGGAAATGAAGGTCGAGCGCGTTTCCTACGACGTGATCACCCCCTCGGCCGCCCGCGCGATTTTCGAATCCATCCTGTGGAAACCGGCCATCCGCTGGCATATTCGACGAATCGAAGTGCTCCGGCCGATCCGCTGGATCAACCTGCGGCGCAATGAAGTCGGTGCCGTGCTCTCGGTACGCAACGCACAGGTAGTGATGAATGGCGGCGATGCACTCCTCGCGCTCAACATTGAGGACGAACGCCAGCAGCGCGCCGGCCTGTTTCTGCGCGATGTCGCCTACCGCCTTCACGCCGATCTGGAACTTGCCGTCCTGGGGCATGCGGCTCTCGGCCAGGTTCACCTCCGCCAGGATCTTCAGCCGGGCCACCACGGCGGACTGCACCGCCTTGGGGAGGCTGGGACCCTGCACGAGGGTGCCC
>CAZFPI010000083.1:5737-11727 GCA_964521075.1 uncultured Sterolibacterium sp.
AAACCCGAAGCACCGGGGCCGCTGGCACGCCCTCGCGGATCGCCCAATCGACAAAGGTGAAGTCGAGTTTGAAAAGCAACCCAACAATCTGCCGAAAATGATGAGCATGTTCGAGCGTCGTGCGGCCAAGGGGCAATGCGTAAACCAACCCTATCTCGGGTGTCGCGAATTTGCTGCCCATGTCCGATGGGTGGCCGACCCGGCTGCAGAGCCGCCGCCGATCAATGAAACCCGTGATCTGGGCTACATGCTGCACGATCTCGATTTCAGTTGTCCGGAAGACCCGCAGCCACGCTTCTTTCGTGCCCAGATGCAAAGCGGCGTGATTGACGTACCAGCCTGGGATGGCACGGAGGTGGTGCGATGATCCTCCAAGCCCTTCACGACTACTACCATCGCAAGGCGGCCGATCCTGATCCGGCGCAACGATTACCGGCTCCCGGCCTCGAAGAAAAAGAGATTCCCTTCATTCTGGAAATCGACGCGCAAGGCCGATGGATAGCCCCGATTCGTGACACCCGACGCAAGGAAGGCAAAAAGCTCATAGGTCAGCGTTTCCTTGTGCCGCAAGCCGTCAAACGTACTGCGGGGGTGGCTGCCAATCTGCTCTGGGATACTATCGAATATGCCCTTGGCGTCGACACACGCGGAAAGCCGGAGCGAGTGGCCGAGCAGCACAGCGCATTTTGCGCTCGCATCCAGACGCTTCCCGATACCGCCGCAGCTTTGCCGGGGGTCAAGGCCGTGTGTGCCTTCCTGGAAAAAATCGACCTGACCGCCTTGCAAGCGGATCCATTGTGGCCGGAAATACTCGAAACAAACCCTAACCTGACCTTCCGCCTTCAAGGAGAGATCGGGCTGGTCTGTCAGCATCCGCAAATTGCACTGGCAAGCCCCTGCACGACCGAAACCACGGCCGAGGCACTGATGTGTCTGATCACCGGAGAACTGACCGAACCGGAAAATCTCCACACCGCCATCAAAGGCGTCTGGGGTGCCCAACCCACTGGCGCGAACATCGTCTCCTTCAATCTCGATGCCTTCGCCTCCTATGGTAAAAAACAGGGTGCCAATGCACCCGTCGGCAAACCTGCCGCCTTTGCCTACACCACCGCGCTCAATCATCTGCTGGCGCGTGATTCCCGCCAGCGCATCCAGGTTGGCGACAGCTCCACGGTCTTCTGGGCGGCGCGTCCCAGCGACTTTGAAATGCTCGTCCCCAATCTTTTCGGCGAACCGCCCAAGGATGATCCCGATCGCGGCACCCAGGCATTGCAAACGCTTTACGGCGCGCTTGCCAGCGGAAAATTCCTCACCGATGACGATGCCACCGAGTTTCATGTGCTCGGCCTCGCACCCAATGCCGCGCGTATTGCCGTGCGCTTCTGGCAAACCGGCACGGTGGCCAAATTCGCCGCCCGCTTGCGCCGCCATTTCGACGACCTGAACATCGCGCACGCCCCCCACGAACCGCGCCATCTCTCGCTGTTTCGGCTGCTGACCGCCATCGCCGTACAGGGAAAAGCCGACAACATCCCGCCCAACCTCGGCGGCGAAATCGTTCGTGCCGTTCTCGCCGGAGAGGATGCCCGCTATCCCGCCACGCTGCTCAATGCGGCTGTTGCCCGCTGCCGCGCCGAGCAGCGCGTCACCTACCCGCGCGCCGCCAGCATCAAGGCATCGCTGAACCGCAGCATTCGTCATCGCAACAAAAGCACCCAAATCCCTGAACAGGAGTTTTCACCGATGCTCGACCCAACCAACCCCAGCCCGGCCTACCGGCTCGGCCGCCTCTTCGCCACGCTGGAAAAGATCCAGGAAGAAGCCAGCCCCGGCCTCAATGCCACGATCCGCGAGCGTTACTACGGCGCGGCCTCCAGCACCCCGGTTTCCGTCTTTACTACCCTGCTGCGCCTGAAAAACCACCATCTCGCCAAGCTCTCTCCGGGCCGCCGCATCAATCTGGAGCGATTGATTGGTGAAATCATGAGCGGTCTGGATGACATCCCGCGTCAGTTGCCGCTGCCCGAGCAGGGGCGATTCGCACTCGGCTATTACCATCAGCGTCAGGATTTTTACACCCGCAAGCCGGACTCGTCCGGCAGCAACGACACCACCGATTCCAACTCTTCCAAGGAGCAATAATATGAGCCTCAACAAACGCTACGACTTCGTCCTGCTGTTCGACGTGAAAGACGGCAACCCCAACGGCGACCCGGATGCCGGCAATCTGCCGCGCCTGGATGCCGAATCCGGCCATGGGCTGGTGACCGATGTCTGCCTCAAGCGCAAGGTGCGAAACTTCATCGGTCTGGTGAAGAACGAACAGCCACCGTATGAAATTTACATCAAGGAAAAAGCGGTTCTGAACAACCAGAACAAGCGCGCCTATGTTGCCATCGGCCGTGAAGACGCACTCGAAGGCGATGGCAAAAAGCGCAAAGGTGGCGATGCCGTCGAGGATGCCCGCAAGTGGATGTGCCAGAACTTTTTTGATGTACGCAGTTTTGGTGCCGTCATGTCCACCGGCATAAATTGCGGCCAGGTGCGCGGCCCCATCCAGATGACCTTCGCCCGTTCGGTTGACCCCGTAATTTCACAAGAGCATTCCATCACCCGCATGGCCGTAGCCACTGAAGCAGAAGCCGAAAAGCAAGAAGGCGACAACCGCACCATGGGCCGCAAGCACACCGTTCCCTACGGCCTCTATCGCAGCCACGGCTTCGTCTCTGCCTTCCTCGCCAGACAAACCGGATTTGATGAAGATGATCTTGAACTCACCTGGCAGGCACTGACGCAGATGTTCGAGCATGACCGCTCCGCCGCACGCGGCCAGATGGCAACGCGCGGTCTTTATGTGTTCGAACACGAATCGGAACTTGGCAACGCACCAGCGCACGCCCTTTTTGAGCAACTCCATATCGCCCGTGTCGGCGAAGGGGCCGCCCGCGATTTTTCTGCCTACGCCGTCACTTTTAACGGAAAATCCTTGCAGCAGGGAGAATCCCTTCCGGCGGCCCCAGGCGTCACACTGCGCCGCCTGGCTTGATCAGCCTCCAGGAAAGAGAAAATCGCATGAGACAATGTGATGGTCACCCAAAGGGGCCATCGCATCCCATGAAAGGAGGCATCATGGACTGGAAAGATCGCATTGTGGCCAATCCAGAAATTCTGGTTGGCAAGCCCTGCATCAAGGGCACGCGGATTTCTGTTGAGTTGATTCTTGGCTGGCTGGCCAACGGCTGGACAATCGAACAACTCCTCGAATCCTACCCAGCCCTTGTGCGTGAAGATATCCTTGCTGCGCTGGCATTTGCCGCCGAGATGATGCACGAGGAAGAATACATCGCCATGCACAAGGCCGTGGCATGACCGCCTTGCCTCGTTTGCTGGCCAACCAGAATTTTCCTGGCCCCGCCGTGCGGCTCCTTCGGGAACGTGGCCTTGATATCGTCTGGGTGCAGGAAGTCATGCCAGGCGCACCAGATGCCGAAGTTCTTGCAAAAGCCTGTGAAGAAGGCCGCTGGCTGCTGACCTATGACCGTGATTACGGTGAGCTTGTTTATTCCCGCGCGCTGCCCGCACCGCCCGTCATTATTTTTCTGCGCCAGGAACCTTATCCGCCAACACGTCCAGCAGAATTGATTTTGTCTTTGCTATCCGAAGCCGAAGACATTCACGGACGTTTCGTCATTGTTTCGGAACGATCCATTCGCATGAGGCATCTTCCTGCCGCCCCTGGGCAACGCTGAAGAAATGGATATTTCCCCCGATGGCGTCGAATCCGAGCCTCTCCCCATCTCCGCCCTCGAACACTGGAGCTATTGCCCACGCCAGTGTGCGCTGATCCACATGGAACAAAGTTTCGACGAAAACCGTCACACTCTGCACGGCCGTGCTCTGCATGCCACAGTCGACACCCCGGGCTTTGAAATTCACGCGGGCCGCCGCGCCGAACGCGCACTGCCCATCTGGTCGGACACCCTGGGCCTCAATGGACGTGCCGACATCGTCGAATTTCTGACCGATGGCACGGCCTATCCCGTCGAATACAAGCACGGGCCAAAACGTCAGAAAGCGCACGACGACATCCAGCTTGCCGCACAAGCCCTGTGCCTTGAAGAAATGACGGGCAAGCCCGTGCCGCTCGGAGCAATCTTCCACGCCAGCTCGAAACGCAGACGTGAAGTCATCTTCACCGATTCATTGAAACGCGACGTTGTTTCCACCATTGCCGCCATCCGTGCCTGTCTTGCCCGTGGCATCCTGCCCCCGCCTGTCAATGACGAACGTTGCCGGGGCTGCTCACTCTTCGATCGCTGCCAGCCTGAAGCACTGGCTGCACGCGAAAAACGTCAGCGGCTGGCCGCCGCATTGTTTCAACCGCAGGATGAATCCGAATTCTGAAGCAGAGCCCGCGCCCGAATGACCATCCTGCTCAATACCCTTTACATCACCTTGCCCCAAGCCTGGCTGCGGCTCGACAACGACACCATTCACGTTGAAGTCGAGCGCGAAACCCGTCTGCGCGTACCGCTGCACCATATTGGCAGTCTGGTCTGCCTGGGCAATGCCACACTCTCTACCCCCCTGATGCACCGCCTGGCAGAGGAAGGCATCGGCGTCGTGCTTTGCGACGAACACGGCCGATTCAAGGCGAGGCTCGAAGGCCCGGTTTCCGGCAACGTCCTGCTCCGTCGCGCCCAGCACAACTGCTGCGAAGACACCGCCTTCAGCCTGAACCTCGCCCGCAGCTTCATCGCCGGGAAAATAGGCAATGCGCGACGCGTTCTCTTGCGAGGCGCACGCGAGTCCCGAACTGAAGAAGAAGGAAAAATACTCTCCCGCGCAGCCGAGAACCTTGCCGCAGCACTTCGCGCCCTGCCCGGTGCGGCCACCCTTGATGTGCTTCGAGGTGTGGAAGGCGAAGCCGCACGATGCTACTTTGCAGCCATCAATCTGCTCGTACGCCCAGACCGCAGGGAGAGCTTCAGCATGGACGGCCGCAGTCGGCGTCCCCCCCGCGACCGCATGAACGCACTCCTGTCCTTCCTTTACGCCCTGCTGATGAATGACTGCCGCAGCGCGATTGAAGCCGCAGGGCTGGATCCGCAAATGGGCTATTTACATGCCCTGCGCCCCGGCCGGGCTGCTCTCGCCCTCGACTTGATGGAAGAATTCCGTCCCATTGCCGACCGGCTTGCCCTGACGCTCGTCAATCGTGGACAAATCGACGCCAAGGATTTCGACCTGCGTGAAGGAGGTGCCGTGCTCCTCAACGACAAAAGCCGCAAGACCGTGCTCGTCAGCTATCAGGAACGCAAACAGGAAGAACTCGCGCATCCGCTTTTCGAACACCCCATGGTGCTGGGTCTTGTTCCGTTGGTGCAAGCCCGCCTGCTCGCCCGAACAGTGCGCGGCGAAATGGAAACCTACCTGCCTTTCCCGGTTCGCTGAACATGCGCGTCATCATCTGCTACGACGTTAACACCGAAACTCGAGAAGGACGCCGACGCTTGCGTCGCGTCGCCCGGGTTTGCGAAAGCACCGGACAACGAGTTCAAAAATCCGTCTTTGAATGTCAGGTTGACCTCGCCCAGATGGAGGAACTGGAACGAAGATTACTCAAGGAAATCGACCTGGCCCAGGATAATCTGCGTCTTTACCGCCTGCCTGAAACACGTGGCTGCGAAGTACGCGAGCATGGCGTTTTCCGCGCCACAGACTTTGAAGCTCCGCTGATCGTATGAGTTTGCGCGAACCCAAAGCGGCGGCACTTTCCCGGGAGATTCGCGCAAACTTTATTTGCCTGAGTTTGCAGCAAGTTTCGGATCTCCTCTTATACTTATCCCTTCCCGATTGTGGTTCGCTCCAGGGGTTCGCGCAACACCTCCTGGAAATCGAGAAAGTAGAAGCAGTTACCAGCGAACCATCGCGCCCGCCAGCAATGGCGGGCGAGGATTGAAACCTGACCTGCTACACCATGACGA
>CAZFPI010000084.1:0-2072 GCA_964521075.1 uncultured Sterolibacterium sp.
GAGGCAACGTGACACTGCGACTCGATTTGATGCCGGACTGGCCTGCCGAACGCATCTTGCGCGAAGTAAAACACCCCCGGGGTTCGCGCTCGCTGGCCAGCCATCTCCAAAGCCGCCTGGGCCTGAAAGGCCTGCGTAGCGCGATATTGAGAGAAGCCCTCTCCGCCGAAGCCATGGCGCAACCCGGCCAGCTATCAGAAGCGATCAAATCCTTGCCCCTGACACTCTCCGCCCCCCGCCCGCTGGCAGAAGCGATCAGCAGTGCCGGCGGCATCGACTTTGACGCCCTCGACGAGCATCTCATGCTGAAATCCCTTCCCGGTGTTTTTTGCGCCGGAGAAATGCTCGACTGGGAAGCCCCCACAGGCGGCTACCTGCTCACCGCCTGCTTTTCCACCGGCCACGCCGCCGGGCTCGGGGCAAAGGCATGGCTGGAAACCCGGAAATCAGCGGAATAAAGCAGGCCAATGACAAAGAACGTAAAATGCGCCCTGTATTTAACAGGAGGAAGCCATGTCAATGACATCAATCGAAATCTGTGCAGGTGCGGGTGGGCAGGCACTCGGCTTGGAAAAAGCCGGCTTCGAACATGTCAGCTTGGTCGAACTTGACACAACAGCCTGCCAAACCCTGCGGCTCAACCGGAATCATTGGCATGTTACGGAAGGCGACCTTCGTTATTACTCGGCTGAAAAATGGAAAGGTGTCGAACTTCTCGCGGGCGGAGTCCCTTGTCCGCCATTTTCAAAAGCAGGAAAACAATTAGGTAAAGAGGATGAGCGCGACCTGTTCCCAGAGGCCGTTCGACTGGTTTCAGAATGTCGCCCCAAAGCCGTCATGCTCGAAAACGTCAGAGGACTACTCGATACTGTTTTTGACGAGTACCGCGCCAAACTGATCGCTGACTTGAAAAGACTGGGCTACATCGCCGAATGGCGTTTGTTGAATGCCAGCGACTTTGGTGTTCCTCAGTTACGGCCGCGAGTGATCTTCGTCGCACTGGAAAAAAATGCTGCGGAATACTTCAACTGGCCATCAGCCCTCACTACCGCCGCCCCAACCGTTGGCGAAGCCCTTTTCGATCTAATGGCGGCCAATGGCTGGACAGGTGCAAGACAATGGCGCGAAAAAGCCTGTGATATTGCCCCAACGTTAGTGGGGGGAAGCAAAAAACATGGGGGCCCAGATCTCGGCCCAACCCGGGCAAAAAAAGCTTGGGCATCCATCGGCGTCGATGGCATGGGGATTGCCAATGACGCCCCGGAAAAAGATTTTGTCGGAATGCCACGGCTAACCACTCGAATGGCCGCCCGCATCCAGGGCTTCCCCGACAACTGGCAATTTAGCGGAAAAAAACAGCTGCCTATCGTCAAATCGGGAATGCCTTCCCTCCCCCCGTTGCTTTTGCTGTAGGCGAACAAATCCAAAAAGCGCTGAATGCTGCTGCAAAACAAAAACTCAAAATTGCATAACCATGAAAAGAGAAAAGCCACAAAGAGGCGGCGCACGCGGGAAACTCCGTACCCACTTTCTGGAGAATATTGGCCGCATCATGGATTCTGATGAATTGCGGGCTGTGGCAAACAATCAATCCGAATGGGCCCGCCGAATCCGCGAGCTACGCACTGAAGAAGGCTTTCTGATTCTCACCCACAACGACCGCAGTGAGCTGAAACCTGGCCAATACTTACTGGAAACGTCGAAACCACAGCCCGCCTTTAATCGTGCCATCTCAAAAGAAACCCGCGCATACGTCCTTGACCGGAATGGTTTTACCTGTCAAATGTGCGGTGCTGTCGCTGGAGAGCCACATCCTTACGACCTCACACGCAAAACCCGCCTTCATATTGGACACATCATCGACAAAAGCAAAGGCGGCAGCGATGACGCATCCAATCTCCGTGCTATTTGCTCGGTTTGCAATGAAGGAGCACAAAATGCAACGCTCACCCGCCCAGACCTGAAGCAATTACTCATTCAGATACGTAGAGGCACGTCAGCAGATCAGCTTGAAGTATTGAAATGGCTCATTGCAAAGTTCCCAAGACAAGCGGCAGAACAGATCAGCCTGG
>CAZFPI010000084.1:2172-11534 GCA_964521075.1 uncultured Sterolibacterium sp.
GTCCCTCATCTGCGTCGGCCTCGACCCTGATCTTGCCCGTCTTCCGGCCCATTTTCCAAAAAATGCCGACGGAATCCTGGCTTTCAACCGCGCCATCATCGACGCCACACACGATCTCGTCTGCGCCTACAAGCCCCAGATTGCCTACTTCGCCGCCCATGGCGCGGAAGATGCGCTCCTGGGCACGCTGGACTATCTGCGCGAAAATTACCCGGCCATCCCCGTCATTCTCGATTCCAAGCGTGGCGACATCGGCAGTACCGCCGAGCAATACGCAGCGGAAGCCTTTGACCGGTTTGGTGCGGATGCCGTGACCATCAATCCTTACATGGGGCTTGATTCCGCCGAGCCCTTCCTGCGCCGGGCCGACAAAGGAGTCGTGATCCTGTGCCGCACGTCCAACCCCGGAGCTGCCGATTTTCAGGACATGGACGTGGGCGGTCGCCCCCTGTTTGAAATCGTCGCGGAAACCGTGGCCAGAAAGTGGAACACCCACAACAACTGCCTCCTGGTCGTGGGGGCTACCTGGCCGGAACAAATGTCGCGGATTCGCGCCATCGTGGGTGAGATGCCCTTTCTGGTTCCCGGCGTGGGCGCGCAAGGCGGCGATGTCGAAAAACTGGTGCGGGCCGGGCGTACCGCCGACGGAAACGGGCTGATCATCAATTCTTCGCGCGGCATCCTCTACGCGAGCCAAGGCCCGGATTTTGCCGCCGCCGCGCGCGCGGAAACGCTGCGGCTACGCGATCAGGTCAACGCCTGCCGCTAAAGGCTCACAATCTGTCCCTGTCCCCACCCTGCCCTTCATCTTCTTCATTTTCCAGGCCGGATAAGCGGGCCTGGGCCGCCTCGATCTGCAAGGACAACTGTTCGGCCATTTCCTTCAGCAGATCGCGCCCCCGCCCGCGCGCGAGATTGGCTGCGGCGAAAAGCTCATACAGACGCGAAGCCAGCAAACGATTGAGCTGCTCGCTGATCTGGGCGATGCGACGTTGCAGCCGTTCGACCTGACGTTCCAGCTGCCCGACCTCATCCGTCGCCCGCGCGGGCGGCTGCCCGGCCCTTTCTCCCGCCACCCGGTCTTCCCCGGCGGCGTCCGGGCGGCCCTCCTGCCATTGCGAGAAAATATCGCGCAATACCATTTCATCACCGGCGCGATAGGCACGATTGGCCTCACTCATCAATCCGGTACGCCAGGCGCGGTCTGCCTCATCCTCGGCGCGATCCGGGTGAATTTTCTGCGCGAGCTGGCGGAAAAGCCGCTTGATGTCGCCCGAGGGCGCGAACGTCTTTTCATGCTGCTTATCCAGTTCCTCGAATCGCTGGCTTTCCTGCTGCGACTGCTCGGCCCGGGCATGCGCCTGCTGTGCTTTTTGCTGAACATCAGGATTTTCCGGCGCGCGCCGGGCCAGATGTTTTGCGATCTTCGCCTGCAAGGCATCGAGCTCGGCCAAATGCCTTCCCACGACATCATGATAACGGCGCGTAAATTCCGCCAGCTCTGCCTGGGCTGTGGCAAATTCGAGCTCCATTTCGCCCAGCTCCTGCGCGAGCAGCTCCATTTCCGCCTTCAAACGGCGCGCAGGATCAACCCGGGCCAGCGCGCGCCCGGCAGACAGCCCAGGCTCGATCAGCAGCAAGGTCTGCCCCGCCAGGGCAGAAAGTGCCCCCACGCCATCGACGACGTTGATCAGCACCATGCCATCCCGACGGGTAGAGCCCTCTGGCAGCAGCTTCAATGCCTGCGAGTACGGCAGGATCAAGACAGGAAACAGCGCGTCGATGCGTTCAGGCCAGGCTGCCGAGGAATGCACATAGGAATTGCCTGTCACGCACCAGTCCAGCGCGGCCTGCCAAAGGGAGGCCTTCTCCCCGATCATCTCCCGCTGCCGCGCCCAGGCCGGTTGCCAGCGCGGCTCGACCTCCCGCGACAAACGGCTTTTCAGCAAGGAGAGCGTGGCGCGTAAAGTCACCGCCGCCGCAAACCCCGCCTCCGGCAAGACCAGGCAAAGCGGGCGAAGGTCGAGCTCGATGGCATTGGAAATTTCCGGCAGCCAGTCGTCATCCGGCACGACAACCAGAAGCGACATGCGGTTTTCCTGCGCGAGAGCGATCACACCGGCCAATGCCGCACAGGATCGCGTATCCCCCAGCCCCGGCATGGCCGAACGGGACGAAGACGCATTGCCTGCGGCCAGCAGGGCGAACCACTGCTTTGCCAGCTGCGCGGCACCGGTCGCGCCGGAAATGACGGAGGTATTCAAGGAAACGGGCATTTCCGGATTCTAACGCCCTCCCATGCCGACAAGCCGCAAGGCCACATTCTGGGGCTGCGAACAAACATCCACACGCCTTTTCCTTGCCGAACCCCCCTTGGGCAGGCTAAAGTTCGCGACTGTTTTTTGTCATTTCACCCTCACCTTTCGCCATCATCCGGACGAGGAGTCTTTCGTGTTCGCCATTCTTCAAGCGGCCGGCTGGCCAATTTACCCCCTGCTTCTGGCTTCCGTCATTGCGGTGGCCCTGATCATCGAACGCGCATCCACCTTGCGAGCCATCAAAGTCGTTCCCAAAGGTCTGCTCGAAAGCGTGGTGGGGGATTTCCGTCAGGGAGGCGTCAACGAACAGATGCTGCGCCGTCTCGACACTCACTCCCCGCTGGGGCGTGTCTTCGCTGCCGGCCTGCGTAATGCCACCGCCTCGCGCGAGGTCATGAAAGAATCGATCGAAGAAGCTGGCCGCGCCGCCGCCCACGAGCTGGGGCGTTTCCTGACCAGCCTGGGGACAATCGCCTCCATCAGCCCCTTGATGGGGCTCTTTGGCACGGTGGTCGGCATGATCGAAATTTTCGGCTCGCCAACGGCTTCCGGCAACAACCCGCAAGCCCTGGCGCACGGCATTTCAGTCGCTCTCTACAACACCGGTTTCGGGCTCATCATCGCCATCCCGAGCATGATTTTCTATCGCCACTTCCGTTCGCGCGTCGACGGTCTGGTCGTCGACATGGAACAGCAGGCCATCAAGCTGGTCGAGCTGGTGCATGGCGAACGCAAATAAATTGCCGGGGAAGAGACGATGAATTTTCAACGTGGCCGTGCACACGAAGAACCGGAAATCAACCTGATTCCGATGATCGATGTGCTGCTGGTGATCCTGATTTTCCTGATGATCACCACCACCTATTCCAAATACGCCGGGCTGGAGATCAATTTACCCACGGCCGACGCCCAGCAGCAAGCCGAGCAGCCGAACGAAATCAATGTGCTGGTCAATTCGCAAGGCGAAGTCATGATCAACCGTCAGGCCGTCGGCAGCCGCGATGTCACCGCCATCAGCCTGGCCTTGCGCCGCGTAGCCGAAGCCGGTGGCAACAAGGAACCGGTCATCATCATCAGCGCAGATGCCCAGGCCACCCACCAGAGCGTGATCGACGTGATGCAG
The DNA here is from genome assembly GCA_964521075.1 of uncultured Sterolibacterium sp. GTDB lineage: Bacteria > Pseudomonadota > Gammaproteobacteria > Burkholderiales > Rhodocyclaceae > Sterolibacterium. Next base: position 5,614 of record CAZFPI010000084.1, read on the forward strand.
GCCTCCCAGCAGGCCGGGCTTTCCCACATATCCTTCGCCACGCAGACCGATCATCGCTGATCCCCTCCTGCATCTCGTCCCCTCCGGCAGGAATCCATGAACCTGGACAGAACCCTCCTCCAGACATGGAAACAACGCGGCCTGCTGTCCTGCCTGCTTCTCCCCCTGTCCTGGCTGTTCCTTTTCCTCACCGCAGCGCGACGGCTGGCCTACCGCCGTGGCTGGCTCAGGCAACACCGGCTACCCGTGCCGGTCGTGGTCATCGGCAACATCATCGTCGGCGGCAGCGGCAAAACCCCCCTCACCCTCTGGCTGTGCGAGCAGCTGCGCGCAGCAGGCTGGCATCCGGGCATCATCAGCCGGGGCTACGCCGCCCGGGACACCCGCAATAGCAAGCCCCCTCCCTGCGAAGTCCATGAAAACAGCCCGGCGGCCCTTGTGGGCGACGAGCCCCTTCTGCTCAAACAACGCAGCGGCGTCCCGGTTTTCATCGGACGTGACCGCGCCGCTGCCGGACGCGCCCTGCTGGCGGCCTACCCGGAATGCAGGCTCATCCTCAGCGACGACGGCCTTCAGCATTACCCGCTGGCGCGTGACATCGAAATCGCCCTGATGGATGAACGCGGCGTGATGAATGGCTGGCTCCTGCCCGCCGGGCCGCTGCGTGAGCCCCCCTCGCGCCTGTCCCGGGTCACGGCCATCGTGCTCAACGGCAAACAGGCCCACGCGCCAGCACCAGCGGCCCACCTGCCCACCTTCCGCATGCAGCTGTCGGGCAATCTCCTTGAACGCCTGGGCAACCCTGGCATACGCCAGGGCACGGAAGCACTGGCTGGCCTGAGGCTTGCCGCCATCTGCGGCATTGCCGTCCCGGAACGGTTTTTTCTTCATCTGGAAAGCCTGGGCCTCACCTTCAGCCGCCACGTCTTCCCCGACCATCACTGCTACACAACCGAAGACCTGGCCGCCATCGATGCCGACGCGCTGCTGATGACCGAGAAGGATGCAGTAAAATGCCGCGCCCTCGGTCGGCTGCCGCACCCGGTCTGGGTGCTCCCCGTCACGGCGCAAATCGAACCCCTGTCGGCTGGCTCCGGACTCCCCGCCCTGATCGAACAACACCTCATGGAGAATCCCCATGGATCCCCGACTGCTTGAAATTCTCGTCTGCCCCCTGTGCAAGGGCCCGCTCGACCATCGCAAGGCAAAATCCGAACTGGTCTGCAAACCCTGCCGCCTGGCCTACCCGATCAAGGACGACATCCCCATGATGCTCGAAGGCGAGGCGCGTACCCTGGCCGATGGCGAAAACTGAGCGGAAAGCGGAACAACGTGCCCCCCAAACCCTTGCCGCCGCCGCGCATCGTCATCCCCGCCCGTCACGCCTCCACGCGCCTGCCCGGCAAACCGCTGGCCGACATCGCGGGCAAACCCATGATCGTGCGCGTTGCAGAAGCCGCGCAACGCTGCCGGAACAACGGCATCTGGATTGCCACGGATCACGAAGACATCCGCGCCACCGTCGAAGCCCATGGCCACACAGCCATCCTGACCCGCGCCGACCACCCGAGCGGCACGGACCGCATCGCGGAAGTCGCCGCCTGCCTGGGCTGGCATGACGACGAAATCGTCGTAAATATCCAGGGGGACGAACCCCTGATCGACCCCTTTCTGATCGACGCTGTAGCCACGGCCCTGAGCCAGGATCCGCAAGCTGCCATCGCCACGGCCGCCCACCCCATCCACACCGCCGCCGACTTTTTCAATCCCAATGTCGTCAAGGTCGTCTGTGATGCGGCCGGGCGGGCCATGCTGTTTTCACGCGCTCCCATCCCCTGGGCGCGCGATGCCCTGGCATCCCGGGTCGCCGGAAGCATCCCCGCATCGTTGCCTGACGGACTCGGCGCGATGCGCCACATCGGCCTCTACGCCTACCGCACCGGCTTTCTCCACCGTTACGGCCAGCTCGCCCCCTCGCCGCTCGAAAAAACCGAAGCTCTCGAACAGCTCCGGGCGATGTGGCACGGACATGCCATCCGCGTAGTCAGTTGCGAAGCCGCGCCACCAGCGGGGGTCGACACCCCCGAAGACCTCGAACGGGTACGCAAGATGTTTGACCCGTCCCCTGATTGAGACTATCTTGCCATTTTCAAAACATGACAGACTGATTCACCGAACCCGCCTGTCTTCCCATCCCTCCAGCAAACACACCATCGAACAGGAGCTCACATGCGGCTGATTCTTCTTGGCCCCCCGGGTGCCGGCAAAGGCACACAGGCCGGTTTCATCACCGAACATTTCGGCATCCCCCAGATTTCCACCGGCGACATGCTGCGCGCCGCCATTCGCGCCGGAACGCCGCTGGGCCTCGAAGCCAAGAAAGTCATGGACGCAGGCAAACTCGTCTCCGACGACATCATCATCGGACTGGTTCAGGATCGCCTGAAGCAGTCCGATTGCGCCAAAGGCTACCTGCTCGACGGCTTCCCGCGCACCATCGCCCAGGCCGATGCGCTGAAAGCAGCGGGCGTGGCGATTGATTACGTACTCGAAATCGACGTGGCCGACGAAGAAATCGTCACCCGCATGAGCGGCCGCCGCGTCCATTCCGCCTCGGGCCGCACCTATCACATCCAATTCAACCCGCCCAAGGCCGAAGGCAAGGACGATGTCACGGGTGAGCCGCTCATCCAACGCGACGACGACAAGGCAGAAACCGTCCAGAAACGCCTTGAAGTCTATCGTCAGCAAACCCTTCCGCTCGTCGATTACTACAGCAAATGGGCTGCCCAGGGCTCCGCAGGCGCGCCGAAATACCGCAAGCTCGCAGGCATCGGCAGCGTGGATGCCATCCGCGACAAGGTTTTTGCCACACTCGCCTGATCATGACCCCGCGCAATGCTTTCTATGCCCAGTCGGGCGGTGTCACAGCCGTCATCAACGCCACCGCCGGGGCCCTCATCGAAGCGGCGCGGGCGCATCCCGACCAGATCGGCAAGGTCTTCGCTGGGCGCAACGGCATCATTGGTGCGCTGACCGAAGACCTGATCGACACCTCGCTCGAACCGGCGGAAAACATCGCCGCCTTGCGCCACACCCCGGCCGGGGCCTTCGGCTCCTGCCGTTACAAGCTGAAAAGCCTGGAAACCCACCGGGCGCAGTACGAACGCCTGATCGAAGTTTTCCGGGCGCACGACATCGGCTATTTCTTCTACAACGGCGGGGGCGATTCCGCAGATACCTGCCTGAAAGTCTCGCAGCTGTCCGCGACGCTGGGCTACCCCATCCAGGCCATCCACGTCCCCAAGACCGTCGATAACGACCTGCCCATCACCGACTGCTGCCCGGGCTTTGGCTCAGTGGCGAAATACGTCGCCATCTCCATGCGCGAAGCCGGTTTCGATGTCGCTTCCATGGCCAAAACCTCCACCAAGGTCTTCGTCCTCGAAGTCATGGGCCGTCATGCCGGATGGATCACTGCCGCCTGCGGGCTGGCTGCCGAAGAAGCCGGGCAAGCCCCGCACATCCTGCTCTTCCCCGAAATTCCCTTCGACGAAACTGCCTTCCTCGCCCGTGTGCAGGAAAGCGTCGAGCGTTACGGCTATTGCGCCATCGGGGTTTCCGAAGGGCTGCGGAACCCGCAAGGTGCGTTAATGGCCGAAACCGGTGCGCGGGACGCCTTCGGCCACGCCCAGCTCGGCGGCATCGGCCCCATGATCGCCGGGCTCATCAAGGGCAAGCTGAATTACAAATATCACTGGGCCGTCGCCGACTACCTGCAACGCGCAGCGCGTCACATCGCCTCGCGCACGGATGTCGAACAGGCCGTGGCCCTCGGAAAGGCGGCTGTCGAACTGGCCCTGGCCGGAAAAAATGCCGTCATGCCCGCCATCGTCCGCCTCTCCGACGCCCCTTACCGCTGGGAAATCGGCGTGGCTGACCTCAAGGACGTGGCCAACGTCGAAAAGATGATGCCACGTCATTTCATCACCGACGACGGTTTTGGCATCACCGAAGCCTGCCGCGCTTATCTTGCCCCCCTGATCGAAGGCGAGGATTACCCGCCCTATCGTCGCGGCCTGCCGGATTATGTGCGTCTGAACAATGTGGCGGTTGCCCGGAAATGCCCGGACTTCCAGGTCTGAAATCTCCTCAAAAGGAAAGCCCCCACGACACTTTCTCATCAGGCTGCCAGATTCCCCCGGCAGCCTTTTTTGTTTCTGCCCGGCATCGCCGCAAGACAAGAAACGTGAAGATGAAGTACATGAAACCTCCATAAAACAAGCAGTTGCAAAGGAGCAGTACCCCAGCGACACCACCCCAAGGAGAACGACTATGTCCGGACTTGTATTTGCACTGGCCTGCGCCGTCGCGGCGATACTCTACGGCATCATTTCCAGCCGATGGATTCTGGCGCAGCCTGCCGGCAACGCGCGCATGCAAGAAATTGCCGCTGCAGTGCAGCAAGGCGCGCAGGCCTATCTCAACCGCCAGTACAAAACCATCGGCATCGTCGGAGCCGTTCTCTTCATCGTCATCGGCCTCACCCTGGGCTGGCCCACGGCAGCAGGCTTTCTCATCGGAGCAGCCTTGTCCGGTGCGGCGGGCTACATCGGCATGAATGTCTCCGTTCGCGCCAATGTCCGCACGGCTGAAGCCGCGCGTGGCGGCATCGCTCCCGCCCTTCACGTCGCCTTCAAAGGCGGAGCCATCACCGGCATGCTGGTCGTGGGCCTGGGCCTCCTTGGCGTGGCCGGTTACTACGGCATCCTCATGAAATCTAACCCCGGCGCGGACATTCACCACGTCATCCAGCCCCTGGTCGGGCTGGCCTTTGGCTCCTCGCTCATTTCCATCTTTGCCCGCCTGGGTGGTGGAATCTTCACCAAAGGGGCCGATGTCGGCGCGGACCTCGTGGGCAAGGTCGAAGCAGGCATTCCGGAAGACGACCCGCGCAACCCCGCCGTCATCGCGGACAACGTGGGCGACAACGTCGGGGATTGCGCCGGCATGGCCGCCGATCTGTTCGAAACCTACGCCATCACCCTCGTCGCCCCCATGGTACTGGCCGCGCTGACGCTCAAATCTGCCCCGGCCCTGGGCGAGAACCTGCTGCTCTATCCGCTGGTGCTAGGCGGGGTATCCATCCTCGCCTCCATCGTCGGCTGCGCCTTCGTCAAAACCTCCGAAGGCGGCAAGATCATGAATGCCCTCTACCGTGGGCTGATTGTTGCCGGTGTGCTGGCTCTGGCGGCCTACTGGCCGGTCACTCAATGGCTGATCGGCGCAGGCGATGCCAGCGTCGGCATCACCGCCAACTCGATGTTCGGCTGCGCTGTTGTCGGCCTGCTGCTCACCGCCGCACTGGTCTGGATCACCGAATACTACACCGGCACAGACTACGCACCCGTCAAGCACGTTGCCGCCTCCTGCCAGACCGGACACGCCACCAACATCATCGCCGGGATCGGTGTTTCGATGAAAGCCTGCGCCTGGCCCGTGCTGGCGGTGTGCCTGTCCATCTGGGCGGCCTTCACGATGGGCGGCCTCTTTGGCATCGCCATCGCCGCCACATCGATGCTTTCCATGGCCGGCATCGTCGTCGCCCTGGACGCCTACGGCCCCATCACGGATAACGCGGGCGGCATCGCCGAAATGGCCGAACTGCCGAAAGAAGTCCGCAATGTCACCGACCCGCTCGATGCCGTCGGCAACACCACCAAGGCCGTCACCAAAGGCTACGCCATCGGCTCGGCAGGACTGGCGGCACTCGTGCTCTTTGCCGATTACACCCACGCCCTCGAAGCCGCCGGAAAGACCGGTATCACCTTCGACCTGTCGAATCATCTGGTCATCATCGGCCTGTTCATCGGCGGCCTGATTCCCTATCTTTTCGCCGCCATGGCCATGGAAGCCGTGGG
>CAZFPI010000085.1:0-11513 GCA_964521075.1 uncultured Sterolibacterium sp.
AACAAGACCGTATCGAAAACGGGCAGCCGCGTTGGCAAACCGTTGGCATGGCCGGTGGTTGCCTGCTGCTACTGGTGGCGCACACCGTGCGCTTTGAGGACGAGGGCATCGAGGTTGTACGAATCATCAGTGCCCGTCGCGTGGATAAAAAGGAACGGAGGCGTTATGAGCATGGTTAGGCGCAAGCAGAGCGAATTGCCGCCGCTGACAGAAGAACGTCAGGCGGAGCTCAAGGCATTGGCAGAAAAGCCAGATAGCGAAATCGACTACAGCGATATTCCGCCGCTGGATGAAGCATTCTGGGCGCGCGCAGTGCCCAACCCCTTTTTCAAACCGGTCAAGACACATGCTTCGGTGCGTATTGATTCGGATGTACTGGCCTGGCTCAAGAGTCAAGGCAAGGGCTATCAGACCCGCATGAATGCCATCTTGCGGGAAGCCATGCTTCGCTCGCTACACCACAAGGTTTAACCAGCAGTTCCTTATCCGGATAGCCTTGATTCCCTTCTCTGACCGAAGGATCGTCACGCTATGAGGACAACGATGGCAACGAGGACAATGAGGACGCAAAAATGAAAGAAGTCGTGATTTTTGGTGCAGGCAAGATCGCGGAGGTCGTCTTCGATTATGTGACGCACGATGCTGACCTGCGGGTGGCCGCCTTCTGCGTCGATGCAGAATACCGCCAGGGCGAGCAACTGCTCGGCCTGCCTCTGGTGGCCTTTGAAGACCTGCCCCGTCTTTTTTCGCCAGACCGGTTTGAACTGCTGATGGCCATCGGCTATCACGGCTGCAACCGGTTACGTCGACAGAAGTTTGAACAGGCCAAAGCTGTCGGCTATCGCCTTGCCAGCTATCGCAGCAGCCGCGCATGGGTTGCTGCCAGCGCGACAGTCGGCGAAGGAAGCATTCTTCTTGATCACGTCTCGGTCGAGCCGAAAGCCAGCCTCGGCTGCAATACGATGCTCTGGAGCGGTGCTGTCGTCGGGCATCATGCCCAGGTCGGCAGCCACGTCTGGGCTGCCGCCGGAGCCGTCATTGGCGGAGGCGCGAAACTGGGCGACGGTTGCTTCCTCGGCCTGGCGGCGGGCATCGGCCATGAAGTCACGCTGGGAGAACGCTGCCTCATCGGCGCGAACAGTTTCGTTGGCAAGGATGCAGCAGCCGAAACCGTCCTGATGGCTCCGGAAGCTGTGCCGCACCGGCTGAATGTGGATTATTTTCTGAGGTTGAGCGGGAGGTTGTGAAAAGACAGAGTAAATAGGCTTGTGTTTTTCCAAAGAAATTGAGGGATTGACCCGCAATGACGTTGGAAAAACCAGGGGGTCTATTCTTTCTTCTGGAATACAGCCGAAAGTGGCACTTCTGCAACCCCAAACCCACCAGCGCCAAAGCCGTTGCCACAATAAAACATCAGCAATTTGTCGCCACATGAAACGACGCAGGGGTAAGCCATCATGGTCGAGTCCCACCCGCTGCCAGACGGTTCGATTCCCGCTTCTTCATCGCATCGTATCCAGGAATCCCCGTCATCCGACCGCGCAAACCCGATACGGTAAGATCCTTTACCGTCCCGAAAGTCCGTCAGGCTGCGCTTGCAATACCACATGCCCCATTGCGATCCATGATGGATTACGGAGGGACGGGTCATCGCCTCGTTTTCATTTTTCGTAGCCAGGACCGGCTTGCCGGATCTCGTCCAGTGGATGCCGTCGTTCGAGCGGGTATCCGTAATGAGGTAGCGTTCCTCCAACCGGTTTTCAATGGTTCTCCAGCCAAGTCCCATTGCATACCACCCACGAAAGACATCGCCATTACGGACCACGAACAACCCTGTGGCTGAATAGATCTCGTCCGATGTACGGTCGAGAACAGGGCCAGCATGCGCCTTCCGGAACGTGAGGCCGTTATCTTCGCTAAGGGCAAGTCCGGTCCAATTGCTATAAGGAATATCAACCTGACGGCTCCACCCCAAATAGTACAAACCTATCCGACCGTCCTCAAAACGTACACAACTTTGCGGCATGATTCCATGCTGGTCGAAAGCTCCGGGCATACCCAATTCAAGAACCGGCTTCTCGTATATCCGCACAATTCTCGTTGGGTCGTTGGCTTCCACGTCAAGCATGCCGGTGAGACTCAGCCCTGGCTTTGGACGGCTTGAAAAATAGAGGCGCAATATCCCTTGATCCATCAACGGCAGTGCCGTCGGAATCTGGGCATGGCTGTTCATCCAGCCAAACTGCCCTTCTGCACGAAACACGAGCCCCAGCTTTTTCCAGATCACATCACTCTCCCAAGTATTGTTCCCGGCCGTATGGATTCAAGGTCTCCCACTATTGGTCCGAGTTTAAGAAACCCCTGTTGTTTGTAGATAACCAGGTGCGATTCGTAATTGAAGACAACTTCGTTTTCCCGGAAATCATCCTGTTTGGATAGTAGATAGGGATTGAAAAGACGGCTTGCACCAAAGACGCGAAAAGCAAGCGTTCCGTGATGCATCACCGCGCCTTGCGAACGATTGGCAAAGGCGCGAATGCAGGAGAGGAATTGTTCGGTTGTGGCGTCCAGATCAATTTCCTGATCCTCCGGCCGTTTCGTGTAATAGATTGTATCAGCGGTATTTTTCTGTGTTCTCAATGGAACAAATGAACGTTCGAGTGCCATCAAGAACGCTTCCTGCTCGGCAAGAAAAGAAAGCTGATAGAGCAAAGGAGCATCGAGATCGTCAGTGTAAGGAATCGTGACCTGGCTAATGATAGGCCCAGTATCAAAGTCGGCGTCCATCAAGTGACAGGTGGCTCCCGAGTCTCTTCGGTAAAGCAAAGCACCGGGCACCGGATCCGCCCCTCTCAAATCCGGAAGCGCAGACGGATGCACATTCACCAGCAAGTGCCTCGAGTCAAATTCCGCTACCGGTACGCGATAGGGGCAGCCATTGGCAACAAAAACATCAAAATCAATATTGCGTATCCACTCAAGAAATTCCGTGCGCGACGAAATTGCTGTGTGGGAAATTTCTTTACGTTCAAGTTCTCTTGAAAAATAAGAGCCACTAACTGCTGCAACAGAAGAGATATTCAACCCAGCATTCTGCATGGTATTAAAGACAAACCCCCTGTTGCCGCAGAATGCGAAACGCGTATTTGGATGTATTGTTGGCATTACACAATACCTGCCGGAGCCAGTCTGCAAAACAACGCCTTCCCACACGCAAAGGCTTCGTCAAAAATACGCTCGGCAAGCAGACTGTCTGCCATGCGTCGCGGCCCGTCGCCATGCAGCCAGACATAATCGTCAAAGATCACCCAGCCGCCGGGCAGCAGATGTTGCCCCCACAGCTGCCAGTCGTTGCGTACCTGATCGTAGTCATGGTTGGCGTCGATATGCAACACGGTGATGCGATGGCTGAACGCGACCGCATGGTCGTTGAGGCTGGGCAGGCTATCGGTACGTACATATTCGGCGTGTGCCTGCGTCGAAGCCAGCTGCAAGTGGGCATGACGCTTCGCGCCCAGAGCAAGCAGGTTGATCGAAAATCCGGTTTGAAGAACGCCGGGGGGCCAGGCATAGGCCATCTCCTGAACAAACGCCGGGGAATCGTGCTGGATCGCGCCAGCCTCCTCCCAAGGGTCCACGGTCAGCACGTTCCCGATGTCGTAATGATCCGCGAGCAGGCGCAGAACGATCGCAGTACGCCCCATCAGCGTCCCAACCTCGACGACATCGCCTTGCGGCGCGCGCGCGAAGATGCCCATCATCGCCGTTAATTTCTCTTCGTTTGATTCGCCGTGGACCGACATGGCCTGTTGCAGAATCGCGGCGGCATGCAGACGCGTCAAACGCGATCGGCCTTCGGCGATGCTGCGCTCGAAGGGTAGCAGGTGGTCGGTGGTTTTCAGCAAGGCCGAAGAATGTTCGGCCTGTGCCTCAAAGGGCGAGGGGTTGATGATCCGCAGTTGCGGCATCTTCTCGGCCAGAAAGCGTTTCAGGAAAAAATGTGCCGATGCCACAGGAACGAACAGCGCATTGATATTGTGTTGCTGCACCAGCTCGGCAAAGGCTTGTGGAAACAGGACATCACTGACTGCAGGCAGGAACTCCCAGTTTTCGTAATGTGCGCGGTCTGTCATTACCGAAGCGGCAGCAAGGACGGTACGCCCTTCGGCTGCGGAGCGACGATAGTACTCACGGGCTTCTGGGGTAACGGCAGGAAAGATCAGAACGGTCTGCATGGGTGTTCAATCATCCGGAAAGGTTGTTTTCTTGGCAACAAAAATATAGGCAGAGACGAGAGTGGAGTGCCGAAATAGTCGTCCGCGAGATGGCCAGGCGTTGATTGATCCTGAATGTTCAATGTTTCTACCATCACCACAACTCAGGTCCAGGATTCGCGCATCCCGATAGCTGTTGCGATCAAGTTTCATGTTGGGGTAATTGCCCCCCGCCATTGTTCGGACAAGCCATTCTGTGGGGTATAGGCGCGGAGATTTCCCCGTTTGTTGAATGTGCTCTTTCCAGGATTTTCGTTGCATGGCATCGGGGAACGCAAGTTGTATGTGAAGAGTGTCTGGCCGCCTCAAAATTGCCCCAGCTTTTCGAGCCCCATCTGCACGGTGTAGTAGTAGATGAAGGCGAAGAGGACATTGCCGAACGCGACGGGCAGCCAGAGCCGGTGCAGGCTGACATCCAGCCAGCGCAAGGCGACGAGGACGGGTTCCTGGCCCGCGATGGCGTTGCCGATCGTCATCCCGCCCCAGATGCCCCAGCGGCTGGCAAAAGCCAGGCTGCGCGGGGTACGCATCCGTTCTATCCAGCGATGCACGATGCCGATGTTCGTGCTTCTCCCGGCCAGCCAGGCAACGGCCATGCCTTCGACAAAACCGGCGAGTGAAACCACAGGCAGCAGCCAGGCCATGGGAATATGCGATTCGATGCCAACGGCGATGGCCGCCGACGGGCCAAGAACGAGATTGGGCGTCATCGACAGCAAGACGATGGAAGCCCAGGTCCAGGCAGTGGCCATGAATGCTCCTTGTAACGGAAGAATGGAGGAACAAGCCTACCGGGACGAAGCAGGGCTGGCAATGCCACCTTGCCGGGAAGCAGAATCATCCTGCAGCATGCGCGCGGCCGCCAGCCCGTTGGCCAGACCAAAAACGCAGGCGGCGATGGCGAAGACGGGGGCGAGGTAAAACAGGCCGTCATGCGGAACCAGCCAGAGGCGTGCCAGCAGAAGCTGCCCGGCAATGTGGGCAAAGGCGGCAATGAGGCTCTGGCTCACGGGGCCAAACCAGAGGGCAGGCAGATGCATGGCCAGACCCAGTGCGGCAAGGCTGGCCAACGCCCCCGTCAGACTCAGAAAAAACCCCGGTGCCAGAAACTGCCCCAGCACCAGGCTCCCGGCCAGGACACGCAACAGCGTGACCCACACGGCATCCTGCCAGCCGTGGCGGGCAAGGACGATCAGGGTGACGATATTGGCCAGGCCGGGCTTGACGCCGGGCAAGGGGCTGGGAATGGCGGCTTCGATCACCGACAAGGCGATGGCGGCGGCGGCATAACGGGCGATGCGATGATCCTCCGGCGTGGGCTGGAGGATCAGCCTTCGTTCCGGTTCAGACATCGCAGGGAGCCGCCTGGCGCAGGAACATTTCGCCACGCAGGAGCTGCTGAAAAGCCTTGAGCGACTCATCGAAAGAAGTTTCGTCGACGAGCTTTCCCTGCAGAAAGGCCAGGCTGGCGAAGGAAATCAGGATGACGTTCATCGCGGCGTCGATATTCACCCCGGCCCCCAGCTCCCCCCGGCTTTTCGCCTGCTTCAGCAGTGTGCGGAAAAACACCGGGAAAGCCTCTGCATCCTCACGCGCGAGCCAGTCGAGATCCTTGTTCCGCTGGATTTCCAGGGCGGAAGCCGAGGCGAAATTCATCATGCCCGGCCGCTCCCGCGCGAGCTCGAAGGCACGCGAAAGCCCCAGGCAAAGCTGGTCGACACTGCGGGCCCCGGGGTGTTCTTCCACGACATGGTGATACGCCGAAATCAGCCTTTGATTGGCATCCTGCAAGGCGGCGCGGTAGAGCGCGGCCTTGGAGTCGAAGTAGTGATACAACGAGCCGCTGGTCACCCCGGCGCGCCGGGCGATTTCACGGTTGCTGGCCGCCGCGTAACCCAGCTCGGCAAAGCAGAGTGTTGCCGCATCGAGGATTTTTTTTCGTGTCGCGATGGCGACATCCGCCCCGACGGGACGGCCAGCCTTGCGGAGTTGAACAGAAGGTTCCATCCGCGTATTTAGGCCGATTACAAAGCATCTGTCAATTAACTGGCTGATTGATTTCCTGCCAGTGTTTTTGCAAATCCCGTAAGAGCCGCCCGAACAAGCACATAAGCCATTCGCATTTTTCTGCGAAAAACATCCGGATATTCCGGAAAACACGGGTCTGTGTGTCATCGTTCAACAATGACGAGAGAATCACCGTCGATTTTCACGATCCTTTGCTATAGTCGCAAGTCCCGCCGGGGCGGCAGTAATCAGGCGCATGCCCGGGCAGCGTTCAGTCGCCGGGCCACCGGCATTGAAAATCGGAAATCGGGGAATATCTGGCCGTAACTGCGATGACGAGTTCAACGAATAGCCTCGAAGCCTTCAAGCGGGAATTGCTGCTTCGCAGACTCAAAAAATCTGCCGCAGCACAAACGGCGGGGCTCCTTCCATCGGCAGCCAGCGACACCCCCGTTCCGGACTACCGCATCGAACCGGGCACGACGCGCATCACGCCCGGGATGCTGCCCCTGCTCTCCCTCAGCCAGACAGAAATCGACCACATCGCCGCGCTGATCCCCGGAGGTGCTGCCAACATCCAGGACATCTACCCCCTGGCCCCCCTGCAGGAAGGGATCCTGTTCCACCATCTCCTGAGCGAACAGGGCGATGCCTACATTCTGCCGGTGCTGATGGCACTGGACAGCCAGGCCATGCTCGACGCATTTCTGGCGACGCTGCGCGCCGTGGTGCAGCGTCATGATGCCCTGCGTTCGCTCATCATCCGGGAAGGCGTGGGCGAGCCGGTGCAAGTCGTCCTGCGCGAAGTCACCCTGCCGGTGGAGCACATCGCCCCCGAAGCCGACCCCGCCCGGCTGCGGGAGCGCATGTCGGCGCAAAACCTTCGCATGGACATGCAGCAGGCTCCGCTGCTGCGTGTGCAAATCGCCGCCAATCCGCAGGGGATCACCCCTCCCCGCTTCTTCGTCCTCCTGCAATTCCACCACATCGTCACCGACCACATTTCGCTCGACATCATCCTGGGCGAAGCCATGGCACTTCTGGCAGGCAAGGAAGCCGGGCTGCGGCCACCGCTGCGTTACCGTGATTTCGTCGCCCGGACGCGGCAAACCTTCGACAGCGAAGCGGCGACGCAACACTTCCGCGCCCGTCTGGCCGACATCGACGAAACCACCGCCCCCTTCGGCCTGCGCGATGTGCATGGCGACGGAAGCCGGATCGAAGAAGCGCATCTGCCCATCGACGCCTATCTGGCCGAACGCCTGCGGCGCAGTGCCTTGCAGCGGCGTCTCAACGTCGCCGCCATTTTTCATGCCGCGATGGCCCTCGTTCTGGCGCGCACCAGCGGGCGGGATGACGTCGTTTTCGGCAGCGTACTCTCCGGCCGCGCCCGGGAAACGGGGCAAAACGGGCAAGTCGTCGGTCTGCTCATCAACACACTCCCCCTGCGGCTCACGCTGCGCGAGCACAGCGTCCGTCAGTTCGTCCTCCATGCCCAGACCGAACTGCTCGAACTGCTCGCTCTCGAACAAGCCGCCCTCTCGCAAGCCCAGCGCGCCAGCGGCGTACCGGCGGGCACACCGCTTTTCAGCGCGGTACTGAATTACCGCCACAGCACCGATGCCATCCAGCGTCGTCACCCCGGCATCGAAGTGCTAGCCAGCCAGGAGCGCACCAACTACCCCTTCATGGTCGCCGTAGACGACCTGGGCGAAGGCTTCACCCTGGTCACCCAGACCGACCCCCGCGTCTTGCCCACCCACATCAACGCCTGCCTGCACACCGCCGTTCAGGAGCTCGTGCGCGCGCTGGAGATCACGCCGGACAAACCCGTGATGGAGCTATCCATCCTGCCGCCGCGCGAGCGTCGCAAGCTGCTGCAGGATTTCAACGCCACCGCGCAGGATTTCCCGCGTGAGCGGCTGATCCATCAGCTTTTCGAGGAACAGGCCGCCCGCCAGCCCGCCGCCATCGCCCTGGTTTTCGAAGAACAGCAACTCAGCTACGGCGAGCTCAACGCCCGGGCCAACCGCCTGGCCCATCATCTTCTCGAAACCGGCGTCGGCCCAGACGCTCTCGTCGCCATCTATCTCGAACGCGGGCCAGACATGGTGATCAGCCTGCTGGCCACTCTCAAGGCAGGCGGGGCTTACGTCCCCATCGACCCGGCCTACCCGCAAGACCGCATCGCGCAGATGCTGGAAGATGCCCGGCCCGTCGCCATCCTGACCCAAAACAAACTCCTGGCGAGCCTGAGCGCGGAGGGTAACAAGGGTGACAAGGGCAGCGCGCACACCTGTGTGCCCATCCTCATACTCGACCAGAGCCCGCCGGATTCCGGACGCTACCCGGCCACCAACCCGGCCCCCGAAGCCATCGGCGCATCGGGGCTCACGCCGGAAAACCTCGCCTACGTCATCTACACCTCCGGCTCGACGGGCCGCCCCAAGGGCGTCATGCTCGAACATCGCGGCGTGGTGAGCTTCCTCCACGCCATGCAGCAACAACCCGGCATGACGGCGAAGGATCGCATCCTGGGTGTGACGACCCTCTCCTTCGACATCGCCGCGCTGGAAATTTTCCTCCCCCTGATTTGCGGCGCGAAGCTCATCCTCGCCAGCCGCGAAACCGCCAGCGACGGCCATCTGCTGGCCAATGCCCTCGCCCGGCACGACATCACCGTACTGCAGGCCACACCCGCCAGCTGGCGCATGCTGCTCTCCAGCGGCTGGACAGGCCGGGCCGGCCTCAAGGCACTTTGCGGCGGCGAAGCCCTCACGGGCGAGCTCGCGCAGCAGCTGCAAGACAAAACCGGTACGCTATGGAACCTCTACGGCCCGACAGAAACCACCATCTGGTCAAGCTGCAGGCAAGTGCTCCCCGGCCCGGCAGGCTTTGAGGCCACAGAATCCATTGGCCGGCCCATCGCCAATACACAAATCCACATTCTCGACCCGCAAGGCCAGCTCACGCCCACCGGTGTCGCCGGAGAAATCCACATCGGCGGCATTGGCGTCGCCCGGGGCTATCTTGCCCGCCCCGAACTCACAGCAGAACGCTTCATTCCCGACCCTTTCAGCAACACCCCCGGCCAGCGTCTCTACAAAACGGGCGATCTTGGCCGCTGGAACGCGCGCGGCGAGCTGGAATACCTGGGCCGCAACGATCATCAAGTCAAGATACGCGGCTTTCGCATCGAGCCAGGCGAAATCGAAGCCCGGCTGCTCCGCCACCCCGCCCTGCGCGAAGCCGTGGTGCTTGCGCGTGAAGACCACCCGGGCGACAAGCGGCTCGTTGCCTACCTCACGGCACACGAAGGCCAGACCCTCGTCATCGACGCCCTGCGGCAACACCTGAAGGCCGTCCTGCCCGACTACATGCTGCCTTCCGCCTGGCTCATCCTCGACAGGATGCCGCTCACCCCCAACGGCAAGATAGACAGAAAACAGCTCCCGGCCCCTGACGCCGACAAACTGCAGCGAACCTATGTCGCCCCCCGGGGCGAGCTGGAAGAAGCCGTCGCCACGATCTGGCAGGAAGTGCTGCACCTCGACCGCGTCAGCCGTCATGACGACTTCTTCGAACTCGGCGGGCACTCCCTCCTCGCCGTACAGGCAAATACCCGCCTTCGCCAGCTGCTGGGCGCGGAACTCCCCCTCAAGGCACATTTCGACCACCCCGAACTCGCCGGATTCGTCCGTCATCTCCAGGACGAAATCCGCCCGGAAGCAACACACGACAACATCCCCCGCATCAGCCCCGAACAACGCCTCCAGCCGCAGCCGCTCTCCTGGAGCCAGCAGCGTCTCTGGTTTCTCGACCAGCTCGACCCCTCTGCCAGCGCGGCCTACCGCATCCCCGGCGCTGTCCGCCTCGAAGGCGCGCTCGACCCTGGCGCACTGCAATGGGCACTGAACCGGATACTCCATCGCCACGACATCCTTCGCACCACCTTCCACAACCAGGAAGGTGAAGCCTTCCAGCAAGCCGCCCCGGCCAGCGGACAAGCCTTCACGCTGACGCACCACGACCTTCGCCGATGCGCCCCGGCATCGCAGGCAGACCAGACCCGCGAGCTCATCACCTCCCTGACGCGCGCGCCCTTCGACCTGAGCTGTGGCCCGCTGATACGCGGCCTGCTCATCCGCCTGGCCGAAAACACGCATGTCCTCGCCATCGACATGCACCACATCATTTCGGATGGCTGGTCGATGGCCCGGCTGATCCACGAATTCGCCACGCTCTACCCAAGCCGCCACAGCGGCCAGGAAGCCCCCCTGCCCGAGCTCCCGCTGCAATACGCCGACTATGCCGTCTGGCAACGGCAAGGCTTCCACGCCGAACGCCTGCAAGAATCCTTGCACTGGTGGAGCAGCCAGCTCGAAGGAGCTCCCGCCCTCCTCGAACTCCCGGCGGATCACCCGCGCCCGGCTGCCCAGAGCCATCGCGGAAGGCGTCACTGCGTCCGCCTCGATGCCACACAAACCCGGCAGCTCCGCCAGTTTGCCCGCGAGCAGGGTGCGACCCTCCACATGCTGCTGCTCACAGGCTTTGCCCTGCTGCTCTCCCGCCTCTCCGGCCAGAACGACATCGTCATCGGCACGCCTGTGGCCAACCGCAGCCACGCCGAGCTGGAAAAACTCATCGGCTTCTTCGTAAACACCCTGCCCATCCGCCTGCAGCCCGATGCACAGCAGGACGTGGCAAGCCTCCTGCAAGCCGTCAAGTCGCGCATGCTGGAAGCCTACGCCCACCAGGACACGCCCTTCGAACAGATCGTCGAAGCCGTAAACCCCGTTCGCAGCCCCGGCCACGCGCCCCTGTTCCAGGCCCTGCTCTCCTTGCAAAACGCCCCGCAAGAACGCATCGCCCTGCCCGGGCTCGACATCGAGCCCCTGGAGCCCGACACCGGCACAGCACAGTTCGATCTCGCGCTCAATCTCTTTGAAGCGGGTGAAGAAATTCGCGGCGAGCTGCAATACGCCAGCGACCTCTTCGACGCTGCCACCATCGCCCGCTGGGCCGGGCACTACGGCCAGATCCTCAAAGAAATGGCACACCAGCCGGGCATGCCGCTTCATCGGCTCAGCCTGCTCACCGCCGACGAACGCGCCGCCCTCCTGCATCAGGCGCAGCCCCGGCCTGCCGTCTTCCCGCAGGCTGTAACGATCCACGAACGCATCGAAGCCTGCGCCGCCCGCCAGCCGGAGGCCATCGCCCTCCAGCACGAAA
>CAZFPI010000086.1:0-11425 GCA_964521075.1 uncultured Sterolibacterium sp.
CGCCAACAAGCGCAAGTCGGTGACCATTGTCCACAAGGGCAACATCATGAAGTACACCGAAGGTGGCTTCCGTGACTGGGCCTACGCGCTGGCCAAGAAGGAATTCGGCGGCGTCGAGATCGACGGCGGCCCGTGGCTCAAGCTGCCCAACGGCATCATCGTCAAGGACGCCATTGCCGACGCCTTCCTCCAGCAAATCCTGCTGCGCCCGGCGGAATACGATGTCATCGCCACGCTGAACCTCAATGGCGACTACATCTCCGACGCGCTGGCCGCACAGGTCGGCGGCATCGGCATCGCCCCGGGTGCGAACCTGTCGGATAACGTCGGCATGTTCGAAGCCACCCACGGCACGGCCCCGAAATACGCCGGCCAGGACAAGGTCAACCCCGGCTCGCTCATCCTTTCCGCCGAAATGATGCTGCGCCACATGGGCTGGACGGAAGCCGCCGACCTCATCATTTCCTCGATGGAAGCCGCCATCAAGGACAAGATCGTGACTTACGACTTCGCCCGTCTGATGGAAGGCGCGAAGGAAGTCTCCTGCTCGGCCTTCGGCAATGCCATGGTGGAACGGATGTAATTCCGCCAGATACTCCCGGCCTCGCTTGCATCCAAAGGCCGGTCAAACCGCAAACACGGGCTCCTCAGGGAGCCCGGTTTGTTTTGGGAAGACCTCAGCGTCGATTCCAGGACGTGTTCGATGGCCGCCACAGCACCAACCCTAGGCGGATTGAAGTCCTGTTTCAGACATGAACCCGTTCAGGGCGCAGGAAATTGGATTCAGGGGGGCGGCAGTGGGACCACTGCAAGAGCAAGTGGGTCATGTCCGGCTTGACCAACCCACGAGCCTTTCCAAACCCGGCCCCAAAACCCCAAAACGAAGCTCCAAATTCCCCTCCACTGGAGGGGTGCCCGAAGGGCGGGGTGGTGAAAGGGCGTCAAGCGACATCAGGAATTGCCCCCTGACGACACCGAAAAATGACCCCCTATGGTTGCCTGACCGGCAGCTGCTCAGCAGCCGGATTGGGTTTGACCAGGCCCGCCTTGCGTTTGGCTCGTAGTCGGTAACTGTCGCCACGGATCGTGATGACGTGGCTGTGATGCAGCAGGCGATCCTGATCTTTGCGGATCAACTCGCGCACATATTCACTGCTCGTGCCATAGCCGCGCTGGCTGACCTGCTCATCCACGAAGGACTTCAGGGTGTCGGGGAGAGAAATGTTCATCGTGCTCATGGCGGATGTGTAGGTTTTTGACAAAATTTGGCAAGCCCTGACTTCCTCCCTACCGAAAGAAAGCATCCATGCCCCAATCCGAACAACTGCACTCCCCCCCCCGTGTCGCGAAGGCCGGTTATTTGACTCGTCGCACCCTTGCGCCGAGTGCGGTGAGTTTCTGGTCGAGTTTTTCGTAGCCCCGGTCGAGGTGGTAGATGCGTTCGATCAGGGTTTCGCCCTGGGCGATGAGGCCGGCGATGACGAGGCTGGCCGAGGCGCGCAGGTCGGTGGCCATGACGGTCGCACCCTGGAGTTGATTTACGCCGCGAACGACGGCGGTGTTGCCGTCGATTTTGATGTCGGCTCCCAGGCGGATCAGTTCGACAGCGTGCATGAAGCGGTTTTCGAAGATGGTTTCGCGGATGATGGCGGTGCCTTCGGCGACGCGGTTGAGGGCCATGAACTGGGCCTGCATGTCGGTCGGGAAGGCGGGGTAGGGGGAGGTTCGCAGGCTGACGGCGTTTAGCCGCGCCGGGGCTTTGAGGGTGATGCTGTCGCGTTCGCTCTGGATGTCGCAACCGGCGTCCATGAGTTTGTCGATGACGGCATCGAGATAGCAGGCGTTGGTGGATTTGAGGCGGATGTGTCCGCCGGTGACGGCGGCGGCGCAAAGATAGGTTCCGGTTTCGATGCGGTCGGGCATGATGCGATGGCTTGCGCCGTGCAGGCGTTCAACACCACGGATTCGGATGATGTCGGAGCCGGCTCCGGAGATTTGCGCGCCCATGGCGACGAGGCAGTTGGCCAGGTCGACGACTTCGGGTTCGCGCGCGGCGTTTTCGATGATGGTTTCGCCGTCGGCCAGACAGGCGGCCATCATGAGGTTTTCCGTGCCGGTGACGGTGACCATGTCTGTGAAGAGGCGCGCGCCTTTGAGTCGGGTCGTTCGGGCGTGGACGTAGCCGTGTTCGACGCTGACTTCGGCGTGCATGGCGGTGAGCCCTTTGATGTGCTGGTCGACGGGGCGCGCGCCGATGGCGCAGCCGCCGGGCAGGGAGACGCGGGCTTCGCCGCACCGCGCCACGAGCGGGCCGAGGACGAGGATGGACGCGCGCATGGTTTTCACGAGCTCGTAGGGGGCGACGGGGTTGTTCAGCCCGCTGGCGTCCAGTGTGATCGTTAGTCCTTCGGGATTGGCGGCTTGCGTGATGCGAACGCCCATCTGCTCGAGGAGTTTGAGCATGGTGCGGACGTCGTTGAGATCGGGGACGTGGGTGAGTGTGAGGGGCTCGGGGGTGAGCAGGGCCGCGCACAGGAGCGGCAGGGCAGCATTTTTGGCCCCGGAGATGGTGGCTTCGCCTTCGAGCCGCGTTCCGCCTTCGATCAGGAGTTTGTCCATGGTTTTACTGGGCCCGCCATTCTTCGGGGGTGAGTGTTTGCATCGAGAGGGCGTGGAGTTCGCCGGAGTCGAGTTTGTCGCGGATGGTCTGGTAGACGCGTTGTTGCCGTTTGACGCGGTTCAGGCCTTCGAATTCGGCACTGACGATGACGGCGGCGAAGTGGTGGCCGTCGCCATCCACGGCGAGATGTTCGCAGGGCAGTCCGGCGGCGATCCAGGTCTGGATTTGTTTGGGGTCGAGCATGGCAGGGTTCCTTGAATGGGTGGGGGGGCTCAGGCACGCAGCTTGTAGCCGCGACGCAGCAGGTTCAGGGTGAGAAGGGAGAGCAGGAGGAAGGTGATCGAAACGACACCGAGGCTGTGCCAGGGGGAGATGTCGGAGATGCCGAAGAAGCCGTAGCGGAAGCCGTCGATCATGTAAAAAACGGGGTTCCAGTGTGACAGGGCTTGCCAGAAGGGGGGCAGGCTGTGGATGGAGTAGAACACGCCGGAAAGGAAGGTCAGCGGCATGATGAGGAAGTTCTGGAAGGTGGCGAGCTGGTCGAATTTGTCGGACCATAAACCGGCAATGACGCCCAGAACGGCAAGGATTCCGCCGCCTAGCAGGGCGAAGACGAGGGTCCAGAGCGGCTGGACAAAGGGGGGCGGCGAGAACCAGAGGATGGCCAGCAGAACGCCCAGCCCGACCGCCAGCCCGCGCACCAGGGCGGCCAGGACATAGGCAAGGAAAAAGGCGAGGTAGGAGATGGGCGGAAGGAGAATGAAAACGATGCTGCCGGTGACTTTGGATTGGATCAGGGAGGAGGAGGCGTTGGCAAAGGCATTTTGCAGGATGGACATCATCACCAGCCCGGGAATGAGGAAGGCGGTGTAGGGGATGCGGCCGTAGACCTGCGTGTGGCTGTCCAGTGCGTGGGAAAAAACCAGGAGGTAGAGGAGTGCCGTCATCATGGGCGCGGCGACGGTCTGGAGGGCGACTTTCCAGAAGCGCAGGACTTCTTTGTGGAACAGGGTGGCGAAGCCGGTTAGGTCGTTGGACAGGTTCATGCGACGGCTCCGGCAGTTTTGGCAACTTCGGCAGGTGCTGTGGAGGATGTGTCACGCATGACCCGCACGAAAACGTCTTCGAGGTCGGGCTTGCCGATTTCGAGATCCGCCAGACGGCAACCCGCCGCGCGCAGTTCGGCGAGCAGCGGTTCGATTTCGTCGAAATGTTCGAAAGGGATGCGCCAGCGTTCTCCGGTTTCATCCTGCTCCGACAGGGGTTTGGCGCGCCGGGTCAGTGTGTCTGGAGGCGTTTGGCCCGCTTCCAGCCGGAAACACAGGGCATGCGAGGCAAAGCGTTGCAGGAGATTGGCCGTGCTGTCGAGGGCGACGATGCGCCCGGCTTTGAGCATGGCGATACGTTCGCAGAAGGCTTCGGCTTCTTCGAGGTAGTGGGTGGTCAGGATGATGGTGTGTCCGTCGCGGTTGAGGCGGCGGATGAATTGCCAGAGAGTCTGGCGCAGTTCGACATCGACGCCCGCTGTCGGCTCGTCGAGGATGATGACGGGCGGGCGATGCACCAGTGCTTGGGCAACCAGGACACGTCGCTTCATGCCGCCAGAGAGCATCCGCATGTTTGCGTTGGCCTTGCGGGTGAGGTCGAGATTTTCAAGGATTTCGTCGATCCAGTCGTCGCGCTGGCGACTGGCGGCGATGCCGAAATAGCCCGCCTGGATGTTCAGCATTTCGCGCACGCTGAAGAAGGGGTCGAAGACGAGTTCTTGCGGGACGACACCGAGCTGTCGACGGGCTTGCCGGTAGTCTGTGGCGACATCGTGCCCCATGACGCGCAGGCTGCCGGCATCTACGCGAACCAAGCCGGCCAGGGCGGAAATCAGCGTGGTTTTTCCCGCACCGTTGGGGCCCAGCAGACCAAAAAATTCGCCCTGCCGGACGTGAAGATCGATGCCGTCAAGTGCTGTCAGCTTGCCGAAGCGTTTGACGACCTGGTTGACCTGGATGGCCTGGGTAGCCTGGGTAGCGGCTGGCATGGTGAAGGGAGGGGGAGAGGCGGCAAACGGGGGTGAGGGGGCTCACGCCGGGGTTCCCAGGGGGAGCAGGTCTGTCACCCCGTAGAGGGCGGCGAGGCTCAGCAGGTCTTTGGTGGGATGCACGATGCGTATCGTTTTGCCAGCGGATTTTGCCGCGCGCAGCCAGCCGAAAATGACGGCCAGCGCGGAGGAGTCCACGGCATCCACGGCGGCCAGGCTGAAAATGGTTTCGGGGCCCGCAAGCTCGCTCACGCCGGATTTCAGGAGCTCGCGCGCGACAGTCAGCGTCATGCTGCCGCTGACTTCGAGGACTTCACCATTTTTGCGGATCATTTTTTGTCCGTGGATCTGTCGTTGTTTTTGGTTTGCAGTGCTTTGATGAGGCCGTCGACACCACCCTGGCGAACTTCGCTGGTGAAGAAGTCGCGGTAATTGGTGACCAGGCTGATGCCACCAACTTCGATGTCATACACTTTCCAGGCGGTGGCCTGTTTCTCGAGGTAGTAGTCCAGCGTGATGGGTTTGGCACTGCCGGGCTGGTTGATCTGGGTGCGTACCTTGACGTCGGTATCGGTGGGTTTTGCCTTGAAGGGGCGGAAGGTGATGGTCTGGTTCTTGTATTCGTTGAGGGCTTTGGAATAGGTGCGAACCAGCAGGGTGCGGAATTCGTCGGTCAGGGATTTTTGCTGTGCCGGGCTGGCTTTTGACCAGTCGCGCGCCATGGCCAGGCGGGTCATGTGCTCGAAATTGAAGTGCGGTAGCACTTTGGCTTCTACCAGTGCCAGTGTTTTCTGGGTGTTGCCCGACTGGATGTCTTTGTCGTTTTTGACGACACCCAGTACTTCATTGGTGACGTTGGTAATGAGTGCGTCGGGGGCAATTTCCTGGGCGAGGGCAGCGAGCGAGAGCAGGGTCAGGAGGGGCAGGAGCAGCAGGCGGATGAACTTCATGATGATCGGCGGGAAAGAGGTGGTGTTTATTGAAAGTGTTGAAAATGTTACTTAGCGGGGAAGGGCAGACAGGGCCCGGGCCAGGGTGGCCGGGGCGGTCGGGGCGAGTTGTGCCAGTTCGGGAGCCAGCAGATAGGGGGATGTCTGTCCGGAACGGGAGGTGGTTTGGGCTTTCGGCGGAAGGGGCGTGTCGTCCTGTTCGACGTAGAGATTGGCCGCGCCGATGACAAGCTCCAGGCGGATCCCTGCGGGTGTTGTGCTGCTGCTGGCTGCGGAGGGCGGGTTGGTGTCTTCTTCTTCACGCGGGGCGTTGCCGTCATAGATCAGGCTGCGGCGTCGCTGAAGATAGGCATCACGGGTATAGGCGTAACGGTCCAGCGCGGCTTCTTCGAGGATCTTGTCGGCAGTCAGCAGGCCCGCGCGTTCGTCGATGGCGCGAATGCCGATCAGGGTGTTGCGGGCGGGAACGTTGTCGGTCTGGGCAACGGGGTCTGTCTTCAGGTCGAGTGCCAGGCCAATGCCATCGCGGAAGGTGCTGGGGCCCAGAATTGGTAATACGAGATAGGGGCCGGAGCCTGCCCCCCAGCGACCGAAGGTTTGGCCGAAATCTTCTTCGTGCTTTTCGAGGCCGAGATCCGTGGCAAAGTCGAAAATGCCGAGAACGCCGAAGGTGGAGTTGATCGCAAAACGGCCGACATCGGTGGCCGCTTCGGCGGGTTTGCCCTGCAGCAGGTTGTTGGCGGCGATGAAAACGTCACCGATATTGCCAAAGAAATTGGAGACGCCTTTGCGTACCGGGGCGGGCAGGACTGTTTCGTAACTTTGGGCGACGGGTTTGATGAGGGTTTTGTCGAGGCCGTCGTTGATGTCGAAAACGGCGCGATTGAAGCCTTCAAAAGGGTCGCGCGGGTTGCCGGAAGTGGCACAGCCGACGAGGAGGGTTGCGGCCAGGGCGGCGGCAACCGGAGTGAGGCTTTTGCGGTGGGGTGACAACCGGGGGTTCACGAATCTGTCTTCCTTGTTTTTTCGTTTTGCGGTGAGGCTGGTTTATTTTTTATTGTCGGCAGCATCCCCTTCCGAGGCCTTGCTGAACATGAACTGGCTGATGAGTTTTTCCAGCACGACGGCGGATTGGGTTTTCTTGATGGTGTCTCCATCTTTCATCATGTCTGGCGAGCCGCCGACTTCCAGCCCGATGTATTGTTCTCCTAGCAGGCCGGAGGTGTTGATGGTGGCAATGGTTTCCTTGTCGAAGTGGTAGCGGTCATCGAGCTGCATATCCACGACGGCCTGGTATTCGGCTGGGTCGAGGCGGATGCCGGTCACGCGTCCGATGACGACGCCGGCACTTTTGACCGCACCACGAATCTTGAGGCCGCCGATGTTATCAAATCGGGCTTCCAGACGATAGGTGGGGCCACCGTTCGAGGAGGCCAGATTGCCCACCTTCAGGGCAAGGAAAAGAAGTGAGCCCAGGCCGATGGCGACGAAAATGCCGACCCAGAGGTCGATGGTTGCGCGGTTCAATTTAAGCTCCCCGGAACATGAATGCGGTCAGGATGAAGTCGGCAGCAAGCACTGCCAGCGATGAGGTGACGACGGTGCGTGTGGTGGCTCCCGACACACCTTCGGCGGTGGGTTCGGCATCATAGCCTTCGAAGACGGCAATCCAGCTGATGATGGTGCCAAAGACGCAGCTTTTGATGAAGCCATTGATGATGTCTTCGCGGAAGTCGACCGAGGATTGCATCTGTGCCCAGAAGGAGCCTTCATCGACACCGATCAGCTTGACCCCGACCAGGTAGCCGCCGAAGATGCCCATCGCGGAAAAAAGAGCGGCCAGAAGCGGCATCGAGACGACTCCGGCCCAGTAACGCGGCGCGACGACGCGGGCAATCGGATTGACCGCCATCATCTCCATGGCGGATATTTGCTCGGTGGCTTTCATCAGACCGATTTCGGCGGTGATGGCAGAGCCTGCTCGGCTGGCGAAGAGCAGGGCGGCCACGACGGGCCCTAGCTCGCGAACGAGCGAGAGGGCAACCAGCACCCCCAGCGCGTCGCTGGCCCCGAAACGTTGCAGGGTGTCGTAGCCTTGCAGGCCCAGTACCATGCCGACGAACAGGCCGGAGACCAGGATGATGATGAGGCTCAAAACACCGGTGAAATAGATTTCACGCAATGTCAGGTGGATGCGGCGCAAGGCCATGCCGGAATGCAGCAGGATGGCCACGAGGAAGCGGGCGGCAAAGCCTAGTCGCCATATCCGGCTGGTGATGCCGTGACCAAGATGGGTCAGGATCGCGCTGGCCCGTTCAAGCATGCCGCGCTCCGTAGGTGCTCTGGTTCATGATGGCCTCGCCATAGGCTGGTGCGGGGTGGTGGAAAGGAACCGGGCCGTCGGCTTCACCCCAGATGAATTGGTGGACATAGGGGGTGGGGGATGCCTTGATTTCTTCGGGGGTTCCTTCGGCGACGATGCGGCCTGCCGAGACAAAATAAACGTAATCGACGATTTTCAGGGATTCCTGGACGTCGTGGGTCACGATGATGGAGCTGGCTCCGAGCGCGTCGTTGAGCTTGCGGATGAGATCGCCTACGACAGCCAGGGAGATAGGGTCCAGGCCGGCGAAGGGCTCGTCGTACATCATCAGCATCGGGTCGAGCGCAATGGCCCGCGCCAGCGCGACGCGGCGTGCCATGCCGCCGGAGAGCTCGGCGGGCATGCGGTCATGTACCGCGCGCAGACCGACGGAATGCAGCTTCATCATGACCAGATCACGGATCATTTCTTCCGGGAGGTCGGTGTGCTCCCGCATCTGGAAGGCAACATTTTCATAGACCGACATATCGGTAAACAGCGCGCCGAACTGGAACAGCATGCCCATGCGCCGGCGCAATGTGTAGAGGGCATCGCTTTCGAGTTCATGCACGAGCTGCCCGGCGACGCGCACCGTTCCCCGTCCGGGCTTGAGCTGCCCGCCGATCAGGCGCAGAGTGGTGGTCTTGCCACAACCGCTGCTGCCCATGATGGCGACCAGTTTGCCACGCGGAATCCGCATGTTGATGCCGGTCAGGATGGGGCGATCACCGTAGGCAAAGCTGACATCGTCGAGCTGAACCAGGCAATCTTCTCCGGGGGGCGAGGCTGAAATCACGCAAGTCATTCATTTGAAAGAAGAGGCGGAATTCTAGCATCTTGCGGAAAGATTCATTTTCATCTGCCCGGTTTTTGGTTAACATGTCGGCTTTCCAACCGGTTCCGGAGTGTTCCATGAAATTTCACGTTGCCGCAGTCGCCCCGCTCGTTGTCCTGGCTTTCGCTCCCGCTGCCCAGGCACTGGAAATGTCAGGCGAGATGTATGTCGTCGGAACACTGGGTCGCTCGAATATCGGCTATTCAGAAATGCAGGTGGATAACAACAGGCTCTTCGCTCGAACCCTGTCCTCCGGGACGGGTTATAACTCCACCCAGGAACAAAACTCGCGGGTGGGCGCGAAGCTGCAGCTGGGCTATCAGTTTTCGCCAAACTTTGCGATCGAAGGCGGTTATGTCAATCTTGGCAAGACCACCTATACGGCAACCAGCCCGAAGCAGACGGTGAGCACGACCACAAAACTGTGGAATCTTTTTCCCGTGACAACCACTACCACCATCCCGGCCAGCAGCGGCCAGCGTGAGTACAAGATCACCGGCTGGAATCTCGTCGGCGTGGCTTATTACCCGGTCAGCGAGAAATTGTCCCTGCTTGGCAAGGTCGGCATGATTCGGGCCGAAGTCAAGGCATCCGGCTCCGGTAATGCCATTGGCGGTGGGGATGCGACGGTGACCAAGTGGAAGCCGACATTTGGACTGGGCGGGGATTACAACATCAACAAGGAATTTGGTGTTCGTGCCGAGTATGAACGCTTTAATGGCCTGGGTGATACCGAGACTACGGGGTCGGCGAATGTGGGCATGTTCTCCATGGGCGTAGTCGGTCGTTTCTGATCTTCCGGGGTTTTCCCTTCGTTTCAGTCAGTATGCAAAACCCCGGCCTGGCCGGGGTTTTGCATTTCAGGCCAGGTGCTTCATGGCCTGCGCCATGCGTTCAAGTGCCTCCTGCAGCACGGTGCGTGGGCAGGCAAAATTGAGCCGGACGAAATGGCGTGAAGGGTTTTTACCGTTGACCGGCAGGGAAAAATCGCTGCCGGCAGATAGGCCAACCCCAAGGCCAACCCCGGCCTGCTCGAAGAAACGCTGCGGGTTGGGGATGCCGTGTTTTTCCGAGAATGTCGCCGTGTCGATCCAGGCAAGATAACTGGCTTCGACATGCGTCATGTGCAGGTCTGGCAGTGCCGATAGCTGCTGTTCCAGCCAGTCCCGATTCTCGCGAAGGTATTTCAGCGCGGCGGCGTGCCATTCGCCGCCTTCGCGATAGGCGGCTTCACAGGCGGCCAGCCCCAGTGCATTCACATGCGGTACGAGGCCTTGCATGGCCGAACGAAAGGCGCGTCGCAGGGTGCGGTCCGGAATGATGGCGAACGCGCAGCCCAGCCCGGCGATATTGAAGGTTTTTGACGGGGCCATGAGCGTGATGCTGCGCTGAGCGGCTTCTTCGGAGAGTGTGGCGTAGGGGCGGTGGCGTGTTCCCTGGTCGAGAATCAGGTCGCAATGGATTTCGTCCGAGCACACAATCAGCTTGTGTTGCGCGGCAAGCCGGTCGATTTCGTGCAACTCCTCTTCGGTCCAGGCGCGGCCAACCGGGTTGTGCGGGTGGCAAAGCAAAAACAGCCCGGTATCGGGCGGGAGGTGACGGCGCAAGGTTTGCTCTATCGCCGGGAAATCCCATGTCCAGCGGGTTTGGCCGGATAGGTCTTGCCGCTGCAAGGGCATGGTTAGCAACTCCTTCCCCGCATGAAAGGGTGCCGCGAGAAAAGGCGGATAGACGGGGGTTGCCGTGAAGACAGGGCCTGGGACGGCGCGGCAGGCCAGATTGATGCCGGTTACGAGCCCTGGCAGCCATACCAGCCAGTCGGGCTCGATGCGCCAGCCGAAGGAGTGCTGCAGGTGGGTCTGTACGGCGTCGATCAGGGCAGGCCAGGGTTCGGCGTAGCCAAAACTTGCCCGGCTGACGCGCCGTTGCAGGGCTTCCACCACCGCTGGCGGGGCGGGAAAATCCATATCCGCGATCCACAGCGGCAGGATGTCCTGCCCCGCGTAGCGATTCCATTTGATGGAATCGCCCGTCGATAAATCCGGCAGATGGTCAAAGTCGAAGGGCATGACCGGAGCCGGGGCCAGGGTCAGACTTCGAGATGCTGATACAGGGCGGTCGAGAGGTAGCGTTCGCCGCAGGAGGGAATGACGGCGACGATGAGTTTTCCCTTGTTCTCCGGGCGTCTGGCGATTTCCAGGGCCGACCAGACAGCCGCACCGGAGGAGATGCCCACCATGAGCCCTTCTTCCGTCGCCATGCGGCGCGCCATGTCGAAGGCGTCGTCATTTTTGACGCGCACGACTTCGTCATAGATGGCAGTGTTGAGTACCTTGGGCACAAAGCCTGCGCCCAGACCCTGAATCAGGTGTGGTCCTTTCTGCCCGCCGGACAGGACAGGGCTGCCGTCCGGTTCAACGGCGACGATACGCACAGCAGGTTTTTTCTTTTTCAGAAATTCGCCCACCCCGGTAATCGTGCCACCCGTGCCGATGCCGGAAACAAAGATGTCGACCTGGCCGTCGGTGTCGTTCCAGACTTCTTCCGCCGTGGTCTGGCGGTGGATGTCGGCATTGGCCGGATTTTCGAACTGCTGGGGGATGAAATAGCGGGCATCCGTGGC
>CAZFPI010000087.1:0-5746 GCA_964521075.1 uncultured Sterolibacterium sp.
TGAATCGCAGCCGTAGGGGCAGCCTCAGCCTTTTCGGCCACCTTTGCCGGGGTGACGAATCAGCCAGGGTTTTCCTGGATGAGTTCCCCTGCTGCGGCCAGTATCTTCCGGATGGGGCTTGGCAGGGCTGATCTGGCGAGTTCCTCGGTGGTCAGCAGGCATAGCCCGGTATTTTCAGCGATGCCGGGTTGGGGGGGTGCTGTGGCGATGAGCGGGTATAGCGTGAGCTGAAAATGGGTGAAGGTGTGGCGCAAGGGGGGCATGGGGATGAATGGGGGGGGGGCCTGGTTTTTGTCGTCGTTATGTCGGCCGGTGTCAAGGCTGAAACCGAGCCGGTGGACGGCTTTGACGGGGTCTTCGTTTTCTCCGGTCTCCGGCAGGCTGAGCATGCCGCCCCAGATTCCCGCAGGAGGACGGCGTTCGAGTAGCCAGCTATCACCATTGCGTAGCAACAGCACGGTGGATTGGCGTTGCGGCAGGGGTTTGCGCGTTTTCTTTGCGGGTAATTCTGCGGTGCGCCCTTCGCGCCGGGCGATGCAGCTGTCTTTTAGCGGGCAACGTGGGCAGGCTGGTTTGCTGCGTGTGCAGAGGGTGGCTCCCAGGTCCATTTGTGCCTGGATGTAGATGCCGGTATCGCTCGTTCGGGTGGGGAGCAGGGCTTGTGCCAGCGTCCAGAGTTCTTTTTCGGTGGCAGTATCTCCCGGAAAGCCTCGGATGCCGTAGCAGCGGGTGAGAACGCGTTTGACGTTGCCATCGAGAATGGGCACACAGGCATCAAAGCAGAAATCGGCGATGGCATTGGCCGTAGAGCGTCCGATGCCAGGCAGGGTGGCGAGCGTGTCCGGAGAGTGCGGGAATTGGCCGCTGTACTCATTCATGATGGTTTGCGCGCAGCGATGGAGATTGCGTGCCCGGGCGTAGTAGCCCAGTCCGCTCCAGAGCTCCATGACTTCTTCGACGGGGGCTGCTGCCAGGGCATCGACCGTGGCGTAGCGTTTGAGAAATCGCTGGTAGTAGGGGATGACGCTGGCGACCTGGGTTTGTTGCAGCATGATCTCCGATAGCCAGACGCGGTAGGGGTCGCGTGTTCCCTGCCAGGGAAGGTCATGGCGGCCATGCTGGTGATGCCAGCGGATGAGCCGGCTGGCAAACGCGGATATTTCAGTCGGCACGGTGAGCGGGTGAGTGGACGAGGATTGCATGGACGAATGATAATCTCCATTTTGCATTCCGCTTTGTGCGTTCACGGGAGATTTCACATGTCGCTACTCGACCGTTTTACCCTCAAGGATCAGGTGGCCATCGTTACCGGTGCCGGGCGGGGCATTGGCCGGGCCATCGCGCTGGCTTACGCCGAGGCTGGCGCGAAGGTGGTGTGTGCGTCGCGTACCCGTTCTGAAGTCGATGCCGTCGCCGCCGGGGTGTGCGCTCTGGGGGGGGAGGCGGTGGGGGTGGCTTGCGATGTGACTGACGAAGCGCAGCTCGATGCGCTGGTAGCTGCCACGCTGGAGAATTTTGGCCGTATCACGCTGCTGGTGAATAACGCCGGGGGATCCGGCCCGAACGACCCTCTGAAGACCAGCAGCCGGGCTTTCGAGAGCGTGTATCGTTTCAACGTCACCACCGCTTTTGCATTGACTCGCCTGTGTGCGCCGCACATGCAGCGGGCAGGTGGCGGGGCTGTCATCAACATCAGCTCATCTGCCGCGCGCTATTCGCAAAAAAATTTCACCGCCTATGGTAGTGCCAAGGCGGCACTCAACCAGATGACACGCCTGCTGGCCGCTGATTTCGCGCCCGATATCCGGGTGAATGCTATTGCTCCCGGGGCCATTTTGACCAGCGCGCTGGCTCCTTTTCTGGATGAGGAGGCGACGGCCCGGATGCTGGCGATGACACCGATGAAAACCATGGGCATGCCGGAGGATATTGCGGCGGCAGCGTTGTATCTGGCCTCTCCCGCTTCGCGCTGGGTGACGGGAAAAATTCTTGAGGTCGATGGCGGTGCGGAGTCTTCGACGTGGCCATATTGAACCTCTTGAGTTCGTCGCCTCCGGGCTTTCGGGCATAATCGTCCTTTGGCCTCGCGCCGTATTGACCATGCTTTCCGTCTCCCATCTTGCCTGTCTTCGCGGTGACCGCCGCCTGTTTTCCGGCGTGGCTTTCACGCTGCAGGCGGGTGAGCGTCTGCATGTCAGCGGGGAAAATGGCGCGGGCAAGACCAGCCTCCTGCGTATCCTCTGTGGCCTGGCCTCGCCTGAAGAAGGCGAGATTCGCTGGCAGGGCAGCCCGATTGACGAACTCGGCGAAGAATACCGCCAGTCCCTGCTCTATCTTGGCCATCACAACGCACTCAAGGAAGAATTGACCGCGCTGGAAAACCTGCGTTTTACGGCGGCATTGCGGGGAGTCTTCATCAACGAAGATGAAAGCGTCGGCTTGCTCCGGCGGGCAGGGCTCACCGGGCGTGAGGATTTGCCGGTACGGGTGCTCTCACAAGGGCAGAAGCGGCGCGTGGCTCTTGCCCGGCTGCTGTGGTGCAAGGCTCCGCTATGGGTGCTCGACGAGCCCTATGTCGCGCTCGATGCCGCAGCAGTCACCTGGCTGGCGGGCATTATCGGCGCACATGTGGCAGCGGGAGGCATGGCGGTTCTGACCAGTCATCAAGAGGTCGACATTCCTGGCGGGACTGCACAGTTTTTGAGACTGGCAGGCCGGGCATGAGAGCCTCCGGCACGCCTGCCGCAATGAATCCGGAGACGGAAATGCGCCCATCTTCTTCGCTGGCCATGCTGCTTGTCGTGGTGCGGCGCGATCTGCTTCTGGCCTTGCGGAAGAAGAGCGAGGTGCTGACTTCGCTATTCTTCTTTGTCATCGTCGTCAGTCTTTTTCCCCTGGGGATCGGCCCGGAGATGGCTTTGCTGCGAATCATCGCACCAGGGGTTCTTTGGGTGGCGGCCCTTCTGGCGGCCATGCTCTCTCTTTCCCGTTTGTTCTCCGCCGACCATGCCGATGGCACACTCGAACAGATGCTGCTCTCGCCGGCTCCCCTTGGGCTGCTTGTGGCAGGGAAAATCTTCGCGCACTGGCTTGTGGCCGGCTTGCCGCTGGTGTTGGTAGCACCGCTTCTGGGCCTGCAATACGATCTCCCGGCAGATGCCTTGCGGATACTGGTGTTTTCCTTGCTGATTGGCACTCCTCTTCTGAGCCTGATCGGGGCGATTGGCGCGGCCCTGACCTTGGGGGTGCGCGGCGGGGGGGTGTTGCTGTCGCTGCTGACACTGCCGTTGTATATTCCCGTGCTGATCTTCGGGGCCGGGGCGGTCGAGGCGGAAGCAGCGGGTCTGGGAGCGGGCGGGCATTTATCCTTGCTGGCGGCCCTGCTGGCCTTGTCGGTTTTTTTCGCTCCCTGGGCGACGACGGCGGCCCTGCGTATTGCTGTCGAATAATGGCTTGAGTTGAGTGAATACATGAGCAACCGTCTCATCCAATGGTTCAAATATGCCTCGCCGCAGAGCTTTTATCCGCTTGCCGGGCGAATGATTCCCTGGTTTGCCGCACTGGCTGTGCTGTTCGGCGTCGCCGGTTTGTATGTCGGCTTCTTCGTCGCGCCGACGGACGCTGTGCAGGGGCAGGCTTACCGCATCATCTTCATTCATGTGCCGACTTCCTGGCTTTCGATGTTTCTCTATCTCATCATGGCCACCTGGGCGGGCCTGGGGCTGGCACTCAATACCCGCCTCTCGTCGATGATGGCCAGTGCCATTGCCCCGACGGGAGCCTTGATGGCTTTCCTCTCGCTCTGGACAGGGGCTCTCTGGGGCAAGCCGATGTGGGGAACCTGGTGGGTGTGGGATGCGCGGCTGACTTCGGAGCTGATCCTGCTGTTTCTGTATCTGGGCTTCATCGCCTTGCAGGCGGCGATTGATGATCCGCGTCGTGCTGACAAGGCGGGGGCTGTGCTGGCCCTGGTGGGGGCGATCAATGTACCCATCATTTATTTTTCCGTGAAATGGTGGAACACCCTGCATCAGGGAGCATCGGTGTCGATGACCAAGGCTCCGAGCATGGCGCAGACCATGTTGCTGGGCATGCTGTTGTGCGCCATCGCCTGCTGGATGTATGCGATTGCCGTCGCACTCATGCGGGTGCGGGCCATCATCCTTGAACGCGAGCGTCAAACCGAATGGGTGAAACATGCAGTGGACTAGTCTCGAAGAATTCCTCCGCATGGGCGGCTACGGCTTTTACGTCTGGGGCAGTTTCGGACTCACGGCTCTGGTGTTGCTCGTTGAACCTTTGCTCCTGAAAAAGCGTCGAAGCGACGCGCTGCGTCTCATCCGGCGAGAAAAATCCGCTGCCGCCTGCATGAGCACGATTACGACCACGACCACGACCACGACGGAATCCGGACAATGAAACCCCGACATAAACGCATCGCCCTCATTCTTGGTGGCCTGGTAACGCTTGGCATCGCCGCCGGGTTCGTGCTGAATGCACTCAAGAGCAACGTTGCGCTGTTTTATACCCCGACGCAGGTTGCTGCGGGCGAGGCTCCGAAGGATCGTCTTTTCCGTATCGGCGGCCTGGTCAAGGAAGGCTCGGTGCAGCGTAACGACATGACCATTCGTTTTGTCGTCACCGATACAGCCCGGGAAATCCCCGTCGCCTATACCGGCATCCTCCCGGACCTGTTCAAGGAGGGGAAAGGTGTCGTGACTCAGGGCAGGCTGGGGGCGGACGGGCAGTTTTCCGCCACGGAAGTACTGGCAAAACATGACGAAAATTACATGCCCCCGGAGGCATCGCACGCGGTTGAGCAGGCTGGCCTGGCCGGCGCAACCCTGAAGCAGTGAGGTGGTGTGATGATTCCTGAACTAGGTCATTTTGCTCTGATACTCGCCTTGCTGGTGGCGGCGGTGCAGGGGGTATTGCCCCTGGTCGGCGCGCAGCGTAGCGATGCGGACTGGATTGCCGTCGCCCGCCCGGCGGCGCAGGCGCAGTGGTTTTTGCTGATGATCTCCTTCGCCTGCCTTACCTGGGCTTTTGTGGCCAATGATTTCTCAGTGGCTTATGTTGCCCAGCATTCCAATACGAAACTGCCCGTGATTTACCGCATGGCGGCGGTTTGGGGCGGGCATGAAGGCTCGCTCTTGCTCTGGATCGTTCTTCTGGCGACATGGACACTGGCGGTGACGCTGTTGTCGAAGACATTGCCGGAAACCATGGTGGCACGCGTCATCGGTGTGCTCGGGCTCGTCTCCTTTGGCATGTTGCTGTTCATTCTTCTGACGTCGACGCCCTTCGAACGCTTGATGGATATTCCTGAAGATGGCAACGATCTCAACCCTCTTTTGCAAGATCCCGGCCTGGTTTTTCACCCGCCCTTGCTCTACATGGGCTATGTCGGTTTTTCGGTGGCCTTTGCCTTTGCGGTTGCCGCCCTGCTTTCCGGGCATCTCGATGCCGCCTGGGCACGCTGGTCACGTCCGTGGACGGTGGCAGCCTGGATATTCCTGACACTGGGCATTGCCCTGGGCAGCTGGTGGGCCTACTACGAGCTAGGCTGGGGCGGCTGGTGGTTCTGGGATCCGGTCGAAAACGCTTCCTTCATGCCCTGGCTTGTGGGGACGGCCTTGATCCACTCACTGGCCGTGACAGAAAAACGCGGTGCTTTCAAAAACTGGACGGTATTGCTGGCGATCGCCGCGTTTTCCTTGTCCTTGCTGGGGACTTTCCTCGTGCG
>CAZFPI010000087.1:5846-11385 GCA_964521075.1 uncultured Sterolibacterium sp.
CTCATCATCGACGCGCTGGGCCTGGGCAAGCTCTCGGTCGGGCCGCCTTATTTTCAGACGGTGTTCGTGCCCCTCATGGCTCCTTTGCTGTTTTTGATTGCCGTGGGCCCGGCGGCGCGCTGGAAACAGGCGAGTGCTGCCGATCTGGCGCATCGCCTCCGGTTTGCTGGCCTGCTGGCGGTGCTTGCGGCGGCAGGCTTGCCTTTTGTGTTTGGAGAATGGACACCTCTCGTAGGCATGGGGCTGCTGCTGGCGGCCTGGATCGTATCGGCAGCTGTCGTCGAAATTCGTCAGCGTCTCAAGGCGGGCAAGCCCCCGCTCTCGTTCTGGGGCATGCATCTGGCGCATATCGGCGTGGCGGCGTTCGTCATCGGTGTGACGCTGGTCAAAGGCTACGAAACTGAACAGGATGTCCGCATGGCCCCTGATGATACGGTGCTCATCGGGGGTTACACCGTCCGCATGCTGGGTGTTCGGGAGCTCACGGGGCCGAATTATCGTTCGTCGATGGGTGACTTCGAGCTTTCACGCGATGGCAAGGTGTTGCGCGAGCTACACCCGGAAAAACGTGCCTACCTGGCCTCGGCCATGCCGATGACGGAAGCGGCCATCGAGACCAATCTGCTGCGTGATGTCTACGTTTCGATGGGGGAGCCGCTGGATGATGGCGGCAGCGCGGGGGCCTGGAGCGTTCGGGTGCATTACAAGCCCTTTGTGGTCTGGATCTGGGGAGGCTGCCTGCTGATGGCTCTGGGTGGCGCGCTGGCAATTGCGGACCGGCGTTACCGTTTGCCGGTAAAGTTGAAGAATCCGTCTGGAGAAGAGGTGGGGGGAGCAGCATGAAACGGTTTCTGATTCCTGTTGCCATGTTCGTCATTTTGCTGGGTTTTCTGGCCGTGGGCCTGCGGCTTGATCCGCGCGAAGTGCCTTCACCGCTCGTTGGTCGGCCTGCCCCTGCGTTTCAGCTGATGCAGCTGGCCGCACCGGACAAGACCTTTTCTCCCAAAGACATGCAAGGCAAGGTGTGGCTGCTCAATGTCTGGGCATCCTGGTGTGTTTCCTGCCGGGCGGAGCATGCGTTGCTGGTGTCCTTCTCGCGCACAGGAAAAGTGCCGGTTATCGGGCTCAACTACAAGGAAGTACGCGGAGATGGCGATACCGATCTGAAGAAGCTGAAGGCGGGTGAGGAACTGGCACTCACCCGGCAGCGCGCGCAGGCATGGCTGGACGAGCGGGGTAACCCCTATCTTCTGACAGCACTCGATATCGACGGCCGTGCCGGTATCGACTACGGAGTGTATGGCGTGCCGGAAACCTATGTCATCGACAAGGGCGGCGTCATTCGCTACAAGCAGATCGGGCCACTGACGCCCGATGCCATCGAGCGCAAGATTCTGCCGCTCGTCAGGGAGCTGGAAAAATGAGTACCCGAATGAGTCGCCGCAGCCGCTCCTGGCTGTTCTTGTGCGCGTTTTTCCTGGCGGCACTGCCCGCAATCTCCCGGGGAAACGAGGCCGCGCCGCTGGCTGCGGACCCGCTGGTCGAAAAACGCATGGTGGCCATCTCCGAAGAGTTGCGCTGCCTGGTCTGCCAGAATGAGTCGCTGGCAGGCTCCCACGCCGAGCTGGCGCAGGATTTGCGCCGCGAAATACGCGGCATGATCCAGGCCGGGAAAAGTGATGATGACATCATGAAATTCATGGTTGATCGCTATGGCGACTATGTGCGTTATCGCCCCCCGGTGACGGCGACGACCTGGCTGCTCTGGTTTGGCCCCTTCCTGCTGGGGATTGTGGGCGTCGGGCTGCTGGTGAGCTATCTGCGGCGGCGTGCCGGCATGAAAGAGATTGGCGAGGAAGCGATGCTAAGCGACGAGCAGCGGCGCGCGGCCGCCGCACTGCTGGATGAGCGTGAAGATAATCGCGAAGGTGGGCGGGCATGATGGACAAGCTGATTTTTGCGGGCGCATCCGCTTTCCTGATCGTTCTGGTACTGCTCTGGCTGCTTTATCCTCTCCTGCGCGGCGGGCGTTCGGCCACGGCGGGGAGCGCGCGCGCGCAGGCTGTACGGCGGCAGATGAATGCAACGATTTATCGCGACCAGCTGGCGGAAATTGCCCGGGATCGCGAGGCGGGGGATCTGGCTGCCGCTGATTACGATCAGGCGCGTGATGAGTTGCAGCATCGCCTGCTGCAGGAGGCGGGCGAGCCCGGAGAGGCGGGCTCTACCGCCCGGGTGAGCCGGGGAGGCTCACGCCGCACTGCTCTGGGTTTGGCTCTGCTTTTACCATTGCTGGCGACCTCCCTCTATCTCTGGCTGGGGAACCCCGCCGCTTTGCAGAAGGTGGAGAAGCCCCGGGTCACGGCGGAGCAGATCGATGGCATGGTCGCCAAGCTGGCGGAGCGTCTGAAGCAGAATCCGGATGACATCAAGGGCTGGATGATGCTCGCGCGCTCTTACGAGGCTTTGCAACGTATGGATGATGCTGCCTCGGCCTTTGAGCAAGTCATGCGCCTGGGGGGGGACAAGAATCCTGATCTGCTGACACATTACGCCGACTTGCTGGGGGTGCTGGCCCATGGGAAGCTGGAGGGCAAGCCGCTGGAGCTTGTGCATCAAGCCCTGAAAATCGACCCGGAGCATCTGACTGCTCTGGCACTGGCCGGAAGTGCTGCCTATGGCCGCGAGGATTTCAAGGCAACGCTCGATTACTGGGGGCGTTTGCACAAATTGCTGCCGAAAGATTCCGAAGAATCAAAGCAGCTCGCCGACAAGCTCGATGAGATTCGGGCAAAGCAGGGGAAGGCTGACCAGAGGAAGTGAGAAGGTCGTCCGGGAATACGTTCAAGCTGATTTCCGGACCTTCATTCCGGCGGAAGTATCCGGAAAATCAACGTACTGCACCCTTGCATCCCGAAGATATTTTCTTCGGGTGTCTTTGCCGGTATGTGGAGCGAATCAGTGTGTCAGTAATAAACGTAGGATTTCTGCGGCAGGCGTGATTCACGCAGGCGGCGCAGATCATCCAGGCTCTTGGGGAGCTTGTCCCACCAGAGCTTCCGGCCACCCAGTTTTTCGGCACTTTGTTCCGGATGCTGGCCCAGCCATTCACGCATGAATTTTGTGTGCTCGGATTCGTAACGGTTGCAGCTTTTTTCCATGATGGGAGTCTCGTTTATCGGTGGGATTGAAAAGGGTTGTTTCGCTCGTTCGCTCATTCGCGCACCCGTGAAATCCGGGCGACTTCAGGCAGGCGGCGCAGGCTTCGCATGATGCGGGCAAGATGGGCGCGGTTTGTGACTTGCAGGCTGAACTGCAAGGTGCTGTAGGGGCCGCGTTCTTCGTCGATGCGGACGTTGAGGATGTCCGAATCGGCGGCGGCGATGGTGGCGGCCATGCGCGCCAGCGCGCCACGGCGGTTTTCGGAAACAATGCGGATGCCGATTTCAAACAGCCGGTTGCTGGTGGTTTGATCCCATTCGACGTCCACCCAGTTGTCCTTGTCGTGGTGGGCGCGTCCGATGCCCCGGCAATCGTGGGTATGTACGGTCAGCCCCTGGCCTTTGCGGATGATGCCGATGATGGGGTCGCCCGGGATGGGGCAGCAGCATCTGGCAAGCTGGACGGCAAGGTTTTCGCTGCCCCGGATGATGACGGG
Source organism: uncultured Sterolibacterium sp. (assembly GCA_964521075.1). Taxonomy (GTDB): domain Bacteria; phylum Pseudomonadota; class Gammaproteobacteria; order Burkholderiales; family Rhodocyclaceae; genus Sterolibacterium. The sequence continues at coordinate 9,505 of CAZFPI010000087.1, forward strand.
CCCCAGTGGTTTTCGGCGTTCGACGGAAATGGTCGCCCCGCCGGTGACGGCGGCATGTTCAGCTGCCAGCCGACCAGCGACGTCCGCCGCAGATCGTTTTCCCAGGCCGATTTCGGCTTGTACTTCCTTGCGGGAATGTGCGCCGCTGCTTCGGGCGTAACGCCCCCAGGCAATGGCATCCACGCTGTCCGGGTGCAGGCCGAAATCCTGAAGGGCCTGCACCAGAAGCTGCTCTCCCAGTGCGGCAGATTCGACATTCTGGTGGGCTTTGAGGTGATGCCGGATCTGGGCGCGGGCGCGGCTGCTTTTGACGTAGGACAGCCAGTTGGGGTTGGGGTGGGTATGCGGGTCGCAGATGATTTCGACCTGGTCTCCACTACGCAGTTCGGTACGAAGGGGAGCCGGGTCGCCGTTGATGCGGCAGGCTACGCAATGATTGCCGACATCGGTATGAACGGCATAGGCGAAGTCGACGGCGGTTGCTCCGCGTGGCAGGCCGATGATCTTGCCTTTCGGTGTGAAGGCAAAGACTTCGCCGGGGAAGAGATCGACCTTGACGTGTTCGAGGAACTCCGAGGATGTGCCCGAGGCAGATTGCAGTTCCAGCAGGGATTGCAGCCATTTGTGGGTTTTTTGCTGCAGCTCGTTGAAGGTTTGCTCGTCTTTGTAGAGCCAGTGCGAGGCTACTCCGGATTCGGCGACGTGGTGCATTTCGCGGGTGCGAATCTGCACTTCGACGGGGGTTCCGTAAGGGCCGATCAGGGTGGTGTGCAGCGACTGGTAGCCATTGGCCTTGGGGATGGCGATGTAATCCTTGAACTTGCCGGGGACGGGTTTGTAGATGCTGTGCAGGGCTCCGAGTGCGAGATAGCAGGCGGGCTGGTCTTTGACGAGCATGCGAAAGCCGTAAATGTCGAGGACCTGCGAGAAGGTCAGGTGCTTCTCCCGCATTTTGCGATAGATGCCGTAGATGTGTTTTTCGCGGCCCATTACTTCGACGTCGATACCCATTTCCGGCAGGCGTCGGCGCAGGGTTTCGATGATTTTCCCGACGACTTCGCGCCGGTTCCCCCGTGCGTTTTTCAGTGCTTTTTCGAGTACTTCGTAACGCCGGGGGTGGAAGTTGCTGAAGGCCAGTTCCTGGAGCTCACGGCTCATTTCGTTGAGCCCGAGGCGGTTGGCGATGGGGGCGAAGATGTCGAGGGTCTCGCGCGAGACGCGACGCCGTTTCTCTGGCCGGAGCGCGCCGAGTGTTCGCATGTTGTGCAGGCGATCCGCGAGCTTGATGAGGATGACGCGGACATCGCGTACCATGGCCAGGAGCATCTTGCGGAAGTTTTCGGCCTGGGCTTCTTCGTAGGACTGGTTTTCGAGTCGCCCGATTTTGGAGACGCTGTCGACCAGTTCGGCGGTGATTTTGCCGAAGCGTTCAGCAATTTCTTCCTTGCCGATGGCCGTGTCTTCCATCACGTCATGAAGGAGGGCCGCCATGAGTGCCTGGGGGTCGAGCCGCCAGTCAGCCAGGATGGTGGCAACGGCTAGCGGGTGGGAGATGTAGGGCTCGCCACTACTGCGGGTTTGCCCGGCATGGGCGGCTTCACCGAAGCGATAGGCAGTTTCGATGCGCTCGATCTCGGCTGGTGCGAGATACAAGGCCAGTTTTTCGCGCAGCTGGGCGAGCGAGCAGGCAAGGAGTTCGGCGTACTCCTGTGTCCTGGAAGCGGAGGGGGGGGCGGTGGGAGCGGAAGAGGAAGGGGGCATGGGGGGCGGGGGCAGTCGGGCTGGGCATGCCGGCTGCGGGGGACGCGGCGGGGCGGCAGGGCCAGGCGCGTCAGGGCTGCATGCCTGGCCGCGGTGGGGAATTTCGTGGCCGACGTTGCC
>CAZFPI010000088.1:0-1966 GCA_964521075.1 uncultured Sterolibacterium sp.
GGCTTGGCTCCCTGCGCCATCTTGATCTGGATCTGGTCGGCGCTGGCGAGATATTCGGCGGTGACGCCAAAACGGCCGGAAGCCACCTGCTTGATGCGCGAACGCAGCGAATCGCCCGCCTGCAATTCCAGGTCACGTTCGATGCGGCCAGTGCCGATGATTTCCGAGAGTTTTTCGCCGCCCTTGAGCGTCTGGAAGCGCGCGGCATCTTCGCCGCCTTCGCCGGTGTTGGATTTGCCGCCGATGCGGTTCATCGCCACCGCCAGCGTGGTGTGGGCCTCGGTGGAAATGGAGCCCAGCGACATGGCACCGGTGGCGAAACGCTTGACGATTTCCTTGGCGGGCTCGACTTCTTCCAGCGGCACGGGAGCGGCAGCGGGCTTGATCTCGAACAGGCCGCGCAAGGTCAGCTGGCGGCGGCTCTGGTCGTTGATGATTTTGGCGAATTCCTTGTAGGTATCCGTCTTGCCGTTGCGCGTGGCGTGTTGCAGCTTGGCGATGGCGTCCGGTGTCCAAAGGTGTTCTTCGCCGCGAACCCGGAAGGCGTATTCGCCACCGGCATCGAGCGCGTCGGCCAGCACCGGATCACGGCCAAAGGCCTGCTGGTGCAGACGTACGGCTTCTTCCGCGACTTCAAACAGGCCGATGCCTTCGACATTGCTGGCCGTTCCGGCGAAATACTTGTCGAGGAAGGCGCGTTGCAGGCCGAGAGCTTCGAAAATCTGCGCGCCGGTGTAGGACATGTAGGTGGAGATGCCCATCTTGGACATGACCTTCATCAGCCCTTTGCCGACAGCCTTGGTGAAGTTCTTGACGTATTTGTCGGCCAGGGCGGAATCCCCCTGCGCCATGCCCCGCAGGGTCTCGATGGCGAGGTAAGGATGAACCGCTTCCGCGCCATAGCCGCCCAGGAGGGCGAAGTGATGCACTTCACGCGCCGAGCCGGTTTCAACAATAAGCCCCGTGCTGGTACGCAGGCCCTGCGCTACGAGATGTTGATGCACGGCGGAGGTGGCCAGCAGGGCGGGGATGGCGACATGGCTTGCATCCACGGCGCGGTCGGAGACGATCAGAATGTTGTGGCCGGAGCGCACGGCGTCTTCCGCTTCCGCGACCAGCGAGGCCAGGCGGGCTTCCACGCCGTCGCTGCCCCAGGCGACGGGGTAGCAGATGTCGAGCACGAAGGAGCGGAATTTGTTGCTGGTGTAGCCTTCGATGTTGCGGATCGTCGCCATGTCGGCGTTCGAGAGCACCGGCTGGGAGACTTCCAGGCGGATCGGCGGATTGATGTCGGAAACCCCCAGCAGATTGGGCTTGGGCCCGATGAAGGAGGTCAGCGACATGACGATTTCCTCGCGGATCGGGTCGATCGGCGGGTTCGTCACCTGGGCAAAAAGCTGCTTGAAGTAGCTGTAGAAAGTCTTGGAACGCTGCGACAGCACGGGCAGCGCGGTGTCGTTCCCCATCGAGCCAATGGCTTCTTCGCCGCTGGCGGCCATGGGTTCGAGGATGAATTTGAGGTCTTCCTGCGTGTAGCCGAAGGCTTGCTGGCGATCGAGCAGCGAGGCGGCGGCAGGCAGCGTCTCGCCGTCGGTGGAAATCTCGTCGAGCTTGATGCGGATTTTGTCCACCCACTCGCGATAGGGTTTGGCGTTGGCCAGCGCGTCCTTGATTTCCTTGTCGTCGATGATGCGGCCCTGATCGAGGTCGATCAGGAGCATCTTGCCCGGCTGCAGACGCCATTTCTTGACGATGCGCGATTCGGATACGGGCAGAACGCCGGATTCGGAGGCCAGGATGACAAGATCATCGTCGGTGATGATGTAACGCGCCGGGCGCAGGCCGTTGCGGTCGAGTGTTGCGCCGATCTGGCGGCCATCGGTGAAGGCCACGGCCGCAGGGCCATCCCAGGGCTCCATCATCGCTGCGTGGTAGCTGTAGAAAGCGCGGCGGTTTTCGTCCATCA
>CAZFPI010000088.1:1976-11144 GCA_964521075.1 uncultured Sterolibacterium sp.
CTCCAGAGCGTTGTCAAACGAGGCGGAGTCCGACTGGCCGTCATAGATCAGCGGCCAGACCTTTTGCAGGTCAGCCCCCAGCACGGCCGAGGAAATGCCCTTTTCGCGCGCCCGCATCCAGTTCACATTGCCACGCAGGGTGTTGATTTCGCCGTTGTGCGCGATGAAGCGGAAGGGATGGGACAAATCCCAGGTCGGGAAGGTGTTGGTCGAGAAACGCTGGTGCACCAGTGCCAGGGCTGAAGCGAAGCGCGGGTCTTGCAGGTCGCGGTAGTAGTGGCCTACCTGGTCAGCCAGCAGCAGGCCCTTGTAGACGAGGGTGCGCGTCGAAAAGGACGGCACATAGAATTCCTTGCCATGCTTGAGTTGCAGTGACTGAATGGCGTGGCCGGAACGCTTGCGGATGATGTAGAGCTTGCGCTCCAGGGCATCCGTGACAAAGACATCCGGGCCACGGCCGATGAAAACCTGGCGGGTGACGGGCTCGATGGCCTTGACCGATTCGCCCAGCACCGAGTTATCCACCGGCACATCGCGCCAGCCTAGTACCACTTGCCCTTCGGCGCGTGCGGCACGTTCGATTTCTTCCTGGCAGGCCATGCGCGATGCGCTCTCGCGCGGCAGGAAAACCATGCCGACGCCGTATTCACCTGCGGGCGGCAGGGTTACGCCCTGTTTGGACATTTCCTCGCGGAAAAAGGTGTCGGGGATTTGCAGCAGGATGCCCGCGCCATCACCGGCCTTGGGGTCAGCCCCCACCGCGCCACGGTGCGTGAGGTTTTCCAGAATCTTCAGCCCCTGCTGGACGATGGTGTGGCTGGGGCGGTTTTTGATGTGGGCGACGAAGCCGACGCCGCAGGCATCATGCTCGTTGGCGGGGTCATAAAGCCCCTGGCGCGATGGACGTACCATTGGAATTCCTGTCAAAACATGGCCACGGACGCAGTTTCGACAGGATTGCCTAACTTTCGGGCGCGGTCGGTGAAAAATCTGGAGCCAGCAATGTTTGCGACACGGCAAAACGCCAATACGCCATCACCGGGTATCGGCTCGCACGGAACGCAGGAGGGCGGAAAGTATACCGCCGGAAAAAAATCACCGCAATGCGCGCCGGGGTGGCAGCGATGTTTCAAACGTCAAGAAGTGTTGTATTTGTGCAATGCAAGGCCCATCCTGCTGCGGATCTACGCGTACTCGAGGCCAACACTCGCCGACCCGACCAAGCCTACGTTGACCTGGTTCAGCTCCAAATCAGCAGCCAGAATTGCCAAAGAAGTCTGGGTGAATTGACCGGAGCTAATGGTGCCAACCCAATAATTGAATTCCTCGATTGGGGGAGGAGAACCAACCAGGTTGGAATAGAGGAGGTTGACTTCATCGGCATTCGAAAAGCCACGACCAAGCCTGGCCTCAAGTGCGAACTTCATCAAGTCGGAATAATTCATACCCGAGTCAAGCAGATTCAGACCTATCCCGGCATATTGCTTGTTCATCACGGAATCCGCACCAAAAACCGCCCCCAGAACCTTGGCGGTTTGAGCGGCCCTGCCCTGAACGGGATCCAGATCGAGTGCGATCTTCATGTCATAAAACTTGAGTCGCTCGATCCCCTTGAGTGTGTCCGTACCTTCTGTGCCACGAGTGTCTGTCACCCGAAAACCGTCCGCCGTTTTTTTGATCGAATAGTGGGCGCGCGGCCCAAAATAAAGTGCCGTATCAATGCCAGCCCCCCCTTGCAGCACATCATCCCCGCCCTGCCCAAACAACACGTCCCCTTCTCCTGATGAAGTCAGGGAGTCGTTCCCTGACAACAAGGAACGCAAGGTGATTTCTGGCGAAGTGTAAGGGGTTTGCGAATTGGTTTTATATGACAATCCGGAAATCACAAAAGATTGGTCGGCCGTGTCGATGCTGCGAGAAGAAGTGGCAGATTCATAAGACAATCGATAATCACTGCCATTTATCAGAAGACGTCCTGTAGTGGTGCCGGTTTCTTCATAATGGACATTATCTATGTCGGTTACCTGTTTTGTGATGGAAATGTTTTGCCCGGAAACGTCAGAATTTCCATAAAACGTTGTCGTTCCCTTACCTGACTTGGATAGTGTTACCTGAGTAATGTTTCCTGCGAGAGGTTTGGATGTGGTCGATGTCACGGACCCTGAGAGAGAAGCATCCGTTCCGTCTTGAAAATGATAGTCGAGCTTCGAAATACTTCGGGTTGCGCCTGTCAGATTTTTTCCGTAAATCGTTGCAGTATCACCGTTAGCGTATTTCACCGAAATACGCGTACTGGAAACCGAAGTGTAGTCCGAGGGAGACTGGTAATTCACACGATCAAACGCCATCCACCCCAAGGTAATGGCATTTTTTCCGAAGGCACTCTCCACCTTCCGAAGCGATTCATAAAGCTGTTCCGTAGTCTGAAACGAAGTCACGACACTGGCCGTCATTTCCCCTCCGCACGCTGCCTTGTTGCTACAAGTTCAGAAACGCGGAATCCTAGCCGACAATGGCACGTTGAGTGTTGTCTTTTTACTTATCTGTGTGACGGTTTTGGGGAATGCGACGGAAAAGCATTCTGCCCGCCCGAAATCTCAGATTTCCCCCACCGCGAACAGACGCCGGTGCTCGCGGATGGCGTAGCGGTCGGTCATGCCGGCGATGTAGTCGGCCACGGCGCGGGCGTGGTTTTCTTCGGCCATGTGCTGGTATTGCGGCGGCAGCAGGCTGGGGGTTTCCATGAAGGCTTCGAAGAGATCACGGATGATGCGTCTTGCCTTGCTGGTCATACGCAGCACTTGATAGTGCCGGTAGAGGCGGTCGCGCAAAAAGGCTTTCAGGGCGCGTTGCTGCTCGTACATGGTCGGGCTGAAGGCGACGAGCGGCGGGGCGGCCTGTATGTCGGCCAGCGATTGCGGGTTGATGCGTGCGAGGTTCTCGCGGGTGGTGCGAACCAGATCGATAACCTGGGCGTTGATCATGCGGCGGATGGTTTCGTGAATGGCGCGGCGGCCTGTGATGCCGGGGTATTCCTGCCGGACGATGGCCGCCGGGCCGGCAAAGGCTTCAACGTCATCGAGCTGTTCGAGCGTCAGCAGCCCCGAGCGCAGGCCGTCGTCGATGTCGTGATTGTTGTAGGCGATGGCGTCGGCCAGATTGCAGATTTGCGCTTCCAGCGCAGGACGGCGGTCGTCGAGGAAGCGGCGAGCGACTTCGCCCAGTTCCCGGGCCTTCGCCGGGGAGCAATGTTTCAGGATGCCTTCGCGCGTTTCAAAGCACAGATTCAGGCCGTCGAATGCGCCGTAATTTTCTTCCAGAACATCGACGATACGCAGGCTTTGCAGGTTGTGCTCGAAACCGCCGTATTCCCCGGCCATGCATTCGTTGAGCGCGTCCTGGCCTGCGTGGCCGAAGGGGGTGTGGCCAAGATCATGCGCCAGGGCGATGGCTTCGACCAGATCTTCATTCACACGCAGGGCGCGGGCCAGCCCCCGGGCGATCTGGGCGACTTCGAGGCTGTGCGTCAGCCGCGTGCGGAATAGATCGCCTTCATGATTGACGAAGACCTGGGTTTTGTATTCGAGCCGCCGGAAGGCGGTCGAATGCACGATGCGGTCGCGGTCGCGCTGGAACTGGCTGCGTTCTGCCGGTGCAGGCTCGGCATATTGCCGCCCACGCGAAGCGGCCTCGCTAACGGCGTAAGGTGCGAGTTCAACCACCGCAAGCCTCGATGGCAGCCAGAATGTCCTCGCACGAAGCCTCGCCCCAAGTCACCGCCTCGCTCAGTTGTTTGAGCAGCACCAGACGCAATTTTCCGGCGATGACTTTTTTGTCGTGGCCCATGAGTTCGAGGTAACGCGCCGCGCCGAGCGGTGCGCCCTGCACCGGGAGCTTCGCCTGCATGAAGATGCGGCGGATACGCGCCACGTCGCTTTCATTCAGCCAGCCAAGCCGCTGCGACAAGGCTGCCGCCATCATCGTCCCGGCGGCGACGGCTTCGCCATGCAGCCACACGCCATAACCCATGCCGGTTTCGATGGCGTGGCCGAAGGTGTGTCCCAGATTCAGGAGTGCCCGCCCGCCTTCCTTTGCGGTTTCGAATTCGTCGGCAGCCACGACTTCGGCCTTGTTCTGGCAGGAGCGTTCGATGGCACAGGCCAGGGCCGTGCTTTCCCGGGACATCAGGGCATCCATATGGGCTTCCAGCCATTCGAGGAAGGGCAGATCGCGGATCAGACCGTATTTGATGACTTCCGCCAGCCCGGCGGAAAGCTCGCGCGGCGGCAGTGTCTGGAGGGTGTCGGTATCGGCCAGCACCAGCTGGGGCTGCCAGAAAGCGCCGATCATGTTCTTGCCGCGCGGGTGGTTGATGCCGGTCTTGCCGCCGACAGAGGAGTCGACCTGGGCCAGAAGGGTGGTCGGAATCTGGATGAAGGGCACTCCGCGCTGGTAGGCCGCCGCCGCGAAGCCGGTCAGATCGCCGATGACGCCGCCACCCAGGGCGATGAGCGTGGTCGTGCGGTCACAGCGTTCTGCCAGGAGGGTATCGAAAATCTGGTTGAGTGTTTCCCAGTTCTTGAACGATTCGCCATCCGGCAAAATGATTTCCGTCGTCCTGACGCCCGCTGCGCGAAGCGGCGCGGCGAGTTTTTCCAGATACAGCGGTGCGACAATGTTATTGCTGACGATGGCCACACGCGGGGTGCGAAGATGCGGCAGGATTAGCTCGGGACGTGAGAGCAGGCCCGAGCCGATGTGGATGGGGTAGGCACGTTCGCCCAGCCGGACTGTCAGGCTACGCATCGGTTCTGTATCTCCTGTTCGATCAGTTTCACCATTTGGGATGACCCGCCCCCGTTGCTTTCGATGGTGATGTCGGCGACTTCGCGGTAAATCGGGTCGCGCTGGGCGTAGAGTTCCCGCAGCTTTCCCAGGGGATCGGCCACTTTGAGCAGGGGGCGGTTCTGGTCGTGGCGGGTGCGTTCAAAGAGGATGTGCGGTGGCACACACAGATAAACGACCAGCCCGCTTTGCTTGAGATGGGTACAGTTGTCCGGGTTGAGCACCGCTCCGCCGCCTGTGGCGACCACCAGTGAGGACTCCGCCGCGAGCTCGGCGATGACTTGCGATTCGCGCTTGCGAAATCCCGCTTCGCCTTCGATCTCGAAAATTACGGGGATCCGCACACCTGTCCGCGCCTCGATTTCATGATCCGAATCAACGAAGCGGCGTTCCAGCCGACGGGCGAGCTGACGCCCCACCGTGGTTTTTCCGGCTCCCATGAGGCCGATGAGGTAGAGATTGAGATTGCCCGGGAGATTCATCCCGCCATTTTAGCCAGTTTCTCCCGCCTCTCCCGTCTGAAGGGATAACTTACAGGGCAATCGCATTTGAGCTTCTTCCAGCCCCGCCCCCATCCCGTAGGGGTGAATCATCATTCGCCCTGAATACATGCCGATCCGACCCCGCTGGTCTTGGCCGCCCGTCAAGGCCAGCCCTCGGTGATTCGGCGGGGAAGCCCAATGCGATTGTCCTATTGATCCGGCGCGATGAAGTCTACAGTTTTCGTCATTCCGGCGAACGCCGGAATCCAGTAACGGACTGGCTTCCCTCCTGGGCCCCGGCGTTCGCCGGGGTGACGGCTTCATACATTTTCGCGCCGGATCAACAGGATAACTAACTACAGGGGCAACTGTCTTGGTTTTCTTCCCGCGCGGGCGAAGATGCGGTCGAACAGGGGATTGGGCATCAGGCGCAGGAGTTTTGCGACCATGGCCATCTGCCAGGGCATGACGGCGTAGCTGACGCGCCGTTCGATCAGGCGGGCCAGCCGCCGGGCGGCTTCTTCCACAGGCAGGATGAAGGGCATGCGGTAGGGATTGCGTGCCGTCATGTTTGTGTGGATGTAGCCGGGCAGGAGCGTGGTGACGGCGACACCGCTGCCGTGCAGCTCGACCCGCAAGGATTCCAGGTAGCTGATGACGGCGGCTTTCGAGGCACTGTAGGCACTCGCACCCGGCAGGCCGCGAATGCCGGCCACCGAAGCAATGCCGACGAGCTGGCCGCAGCCAGCCGCGCGCATGGGGTGGATAAAGGGCTGAAAGGTATTGACCATGCCCAGCACATTCACGGCGAATACGCGTTCAAAGGCAGGCAGGTCTTCGCTTTCTTCGGTCAGTGTTCCCACACTGATGCCGGCATTGGCGATAACAATATCCGGCAGGCCGCAGCGGGCCATGAAGTCTTGTGCTGCCGCCGACAAGGCCTGGCTGTCGGTGACATCTGCCGTGTAGATGTGGCAGGTGCGATGCCCGGGTAATCTGCTTACTTCGTTTTTCAGGGCTTCCAGGGCGTCGCCGCGCCGGGCAACGAGGCCAAAGGCCTGTGGCTGTTGCCAGGAAGCGGTTTGCCGTGCGCTTTGGTGCGCGTAATGCCGCACCAGGGCTGCGCCAATGCCGTCGGAAGCCCCGGTGATGAAAACGCGCATGGAAAAGCCCAGACGGGCTTATTTCGCCTTCTTCGGCGCGGGTTTTTTGTCTGCTGCCGGTTTGGCTTCGGTGCTGCCGCCCTGTTCGGCGCGAACCTTGGCAACCAGCTGATTCAGGACGGCGGGCATGGCATCAAAGCCATTTGTCATGCCATTGTTGGTCAGGTATTTGCCGCCTACGATGACGGTCGGAACGCCGGTCAGCGCGTAGGAGCGGGTGAGCTGCTGGGCGCGGCTGACGTTGCTTTGCACGGAGAAGGAATTGTAGGCGTCGGCGAATTTCTTTTTGTCGATGCCTTTTTTGGCCATCCAGTCGGCTACGGCGGCTTCGCTGTTGAAATTCAGGCGTTCATTGCCGTGAATGGCATCGAAGAGCTCTTTGTGCAGGCGATCTTCTTCACCCAGGGCCTCGAGTGCGTAGAACAGCTTGGCCCCGCCCGTCCAGCGGCCAAAGTCGGCGGGCACACGGCGGAAGGCGACGTCCGGGGGCAGGGATTTTGTCCAGGTTTTCAGCGTGGGTTCGAATTCGTAGCAATGCGGGCAGCCGTACCAGAAAAATTCGATGACTTCGACCTTGCCTTTGGCATCCGTCGGCTGTGTTTGCGGCAACAGGGCGTATTCCTTGCCTTCACGGATATCGGCGGCCAGCGACGCGCCGCAGAGGAGGGAAAGAGCGAGGCAGGAGGCTGCGGCAAACCGGGAAAAACGGGACATGGATATCTCCTTGTGAAGAGTGTTATTGCGCGGGGGCAGCGTGGGTTTCCTTGATTTTGACCAGGCTGGCCTGGATACCGCTCTGTGACAGCTGGTTCCGTGCGCGGTTCATTTCATCCGGCTTTTTGAACGGGCCTACGCGGACACGATACATCGTTCCCTTGTCTGGCACATTCGCTTCGAGCACACTGGTTTCAAGTCCCATCAGGGCCAGCCGGGCCTTGAGGTTGTCTGCGTCGCTGGCCTTCTGGAAAGCTCCTGCCTGCAGGTATAAAACATCACCGGCCACGGCCACCGGGGTATCTCCTGCCACCGGAGCCTGATCCGTCGGGCCGGGGGGCGGGGCGGGGGGCTGCCCGCCGGGAGCAGGGGGTGCCGTGGTCTGCGGGCTGGCTTCCTGGCCACCGGGCAAAATCTTGTAGAACTCGAAACGCGGTTTGTCACTGGCTCCTCCGACCGGTTTTTCTCCAGGCTTGCCCGGCAGCGACAAGGGGGCGGCAGGAGCGGGCGTTTGCGCTTCCACATGGCCGGATTTGTCCATGAAGGGCAGGGGCGATTTTTGCAGATACAGCACCACGCCAAAGGCGCAGAGCAGGCCGATGACGATACCGACGAAGAGGCCCACGAGTGTGCCGCCGCCGCTTTTTTTGTGCGCGGGGGAGGATTTCGCCCGGGCCGGTGAGGAAGGTTTGTTCATGTCACATGCTCTCCGGAACAGAAACACCCAGGATGCCCAGGCCATTTCGCAGGACGACCTGCACTGCCGCCGCGAGTGCCAGCCGCGCGTCTCGCGTGGCGGTATCTTCGACCAGAATGCGTTCGGCGTTGTAATAGCTGTGGAATTCCGCAGCCAGATCTTTCAGGTAGAAAGCGATGGCCTGTGGCGCGTAGTCCCGGGCGGCATCGTCGATGACTTCGGGGAAAGCCGACAGGCGCGCGCAAATGGCCATTTCCCTCTCGCCGGTCAGGGGGGCCAGGCCGGCTCCGGCCAGCGATGCCGGATCGCCGCCCCACTGGTTCAGCATCGAGCAAACGCGGGCGTGGGCATACTGGACGTAATACACCGGGTTGTCGCTGCTTTGCGATTTCGCCAGCTCCAGATCGAAATCCAGCGATTGGTCGGCCTTTCTCAGCATATAGAAGAAGCGGCAGGCATCGTTCCCGACTTCATGGCGTAGATCGCGCAGGGTGACGTATTGCCCCGCGCGGGTGGACATCGACATTTTTTCCTTGCCGCGCCAGAGTGACACGAATTGCACCAGCAGGACATCCAGCGGCCCGCCTTCCTTGCCCTCGCAGCCCATGGCCGTGAGCGCGCCACGCACCCGGGCGATGTAGCCGTGATGATCCGCGCCCCAGATGTCGACGATCTTCTCGAAGCCGCGTTCCAGCTTGTTGAAGTGATAGGCAATGTCCGAGGCGAAATAGGTGTAGAGGCCGTTGTCGCGCTGGACGACACGGTCTTTCTCATCGCCAAACTGCGTCGAGCGGAACCACTTTGCCCCATCCTGCACATAAATATGGCCGTTTTTCTCCAGCCGCTCGACCGCTTGCGCGGCGAGGCCGGTATCGTAGAGCGAGCGTTCGGAAAACCACACATCGAAATGCACGCCGAACTCTTCCAGATCATTGCGTCCATCGGCGAGCTGTTCGGTCAGCGCGTGGTGGTGGATGTATTCCCAGCCCTCGCCCAGCAAACGCTTGCCGCTGGCGATCAGCGCATCGAGCCTTTCCTCGATATTTGAAGCGTCCTCTGCGAGTGCCGGAACTTCGGCCAGCACTTCGGCGGACGGGCGCAGGTAGCGATCTCCGTGTGCTTCGCGCACCTGCCTTGCCATGTCGACCACATAATCGCCCTGGTAGGCGTTGGGCGGAAAGGGAATCTCTTCCCCGAAGAGAGCCAGATAACGCAGCCAGGTCGATACCGCCAGAATGTCCATCTGACGGCCAGCATCATTGACGTA
>CAZFPI010000089.1:0-11113 GCA_964521075.1 uncultured Sterolibacterium sp.
AGGGCTCCACTTATCTCCGTGGAAATTCTGTCCAAACAGTCGGGGCCAGCTCTCTGGTCCCGGCGGCCGCCTGAAGGCAGCCTTCCTTCAACACGATCTCCCCCCGCACACGAATCAGTCGCCATTGGCCGAAAGCTACTTCCGGATGGCGATCCGGTGCGGATTCACAGAGCTGGCGCAGGGCTTCTCGCAACCGTGGCGCGCCGGGAATCATGATCCGATGCAACCCCAGCAAGTAACGCAGCAGATTTCTGCCGCGTGCTTCCGGCAAGCCGGCCAGCACACTGACTGGCAAGGGAAACTCGGGAATACGCCCCGCCAGATCCGCCAAAGCCAGTTCATCGAGCAACTCCCCGGCTTCCGACAAGTGCGCGGCCGTTGCCGCCAGACGGGCCTCGGCGGCGGGGAATCGCTGCTGTAACACAGGGAAAACGCGGTGTCGCAGGAAGTTACGTGAGAACCGCTCGTCTTCGTTACTCTCGTCCTCAACCCAGGGCAGGTTCCGGCTTTTGAGGTAACGATCAATATCGGCACGCCCTACCCCCAGGCAAGGGCGCATCAGACGCAGCCCCTCCCGTACCGGACGGACTTCAGGCATGCCACGAGCACCCGCCACGCCCGAGCCGCGCAACAGGTTGAACAAAAGGGTTTCTGCCTGATCGCCCTGATGCTGCGCGAGCATCAGCCAGTCGGCCTCCAGCCGGGCATACGCTTCGTAACGCAAACGCCGCGCGGCAGCTTCCAGGCCTTCGCGTGACCGGGGTGGCACATGAACACGGAATACCTGCAAGGGAATCGAGTGACGATCACACAAAGCCTGGCAATGTGCCTGCCAGGCATCCGCATGAGGGCTCAGGCCATGATGGACATGGCAGGCAGACAAGGTATAAGCGAAATCTGCCTGAACTTCTTTCAGCGCAAATAACAAGGCGACGGAATCACGCCCGCCAGACAATCCGGCGGCCAGACGCATCCCGGGACAAGGTTGAGGCAAATGGCGGTGCAGTGCCGCAACAACCGCCTGAAGCAGGGGCTCAGGCGACGCGCTGTTCCTTGAATTTGCCATAGCTCATGATCCGCTCGAAACGACGTTCGATCAGCTCATCGGTCGACAGATCGGCAACTTGCCGCAGTGCATCCTGGATGGCTTTTTTCAGCGAAGCGGCCATGGTCTGCGGCGCACGATGCGCCCCGCCGACGGGTTCATTCACCACGCGATCCACGAGCCCCAGGGTTTTCAGGCGGGCGGCGGTAATGCCCATGGTCTCGGCGGCCTCATTCGCCTTGGCCGAGCTTTTCCAGAGGATGGAAGCACAGCCTTCGGGCGAAATCACCGAATAGGTCGAGTATTGCAGCATCATGACGGCATCGCCCACGGCGATGGCCAGCGCGCCACCGGAGCCGCCTTCACCGATGATGGTGGTAATCAGCGGCACTTTCAGTTCGGCCATCACCAGCAGGTTGCGGCCAATGGCTTCGGATTGCCCTCGCTCCTCAGCACCGATACCCGGGTAAGCCCCGGGTGTATCGACAAAAGTCAGGATAGGGATACCGAATTTTTCTGCCAGCCGCATCAGGCGCAAAGCCTTGCGATAACCCTCCGGGCGAGGCATACCGAAATTTCGCAGGATTTTTTCCTTGGTATCCCGGCCTTTCTGGTGGCCGATGACCATGACGGATTGCCCATTGAAACGCGCCAGCCCGCCCACAATGGCCTGATCGTCGGCATAGGCGCGGTCGCCGTGCAACTCCTCGAAGTCGGTGCACATGAAATCGACGTAATCAAGGGTATAAGGACGTTGCGGATGCCGGGCGACCTGCGCGATCTGCCAGGGCGAGAGCTTGGCGTAAATATCCTTGAGGAGGTTCTGGTTCTTGGCTTCCAGACGTCCGATTTCGTCGGAAATATCGACGGCTGAATCATCCTGGGCAAAGCGCAGGGCTTCGATCTTGGCATCCAGCTCGGCGATGGGCTGTTCAAAATCAAGGAATGTCGTTTTCATGGGCAAGCGGGCGTCACTGACGCATCAATCCAGGAAGGTGGCGATTCTACAGGATTCAGGCAATGCTCCTTTTCGGCATGTTATGCCTCACACACAAAATTTCCGACAGGCTCCTGCGGGCAGCCGTAAAGGCTGCCTGCAGGCGGCGATTCATACATCACCACACCGAATCAATAGTTCAATACCGCTCCCGGAAAAAGATGACCTGTCTCTTGGGTATGCCAAAACGGATCGTGGCATGGGGGTCACGGATATAAGCAGTTCCGCACCACGCGCCTTTCAGGAACGGGAGTGCCGCACCGCTCGTTACATTTGGCGCAGACGCCCCAGCTCCCCAGCTCACGCAGGAAGAATCGTTGGCTGTCGTCGCCGGGTTCAGGTTGATCGCAATGTCCGCGCTACCTTGTACCCCGGCCCCGGGTGCCTCGATCCGGATCGAGCCTTGCCCTTGGTTCAGTGTCAGCCCACTACCCAGGACATTGATATCGCTACTTGTAATCCCGCCCTTGAAATTCCCGACGGCGATATTACGCGCGGGGTTGGCTGTCGCCGTCACGAGCTGAGTGCAGTTGTCAGCCAGATTCCTTGCCCATTTTGTGCCGTTCCAGTACAAGGCACGCACCGGCACATGCAGCGGCAGGGTTTCCGGGCCGTAAGCGGCATCCAGTTTCAGGATGCCATGACGGAATTTCACCGGTGGGGAAGCACACATCGTTGTCCCGCCACCGCTTACAGGCATGCCGTTACACAGTGTGATCTTCACATCATCCGGATCATGCACCTCGGTCTCGAGGGTGAAGTTCTCGTAATTGACCGGAGGCGTCTGCCGGGGCAAAAGGGCGGTCGTTGCCGAGTATGACTCCAGATTTTCGTAAAGTCCTCCCGGCTGGGTATCCGGCCAGCCACCGCCGGGGACAGTGCTCATTCGCATCGACACGGGGGCTGCCGTCGGCGGGTTGGCGATGATGCCGCCGTTCTTGGCCGTCAGGGTAAAAGAATAGCTCCCCACCGCCGGCAAGGGGTAATCCTTTGTCACCCGGGTCAGCACGCCGCCATCCATACTCACTGCCTTCACGCTCACGAGCGGTGTCGTAGCGGGAGCCTGATCGAAATAGGTAAAGCCAGTCACGCCACCACAATTCGGCGTCAATGTGTAATTGACTTCGTAATGATCCGGAATGAAGCGATTCGTATCCAGCTGTGTCGAGCCGATGTTGCAGCCATACTTTCCGTCCGTCAGCGTGTTGGAATAGGAACCCGCAATGCAATCTCCCTTGGCCTGATCCACCGCTGTGAAAGCGGCGTCCTCGACGGCACTGGCGAGGCTGTCATCCGCCACCTGTGGAAAGCGCAGCAGGCCGATATTGTTGTATTTGAAAGCATTGCTCCCGGTCGCCACACCGGCGACAGCCGCCGGGAAAGTGCCCACCATCGAGCCTGGCACGATGCCAGACCCCGGAGCACCTTCGGTGATGTCCATGACGGCACCATCGTTGATCGCGGGCGTAGCCGTATATTGCGTCGTCACTGCTCCCGCATCATTCTCGGCTGTTGCCACCAGCGAGAATGGCTGCCCGGCCTTGTGTGGATTATCGAACGTCCCTGTCAGATCAAAAACCTTGGGGCGGATGCTGAAGGTATCCGACGAGGCGTAGCACTTGCCATTCTTGTCTTCCATCTTGACGGCAACATTACTCGCTGCACCTGCATAACTTGTGTTGAAGGTCTTGCGCCCATTGTCCCCTGCAACAAACTCATAGGGAGCGGCAACAGAAACCAGCGTGGGCGCACCCGCACAAGCGGCACTGCTGGTCACATCCACCAGACTGACGGTCACATTCCCCGTATAGGCCGCAGCCCCCACCACGTCGAAGCTGAACGAGCGGCCGGCAATCTTGGTGTACAGATTCGTCCCCGTGGCCGCCCCCGGCTCCACAGCATCGAAATCGGCGCATTTCTTGTAGGTGAAAGCCGCCGAGCAGTTCACCCGCTGGTTGCTGGCCGTGTCGTAGCACTCCAGGGCGTTGTCTGCCAACACCATGCTCTTGTTGCTGTACCCCAGGGAAACCGTGTCGGTCGAGGCATTGGACAAGGTGATGCCCGTCGACGAACTCATGAAGCCCGTGAGCGGCGGCAGAGTCAGACCGCTCCAGGTTCCGGCAGAGGCCAGCGGTTTGATCACACCGTAGCCGTTATAGGGCGTACACACCCCGCTGCTCCCCAGCCCCGGAGCGGCGTTGGCACACAAGCGGATAGTGATGGGCATGGCCTGACAAGTCAGGGCCGAGGTCGAATTGAACTCGAAACGAAGGTGATTGGGGGTGGGCGGCGTATAACCACCGCAGGTAATGCGTGCCCCGGAAGAATTGCAGGAAGGCAGGAGATTACGCACCCAGACATCTCCCCAGTTGCCAAAATTCCCACTCCCTTTTCCCCATAACTGCAGGCGACTCAGGCCGAAAAGATCCGTTCCAATGCAGCCCGGTGTAGGCCAACCGGGATAACCTGCCGTCTGCAAGGTGATGTAGCCAGAATGCGAATTGATTTTCCACTTGGTCTGCCGATGGCTGTAATTGCAATACTGGCCGGGCATGGTGTTTGAATCCTGAAAGGCCACGAGATAACCGGCACTCGAATTGGAGCCGACACGCGGGCTCCACGCCTCATAAATGGCGTTCCCCGAAGCAAGGCAGGTCTTGTCGGTTACGTTAAGGATGTTGTAATAGTCATTCGATGTCGCATTCCAGCCCGGTGCTTTCTGGATGACGAAAGTCTTGCCTGGATTCAGCTCCGTTTGCAGCACATGCCCCTTGAACCCAATCCCCGGTGGGATTGACCAGCCGTTTTCATGGATGAACGGCAGGTATAAACCGGGTAAGCACTTGACCAAGCCTCCTGGAGCGATGAAACTGCCCGCGTTGCAGGCCCAGCCGATATAACCGCCAGATTTTGTAAACCGCAGCGAAGTGTAAGTCCCCTCCCCGAAACAGCCTGAGCCTCCGTTATCCAGCGTCACATACTGGGTCACCGGGTCGGCGCGGTCATAGGTTGCATTGCCGCCCTGCTGGAAAATCACCGTACATACGCCTGGCGGGTTCGTGTTCATGGTGAAGGTCTGCGGGCTATTTCCCCCGGCCCCGGTGCAACTGCCCTGCACCGTGATATTAACGGCCAGGCCGGTCGGATTCCCGGAGGCCGTGGCGATGGAAGTTGCCGCCACGGTGAAGCCCTGCCCATCCGGCTTGGTCTGTGGCGCACCAGCATCCACCCGGATCCATTGCTGCGCCTTGGTGATTTCAACGAACTGCACCTGCTGCGGTGCGGGGGCATAATCGTCATCCGCCCCCTTGTCGGCGGCGATCACGCAGGTACCGGTACTGACCATCGTCACCGTGGTACCGGACACCGTACAGACTGAAGGACTCAAGGAACTGTACACAATCGGCGCGACAGACAGCCCACCCGTGGCCGGCGTGATCGGAAAGGTTCCCGAGGCCACATACAGGCGCGGCGAAGTCTGCGCCGGGAAAGTGATCGACTGCGGCTGCCAGAGCGAGCCACGCGTCGAGGTCGTTGTCGAACCAGCAATGAACGCCGCATCCGATGCAGTAGCGTAAGTCACCGTACAAATACTGCCCTTGGTCGGCCCCATCGTGATGGTGGCACTATCCGTCCCCGAGCCTGAACAGCCCGCTCCGACAGAAATCGCCCGAGGAATGCTGGAAGCCTCGGTGGAGCTCACCTCAAAACTGCTGCCGACTTTCGCATAAGTCGGCGCACTCGCCGTGATGGCCGGAATGAACTTGATGGTCTGGTAAGCATCCTTGAAATCGCACTGGTTTTTATGGCTCCATCCGCCGGCCCACGAGCCCCAGCCAGCGCAATTATCGTGAGGACTAAAAGGCCAGATTCTTGAATCGTTGGCCCCGGCACGATAACTCACAACACAAGGAGATGTCGGCTTGGGCAAGGCGGCATTCATCTGGATCGTGGCATTGACCGTGCTGTCACCACAAGTCAGTGGCAACCCGGTCACCTGAACACCGGTCGTCGTATAGCCGGGAGCAACGCCGTTACTGACACGGCAAGCACCGCTGACAAAAACCTCCGCCTGGTCCCGGCACTCAAAGCCGGTGTAATTCGACTGCGCCGAGACCGCGATGCTGCCGCCCGGCTGGAGAGAGCTCACCCCGGATTGCCCTCCGATCACCAGCCCACCCCAGCCATACCAGGCATGCGCGCTCCCGGAAACCAGGAGGAAAGCCACGGCCATCAAGCCGGTCAACGAGCCACACCGAAAGTTAGTCGATTTCATGAACCCCGCCCTTGCGCCTCAAGATTTATCGCCAGCGACTCCCTGAAGGAAAATGCTCAGTTGAGATCTCACCCTTCAAAACACGCCGGAACCTTTTCCCCGAGAAGCACAAAACGCGCCCCCCGGAAAAAACAAAAACGGAGGCATTTTGTCACAATATGACAAAGATTTTAATTGCCTATCATGAATAACAGGGCAATCGCATTTGGTTTTCGATGATTGATTGCGCCCGCCGGCAGGAGCCCGCAGGGCGGAGCCACCCGTAGAGGTGGGGCGAGTCCCGGCAGGGTTGAAAATGAAGCCGCATGCCGGGGCATCGCGCGAAGAGGGTTCGGGGCGAATGACAATTCAGGGCGAATAATGATTCGCCCCTACGGGATGGGGAAATCTCAAATGCGATTTCCCTGTCATGAATAATGATAAACGGGAAAATTGGCAAGGCTGCGCGGAATGGCCCGCTTCCCGGGCTCCGCCTCACTCAGAACGACGTCCGGCGTTGCCGCTCCCTACCCGGCAACCAAAGCCATGGGAGGGTTCTCAGTTTGCCTTCTCATCATTCGTCCTGGCGCGAAACACGACCTCTCCCGCTGAGGGCAGGATCATGTTACCCAGGATGCGCCAGGTCTTGGCTTCGTCTTCCAGCAGAATGAGCCAGTGACCATCCGGTGGGAGCCTGAATTGGCCCGTGTAATGGTCGTGTTGCAGCGTCAGCACCTGGGTCTGATCCAGGCCGGCGCGGGTGGGGTGTGAGACGGTTACATGGATTTTGGTGGGCGGGATAAAACCCGGGCTGGCCGCAGACAGGCGCAGCTGCATGCTATTCAGCCCCACCGTCAGCCCCGCCCGCAGCCCCAGAGCTTCGGCATGCTCACTAAGTTTCAGTGTCTGGTTGATCGCCAGGCCTTTCTGGTAATAATCATTGGTCACCAGCCCGTCATCCGTCCGGATCGCCAGCCAGAGCGTGACAAAACTCGCCACCACGACAATGATCGGGCCGGACATCAGCAGCCACGGCCAACGATGGCGATACCAGGGCTGCGAATTCAACATCAGGACATTGATACCATTTGTACCACTTGTACCATTCGTACCACTTGTACCATTTGTACTATTCATGCCTTCATCCTCCTGCTTTCTCGTCAAGGCTTCAGGAAAGTCGCCTTCTCGTGCACGACGACGTCTGGCTCATTGATCCTGGCCACATCAAACCAGACCAGACTCTTGCCTTGCCGGGCCGATTCGGCAGGCACACGAACCGCGACGGGAACCGTTACTGTCCCGGAAGCCGGGATTTCAACGATGTGTTCGCCTTCAAAATCTGCGCCTGGCAGGCCACTGAGCGAAATCGTATAGCGATGCGACGCCTCGCTGATATTCATGATCTGCAAGCGATACAGGTTTTCGATCCGGCCATCGTCAAGCTCGCGCGACATAACCCCGCGATCACGGATGACATCGACACGCAGCGGTATGCGTGTCGCAACCCCC
Organism: uncultured Sterolibacterium sp.; assembly: GCA_964521075.1. Taxonomy (GTDB): domain Bacteria; phylum Pseudomonadota; class Gammaproteobacteria; order Burkholderiales; family Rhodocyclaceae; genus Sterolibacterium. The sequence goes on from CAZFPI010000089.1 coordinate 7,807, forward strand.
CAGACAGTCGCCCCTACGATCACCGCGAGAATAAAACCGTAGATCAGGGTTCTTGGCCGAACCAGATGCCGGGCAATCTCCCGTGCCCCCCAGCCACGCGCCAGTGCATTTTCCGTGGAATAGCGGATCAGGCCGCGCGGATAACCCACCTTGTCCATCACCTGATCGCAAGCATCGATGCAGGCCGAGCAACCGATACACTCGTACTGCAGGCCATCACGAATGTCGATCCCCGTCGGGCAGACCTGAACACAGATATTGCAATCGACGCAATCCCCCTTGCCTGCCGCCTTGTAATCTTCCGTTTTCTTCCGGGGCCCGCGCGACTCGCCACGCGCCTTGTCATACGTCACGACCAGCGTATCCGGGTCGAACATGACGCTCTGAAAACGGGCATAGGGGCAGATGAGCAGGCACATCTGCTCACGCAGAAAGCCCGCGTTGCCGTACGTTGCCAGGCCATAGAAAAGTATCCAGAAAATTTCCCAGGGCCCAAGCGTCCAGGTCGCCACTTCCAGCATCAGGGTGCGTATTGGGGTGAAGTAACCCACAAAGGTAAAGCCCGTCCAGGCGGAAATCAGCAAAAACGCGCCATGCTTGGCAGCCTTGAGCCGAAATTTCCGGGCATCCATGGGCTGACGGTCGAGTTTTTGCCGGACATTCCAGGGCCCCTCGATCTTCTCCTCGATCCACAAAAACCATTCGGTAAATAACGTTTGCGGACAGGCATAGCCACAGAACAAACGCCCGCCCATGGCCGTAAACAAGAACAGGCCATAGGCTGAAATGATCAGCAGCAAGGCCAGATAAATCACATCCTGCGGCCAGAAGACGAGGTCAAAAATATAAAACTTTCGCTCCGTCAGATCGAACAGCACCGCCTGCCGACCGTTCCAGGGAACCCAGCAAAGACCGTAGAAAACCGACTGGATCGCCCAGAAAAAAATCCATCGCCAGGAAGCAAAACGCCCCTTGACGGAGCGTGGATAAATTTTCCTGTTCACTTCCATGAAGCGCACCGGAGCCACCGTGGGCGATGTCGCCCCGGATGTTGTTTCAGGATCAGACTGGCTCATGATCCTGGAAACCTCAGTTGATCGTTTGCTTTCACCATGAACCCCTTGTTGAAGAATTTTGCTCTGATTGTGCATCACCTTGTGCTTAATACCGCCAGACCAGCACCAGACAGATAAATAAGGAAATGCTTATTTTCAAACCAAAAAAATCCCCGACACCAGGCCGGGGAAATTTGACTGCTTATTTTCCGGCAGGTTCAGCCGCCGGGGGCTGGCCGCCACCCAGGCCATAAACATAAGCCGCCAGCAGATGAACCTTGGCCTCGCCCAGACGTTCCCGGTGTGCGGGCATCTGGTTAGTGCGCCCCTTGGTGATGGTTTCGACGATCGCATCTTCGCTACCGGCATACAGCCATATCTTGTCCGTCAGGTTGGGAGCTCCCATGGCCTGATTCCCCTTGCCTTCCGGGCCATGGCAAGCCGTACAGACCTGTTCAAAACGCGGCTTTCCCTTGGCGGCGAGGATGCTGTCATTGGCCAGCCCCGCCAGGGAACGGACATAGTTTGCGATTTCCCGCGCGCCGGAAGCCCCTCCCACGGCATCCGGATTTCCGCCATAAGGCGGCATCACACCCGTGCGCCCCTCCAGGATGGTGGTCTCGATCTGCTCAGGCGCGCCGCCATAAAGCCAGTCCGTATCGGTGAGATTGGGAAAGCCCCGGGCCCCCTTCGCATCCGAGCCATGGCACTGGGCGCAGTAGGTCAGAAACAGCGTTTTACCCATCTGTTTCGCCTTCGGATCTTTGGAAAGGCTCACGATATCCTGCTTGAGATAATTTTCGTACAGGACGTCATACTTCACCTTCGCATCGGCCATTTCCTTCTCGTACTGGTTGTGCGATGTCCAGCCGAACGTCCCCGCGTAATGCCCCAGACCGGGGTAAAACACCAGATAACCCAGAGCAAACGCCACCAGCAGATAGAACATCCATCGCCACCAGTTTGGCAGCGGATTGTCATACTCCTCCAGGGTTTCGTCCCAGACATGGCCCATGGTCTGGCCAGGTGTATTTTTGGCGCGATCCTGCACCCAAAGAAGCAGGCCACAGGCCAGTACGCTGACCAGCGTGATCAGCGTGATATAAACATTCCAGAAACCGGAAAAATCTTGTGTCATGATGACTTCCCTTATGGCTGCCGCCGGGCCGTTTCGTCGCCGGCCATCGGCTCATCTTCCGAAAAAGGCAGGAGTGCTGCCTCATCAAATGCGGTCTTGCGATGGCCGCCGTAAGCCCACCAGAGAATGCCCAGAAAAGTCAGCAGACTCAGGACGGTAAAGGCGGCGCGCAGATCATTGGTATCCATGATGAAAACCACTGGCTGACATTATTTGGTGGTCTTGAGGGCTGTTCCCAAGCCCTGCAGGTAGGCGATCAGGCATTCAAGCTCTGTCTTGCCACGGGTCTCCTCCTTCGCCCCGGCAATCTCGGCATCGGTATAAGGCACACCGACCGAGCGCAAGGCGCGCATCTTGTCCTCGATGTCGTCAATCTTTGCCGGACGATCCAGCCAGAAATAAGCCGGCATATTGGACTCCGGGACGACATCACGCGGCTGCAGCAAATGGGCGCGATGCCATTGATCCGAGTAACGCACACCGACGCGGGCCAGATCCGGACCGGTACGCTTGGAACCCCACTGGAAGGGATGGTCATAGACCGACTCACCCGCGACGGAATAATGCCCATAACGCTCGGTTTCGGCGCGGAAGGGACGGATCATCTGCGAATGGCAGTTGTAGCAACCTTCACGGACGTAAATATCGCGCCCCGCCAGTTGCAGGGCGGTGAGCGGCTTGACGCCTTCGATGGGTTGGGTCGTGGACTTCTGGAAGAACAGCGGAACGATCTCGACCAGACCGCCGAAGAGCAGCACGATCAGGATCAGCACGATCATCAGGAAGTTGTTGGTCTCGATCGCTTCGTGCGACAAACCGGTGCTTTTGTTGTTGGCCATGTTGTAGTTCTCCTCAGGCGTGGGCCGCAACAGCCGGGATGTTGACGGTGGTCGCCCGGCCTGCTGTCGCTGTCTTCAGGACGTTCCAGAGCATGATGAGCATGCCGCTGAGGTACAACAATCCGCCAGCCAAGCGAAGCACGTAGAAAGGATAGGTGGCCTTCACCGATTCGACGAAGGTGTAGGTCAGGGTGCCGTCGGCGTTGACCGCACGCCACATCAGACCCTGCATCACGCCGGCAATCCACATCGCGGCGATGTACAGCACGATGCCG
>CAZFPI010000090.1:0-10911 GCA_964521075.1 uncultured Sterolibacterium sp.
GCTTATTTCTCCTGCGCCGACCGCATCCTGAAATTGCAGGATGGCCATCGGGCGGGGTGAAGATGCAATGCGCGAAACCCCCAATAGGCTGTTAGAATCCCCGGCGGCGGGCCTCCCCGCATTGCGGGGCGGTGAACCTGGTCAGGTCCGGAAGGAAGCAGCCACAGCTGTTTACTGCAAGTGCCGGGGGTAAGGCTCGCCAATTTCGCCCCATTTCTTTACAGAAAGATTCCGGGCCCGGGGTGTGGAGTGTGGAGTGTGGAATGATGCCGGCTACCTGGCCCCTGAGAACATCCACGAGAATGAATCCCTGCCCATACTACGAGGCATGACTTTCGCATGAGCTATCAAGTCCTTGCGCGCAAGTGGCGTCCCCGGTCGTTTGATACCCTGGTGGGCCAGGAACATGTGGTGCGCGCTCTGACGCACGCCCTGTCTGAGCAGCGCTTGCATCACGCTTATCTCTTTACGGGGACGCGTGTGGTCGGTAAAACGACCATCGCCCGTATTCTCGCCAAATCCCTGAACTGCGAACAAGGTATTACGCCGACACCCTGCGGTGTCTGTACGGCTTGCCAGGAAATCGATGCCGGCCGTTTCGTTGACCTGCTCGAGGTGGATGCGGCGACCAATACCCGTGTCGATGAGATGCGTCAGTTGCTCGAAAATGCGGCTTACGCGCCAACACGCGGACGTTACAAGGTTTATGTGATCGACGAAGTGCACATGCTCTCCAATTCGGCCTTCAATGCGATGTTGAAGACGCTGGAGGAGCCGCCCGAGCACATCAAGTTCATTCTTGCGACGACTGATCCGCAGAAAATCCCGGTCACGGTGCTGTCGCGCTGCTTGCAGTTCAATCTCAAGCAAATGCCACCCTCGCACATCATTGCCCATCTGACGCGCATCCTCGAACAGGAGGGCATTCCCTGCGAACTCCCGGCACTTGATCACCTGGCCCGGGCGGCGGCGGGCAGTATGCGCGATGCGCTGAGTCTGCTCGACCAGGCCATTGCTCATGGTGCCGGGCGTGTCGAGGATGACAATGTGCGCGACATGCTCGGCACGGTGGGGGACGATTATCTTTATGGCATCCTCGATGGCTTGAGGGCGGGCGATGTGGCCGTCCTGATGGATGCCGTCGACCGTATGGATGCCCGCAGCCTCTCCTTCGAGGCTGCCTTGCAGGCTTTGGCCACACTTTTTCATCGCATCGCCCTCGCGCAATTTGCGCCGCAGGCCTTGAGCGATGAGGGAGAGCGGCAGCGGCTGGCCGTCTACGCGCAAGGGTTTGATGCCGAGTTTTTGCAGCTGGCTTACCAGATCGCCATTCATGGCCGCAATGATTTGCCCCTGGCCCCGGATGAACGGGCGGGGTTTTCCATGACACTGCTGCGGCTTTTTGCCTTCCGCCCGGAAATGCCCGTGCCGTTGAATGCCCCGGCTGCACCGTCTGCGGCCGCCTCACCAGCCCTCGCCCGGGGAGATCGTCTCGCCTCCTCGTCTGCCGCATCTTCCTCCCCTTCTGCCCCGCTGTCGGCTGCCTTGACGCAACCTTCGCCTTCGCGTGTCACGCAGCCCGTTCAGCCAGTGCAGGCTCCGGCCGTCTCTGCGATTCCGGCCACCTCCGGGGGGGATGAAGACTGGCACACCATCTGCGCGCGCCTTTCCCTGGGCGGCATGGTGCGAAGCCTGGCGCAACATTGCGAGCTGGTCGAAGTGGGCGAGGCTGTGATCTCATTGCGGCTGCCGCCCGCGCATCAGTTCTTGCTGGATAAATCCTACCCGGACAAGCTGGAAGCCGAATTGCAGAAGTACTTTGGCCGTCCCCTGCGACTCAAAATCACCCTGGCAGATACCGGCACGGAAACACCGGTGGAACGCAAGCGTCAGGTTCAGCGGGAGCGTCAGGAACGCGCCATAGCCTCGATCGAACAGGATGAATTCGTGCGTCAGGTGGTCGATCTGTTCGACGCCACTATCGACGAGTCCTCCATTAAACCTGTCGATTGAACAGACTGAACGATCAATAATTACCCACAGGAGAATCACCATGATGAAAGGCGGCATGGCTGGCCTGATGCAACAGGCGCAGAAAATGCAGGAAAGAATGATGAAAGCCCAGGAAGAACTGGGCTCGGTCGAGGTCGAGGGGCAGTCGGGGGCGGGCATGGTCAAGATCACCATGACCTGCAAGCATGATGTCCGGCGTGTTCAGATCGACGCATCCGTCATGGATGACAAGGAAATGCTGGAGGATCTGGTTGCGGCGGCGGTCAATGATGCTGTCCGCAAGGCGGAGGCCACCAGCCAGGAAAAAATGTCCGGTTTCACCGCTGGTTTGCAGTTGCCTCCCGGCATGAAGCTGCCTTTCTAGGCTGGGTGTGGCAGCATCTCCTTCATCGCTTGACCGTTTGATCCAGGCGTTGCGCTGTTTGCCGGGTGTCGGCCCGAAATCGGCGCAGCGCATGGCTTATCACCTTCTCCAGCGTGATCGTACCGGCGCGCAGCGGCTTGCCGATGAAGTCAGTGCTGCGTTGCGGATGATGCGGCATTGCCAGCGGTGCAACAATTTCACGGAAGATGAGGTTTGTGAACGCTGCCTCTCCCTGCGCCGCGATACTTCCTTGCTCTGCGTGGTCGAGATGCCCGTCGATCTCAACATGATGGAGCAGACCCACGCGTTTGATGGTCTGTATTACGTGCTGATGGGAAGGTTGAGCCCGCTCGACGGGATCGGCCCGAAAGAGCTGCATCTCGAACGTATGCTGGAGCGCGCTGCTGATGGCGTCGTGAAGGAGGTCATCATCGCCACGAATTTCACCAACGAAGGCGAGGCCACGGCACATTATCTGTCCGAAATGCTGCATGTACGGGGGCTCAAGGTGACGCGCATTGCGCGTGGACTGCCTGTTGGCGGGGAGCTTGAGTTTTCCGATGCGGGTACGATCGCCCAGGCGATGTACGAAAGGCGGGACTGTTGAGCCGGTATTCAGGGGGGGGGGCGCAGCAGGCAAAAAAAAACGGACGCTCGGGCGTCCGTTTTTTTGCCTGCCAGGTTTGCCTTGTTGAACCCTTATTGAACTTTGGCCTTGGAAACCAGCTCGCCGATGAGCTTTTCGACGATTTGCTGCTGCATGCGCTGGGCCAGTTGCGGCTTGGCTTCGTCGAAGGAGGGCAGTTTCAGCTCGCGCGTGTCTTCGAGCAGGATGACGTGGTAGCCAAAATCGCTCTTGATCGGGGATTCGGTGAATTTGCCCTTTTCGAGTTTGACCATGGCCTCCGAGAAAGGCTTGACATAGTTGGAGGGGGTGGCCCAGCCGAGCTCGCCGCCGCGATCACGCGAGCCTGGGTCTTTGGATGCCTTGGCCAGATCGTCGAATTTTTCGCCTTTGTCCAGCTTGGTGATGATGTCTTTGGCATCGTCTTCCTTGTCGACAAGAATGTGGCGAACCTTGTATTCCTTGTCGCCCAGCTGGAGTTTGATGGTTTCGTATTCTTTCTTCAGGACTTCGTCGGAGACAGGGTGCTTGCGGACGTAGTCGCCGATGAGCGCGTTAATCAGGACGCTCTGGCGGGCCAGCATGAGTTGCGGTAGAACCTGCGGATTTTTTTCGTAGCCCAGTTTGGCGGATTCCTGGGAGAGGACTTCGCGGCGGATCAGCTCATCACGCACCATCTTGCGAAGCTCCGGGCTGTCTGGCTGGCCCTGGGCCGTCTGGGCGGAGATCAGCGCGTCGGCGCGGCTTTTCGGGATGGCTTTGCCATTGACGGTGGCGATGGTGTCATTGCTGGCAGCCGGGGCATTGGCGGCCAGGGCAGGCGCAACGCTCAGTGCGGCGGCCAGCGCGAAAACGGAGGAGCGGAGCAGGGGGCTGTTCATCATGGTTCCTTGCGGGTTTGGAGTCCGGAAAAACGATTTGTCGTGGGACGTGCGGGTATTTTTTGGAGGTGTTCCGGCGTGGCATGACATTGCATTGCCCCAGCGAAACCGCAGCATCATACACCAAGCAAAGTGGCTGTGTTAATCTCTTCGGCCTGATTTTTCAACGCGCTGCCACATTTTCCGGCAGGCGTCGAGCCGGGATGGCGAAGGGTGAAATGTGAATATCGATACGCGTGTCGAGGAAATTGAGGCGAAGTTGAGTCTGGCAGAAGATTTGCTCGACCAGCTCAATCAGCTTGTTTTCCGGCAACAGGAGCAGATCAACAGCTTGCAGCAGCAGTTGCGTCTGGTCTGGCAGCAGGTGCAGTCCGTCCAGTCCGCCCCGGCAGCGGAGGATCACGATCCTCGCGCTGAAATCCCCCCGCATTACTGACTTTTTCATGGCCGAATCTTCGTTTGTCGACCGTTTTGTTACGGAACATCTGCCACCACGGTCGATGTGGCCGGGCTTGCCCGGAGATGCCGGGGTGTCGACGCTCAACTGCGCGGTTGAATTGCTCGACCGTCATGTGATGGCTGGTGGGGGCGAGCGGATCGCCCTGCGCTCGGACGAGGGGGAGATCAGCTATCGGCAGCTGGCTGTCTGGTCGGGCCGCATTGCGGCTGTCTTGCGTGATGCGCTGGGCCTGCTGCCCGGAAACCGGGTGTTGCTGCGTGGTTTCAATCACCCAGCGATGGTGGCTTGCTGGCTGGGGGTGCAAAAGGCGGGTGGCGTGGCCGTCACGAGCATGCCTTTGCTGCGGGCGCAGGAGTTGCGGCAGATGCTGGACAAGGCGCGAATTCGCTTCGCGTTGTGCGATGCGCGTCTGCTGGACGAGCTTGAGCTGGCTTGCCAGTCGGCGATGGAGGCGGTGCGCGTCCTGCCTTTTAGTGTGCCGGGCAGCCTTGCGGAACGAGGGGAGGATTCGCTGGAGCCCTTGCTCGAACAGGTGGTGTCGGAGGGGGGGGGGGTTGCGGCTCATGCCGCCCGGCCGGATGACCCTGCCCTGATCGCCTTTACTTCGGGCACGACGGGGATACCCAAGGCCAGTGTGCATACGCATCGCGACATTCTGGCGATTTGCGATGCTTTTCCTGTGGCAGCTTTGCAGCCCCGGCCCGACGATGTTTTTTGCGGTGTTTCCCCTCTCGGTTTTACCTATGGACTGGGCGGTTTGCTGTGCTTTCCGTTGCGCTACGGTGCTTCCAGCCTCTTGCTGGAGCGGACGACGCCCCATGCGATGCTGGCAGCCATGGAGCGGCATCAGGCGACGGTCTGTTTCGGCGTGCCCACCTTCTGGCGGCAAATGTCTGGCTTGCTGAAGCAGGAAGGGGCGAGCCTGCCGCGTTTGCGGCGATGCGTATCCGCTGGTGAGCCTTTGCCAGAGGCGACGCGAGCTCTCTGGCGAGAAGCCTCGGGGCTTGAGATCATCGACGGCCTGGGCAGCACGGAACTCTTGCATATCTTCGTTTCCCATGCGCCCGGGCAGGCCAGGCGGGGGGCTGTCGGGTATGCCATGCCGGGTTATACGCTCCGGATTTTCGATGCCGGAGGGAATGCCTTGCCCTCCGGGCAGCCGGGGCAACTCGCGGTACAGGGCGTGACGGGATGCCGTTATCTGGACGATGAACGACAATCTTCTTATGTTCGCTCTGGCTGGAATCTGACGGGCGATACCGGTTTTCTGGATGAATCAGGTTATTTCCATTTTCATGCCAGAAATGATGACATCATCGTTTCGTCGGGCTACAACATTGCAGGCCCCGAGGTCGAGGCAGCCTTGCTTGAGCACCCGGCCGTCCTCGAATGCGGTGTAGTGGGCATTCCCGATGCGGTGCGCGGGCAGATCGTGAAGGCCTTTGTTATTTTGCGGGCGGGCTTTGCATCGGATACGGTGCTGGCCGCTGCCATCCAGGAATTCGTCAAGGCACGGATTGCGCCCTATAAATATCCTCGTGTCATTGAGTTTGTTGAAAGCCTGCCGCGTACCGAAACCAGCAAGCTGCAGCGTTACCGCCTGCGGGCAGGCCCCATTTGAAAGGGCATCATGGATTTACTGCATCCTCCCGACTGGGTAGCGCCGCGAGGCTACAGCAATGGTGTGCTTGCCCGGGGAACAATGATCTTCGTTTCCGGTCAGGTTGGCTGGGATGCCCGGCAGGTTTTTCACAGCGATGATCTCGTCGAGCAGATTCGCCAGTCACTGGCCAACATCATTACCATCCTTGCCGAAGCAGGCGCGCGGCCTGGCGACATCGTTCGCCTGAACTGGTATCTTGCCGACAAGGCCGAATACAAGGCGCGCAGCAAGGAAATCGGCGAGGTTTATCGGGCATTGATGGGGCGGCATTATCCGGCAATGACTGCCGTTGAGGTGGCCGGTTTCATCGAGGATGGCGCGCTTGTCGAAATTGAGGCAACCGCCGTCGTGCCGTAAGCAATCTTCCGCCGGGGGAACAATGCCCTGGCGATGCTGATCCTGACACCCGGGGAGAAAATTTCATGCGTATCGAGCAGGATGTAAAACTGGATTTCAAGGATGTGCTGATCCGTCCCAAGCGTTCGACGCTGACTTCGCGTTCCGAGGTCGATATTTCGCGTGAATATGTCTTTCTGCACTCGCAGCGCCGTTACCGGGGTATTCCCATCATCGCCGCGAACATGGATATGACCGGTACGTTCGAGATGGCCAGAACGCTGGCGCGGCATGATCTTGCGGCGGCTTTGCACAAATATCACGATGAGCAGTCCGTACTGGCCTTTCTGGGTGAGATGGGGGCTTCGGCCAGCGTCTTTTATTCCATGGGGATCACTCAGGAGGATTACGCGAAATTCCGGCGCGTCAAGGCACTGGCGGGGGAGGCGCTGAATCTCGTCTGTGTCGATGTGGCAAACGGCTACACCAAGAGTTTCGTCAGTTTTCTGAGCCGCTTGCGCGAGGAATATCCTGATCTGACCCTCATGGCGGGCAATGTGGTGACGGGCGAGATGACGGAGGAACTGATCCTGGATGGGGTCGATATCGTCAAGGTTGGCATCGGCCCGGGGTCGGTGTGCACCACGCGCAGCATGACGGGCGTGGGGTATCCGCAGCTTTCCGCCATCATCGAATGTGCGGATGCCGCGCACGGGCTGGGCGGCCTGATCTGCGCGGATGGAGGCTGCACTTCGCCGGGGGATATTGCCAAGGCCTTTGGCGGCGGAGCGGATTTCGTCATGCTGGGTGGCATGCTGGCCGGGCATGACGAGTGCGGCGGGGAAGTCGTTACCGTGGCTGACGGACAACAGAAGATGCGTTTTTATGGCATGAGTTCTCGCACAGCCATGGAAAAATACGCCGGAGGCGTGGCGGAATACCGCGCCTCGGAGGGCAAGGAAGTGCTGATTGATTATCGTGGCCCGGTAGAAAGCAGCCTGCAGAATATCCTGGGCGGTGTGCGTTCCGCCTGTACTTACGTTGGTGCGCGCAGGCTGCGAGAGCTTTCCAAGCGAACGACCTTCATCCGCGTGACCCAGCAGCTGAACGAGGTATTCGGCAAGGCCTGAGAAAATCGCCCGGGCAAGCCCTTACGGCATCGTTCCGCAAGGCAGACCGAGTTCTTGCGCGAGCCCGCTGTGCGTCACCATGCCAGCGTGGATTTGCAGGCCGTCCCGAAGCCCCGGCTCGGCGGCGAGTGCCTCCTTGAGGCCGAGGTTGGCCAGCAGAAGGGCTTGCGGGAGCGTGGCCTGGGTGAGTGCCAGCGTGGCTGTGCGGGCAACAGCGGCGGGCATGTTGGAGACGCAGTAGTGCACCACCCCTTCTTCGATGTAGATCGGGTCGGTGTGGGAGGTGGGGCGGGAGGTTTCGCTGACGCCGCCCTGGTCGATGGCGACATCGACGAGAACACTGCCCGGACGCATCTGGCGCAGCATGTCGCGTGTGATCAGGCGAGGGGCGAGTTTGCCAGGAACCAGTGCCGCCCCGATGACCAGATCGGCGTCCTCCACGGCTTCGGCCAGTGAGAGCGGCTCGCTCAGGAGCGTTTTGATCCGGCCATGGTTGAGTGCGTCCAGAGCGGCCAGGCGTTCAATGTTCTGGTCGATCACCGTGACATCCGCACCCATGCCGGCAGCGATTTGTGTCGCATTGGCCCCGACGGCCCCCGCACCGATGACGACGACCTTGCCAGCGGGAACACCCGCTACACCGCCCAGGAGGACGCCGCTGCCGCCATTGGCCATTTGCAGGGCCCAGGCGCCGACTTGCGGTGCGAGTCTTCCGGCGATGCGGGACATGGGTGCCAGAAGCGGTAGGCCGCCGCGAGCATCCGTGACGGTTTCGTAGGCAATGCAGGAGGCTCCCGTGACGAGCAGACGCTCGGTCAGGGCACGATCCGGGGCGAGGTGCTGGAAGCAATAGATCATCTGCCCGCCCTGGGTCATGTGCAGCTCGGGTTCTTGCAGTTCCTTGACCTTGATGATGAGATCGGCCTGATAGGCCTTGGCGGCACTGCCGACCATCTGCGCGCCAGCCGCCGCGTAGGCGGCGTCGTTGAAGCCGGCACGGGCACCGGCGTCTTTTTCGACCTTGACGGTGTGTCCGGCCCGGGTGAGTGCATGAACTCCTGCCGGAGTGAGGCCGACACGGTATTCGTGATTCTTGATTTCCTTCGGGCAGCCGACGATCATGATTTTCCCCTTGGTTTGTGCCCTGGTTTTCCGGGCTCTTCTGGTGGTTCAGGCGTGTGCTGCGGGTTTTGTGGTGGCGGCGATGCATTCCCGTATCAGCTCGGGGCCGCGATAGATCAGGCCGCTGTATATCTGGACAAGCTGGGCTCCGGCGGCGAGTTTGGCGCGGGCCTTTTCTCCATCGAGGATGCCGCCTGCGGCAATGATGGGGACTTCACCGGCCAGGGCACGTGCCAGCGCGGCTACGACGGCGGTGGATTTTTCAAAGAGGGGGGCACCGGATAAACCGCCGGCCTCGCCAGCCAGCGGGGAAGGCTCCACGCCCTCGCGGCCCAGTGTGGTGTTGGTGGCAATGACGGCGTCGATCTGGTGGCGGCGCAGTAGTGTTGCTATCTGCTGTATCTGTTCGTCATCGATGTCGGGGGCGATCTTGAGTGCCATGGGAACATGGCGACCGTGTTTTTCCGTCAGCCGGGCTTGTCGTTCCTTGAGCGCGCCGAGCAGGGCGTCGAGCTCGTTTTCGCCCTGGAGCTGGCGCAGGTTTTTTGTGTTGGGCGAGGAGATGTTGACCGTGACGTAGCTGGCCAGGCCATAAACCTGGTCGAGGCCGGTCAGGTAATCATCGGCGGCGCGTTCGATGGGCGTGTCGGCATTCTTGCCGATGTTGATGCCGAGGATGCCTTTGTATCTGGCGGCGCGCACGTTGTCGAGCAGGGCTGTGACGCCGTGGTTATTGAAGCCCATGCGGTTGATGATGGCTTGCTGTTCGGGCAGGCGGAACAGGCGTGGCTTGGGGTTGCCCGGTTGCGGTCGTGGCGTGACTGTGCCAATTTCGAGGAAGCCGAAACCGAGCCTGGATAGTCCGTCGATGGCTTCGCCGTTCTTGTCTAGCCCGGCAGCCAGGCCCACACGGTTCGGAAAATCCAGGCCCATGATGCGAACTGGTTTTTGGGGTGTGGCGGGTGGTTCAGGCAGCAGGCAGCCAAAGCGGTGCAGGCCCGCGATCGTCAGTTCGTGGGCCGTTTCAGCATCGAGAGCGAAAAGGAGCGGGCGGGCAAGGGCGTAGGGCAGCATGCGGTCAGCGTTTTTGGAGGGCCGGGGAGAACAGGAAGATAACAGTATTCAGCCGGGTTTGTTCAAGGATTGCCATTGGCCGTCGATCAGGGCTTCGAGTGGCTGAAAACGGGATTTGTAGGCCATTTTCGGGCTGTCCTTGATCCAGTAGCCGAGATAAACATAGGGCAGGCCGAGGTGGGCGCATTGGGCAATTTGCCAGAGGATGCCGTAAGTTCCAAGGCTGGCTTCGGGCAGATCCGGGTCGTAGAAAGTGTAGACGGAGGAAATGCCATCCGGGAGGAGGTCGATGAGGCTCACCATGCGTAAGAGGCCCGGGGCGTTTGTCTTGTCTGCGGGAGCGCGAAATTCGATCAGGCGGGTGTCGACATGGCTTTGCAGGAGGAATTGCGCGTATTGGTTCCGGCTGTCTTGATCCATGCCGCCACCGCTATGCCGGCTTTCCTGGTAACGTTGGTAGAGCGTGTAATGTTCTTCACGAAAACTCAGGTTGCGCTGCCGGGCGATCAGTTCGTTGTGCTGTTTCAGGGCGCGACGCTGGCTGCGCGAGGGCTGGAAGGCGGCAACGGGCAGGCGAACGGGAATGCAGGCCTGGCAGGTGTCGCATTGGGGGCGGTAGGTAAACAGGCCGCTGCGGCGGAATCCGGCGCGGACGAGCTGGCCATACATCCGGGCGTCGATCAGGTGATTGGGTGCGGCGACTTCTGAACGGGCCGCGCGGTTGGGCAGATAGGAGCAGCCGTAGGGGGCTGTCGTGTAGAACTGAAGCTGCGAGAACGGGGGGGCGTTGAGCTGGCTCATCGGGTATTTTCTGGCCGAAACAGCGCGCGCGCGCCATCCTCGGGCCATTTTCCAGGGAGGATGGGTTCGTCAGCCCACTGGTTGATGTGGTGGATGAAGCGGGTTCTCGGGATTTCACTGGCTCCCAGGGAGGCGAGGTGGGGTGTTTTCATCTGGCAGTCGATCAGCGCGTAGCCTTGTTGCTGAAGAAAGCGGCACAGATGCGCGAGCGCGATTTTTGAAGCATTGCTTTCCCGGGAGAACATCGATTCGCCATAAAACACCCGGCCGAGGGCTACGCCGTAGAGACCGCCGGTCAGCTCGCCGTTTCGCCAGGTTTCAACGGAATGGGCGTGGCCCAGTTCGTGCAGCCGGGTGTAGGCAAGCTGCATGGCGTCGCTGATCCATGTACCGGCTTGTCCGTCGCGCGGGGCGGCGCATTCGGCCATGACCTGTGGAAAGG
>CAZFPI010000091.1:0-10828 GCA_964521075.1 uncultured Sterolibacterium sp.
GCCCGAACTGCCCGGGTCTCATCACCCCGGACGAAATCAAGATCGGCATCATGCCCGGCCACATTCACCGCAAGGGCCGCATCGGCGTGGTTTCGCGCTCCGGTACGCTGACTTATGAAGCCGTGGCCCAGCTGACCGAAATCGGTCTGGGTCAGTCTTCGGCTGTCGGGATCGGTGGTGATCCGATCAATGGTTTGAAGCACATCGACGTGATGCGTATGTTCAACGACGACCCCGATACCGATGCTGTCATCATGATCGGTGAAATCGGTGGGCCGGATGAAGCCGAAGCCGCGCAGTGGTGCAAGGCCAACATGAAGAAGCCGATCGTAGGCTTCATCGCTGGCGTGACGGCCCCTCCGGGCAAGCGCATGGGCCATGCCGGCGCGCTGATCTCCGGTGGCGCGGATACCGCCGATGCCAAGCTCGCCATCATGGAAGAGTGCGGCTTCACGGTCACGCGCAATCCTTCGGAAATGGGCAAGCTGCTGAAGGCTTTGCTGAAGTAAATTCCCGGCCTGCGCCGGAAACAGGAAAGCCGCCTCTGTTCGGAGTGCGGCTTTTTTGTTTTCTGGTGGATTACCGGACTACTTTCCAGGAGCCTGGGGGGTGAGCCGCCCACGCAGGAAGTCGAGCAGATCCTCCATCCGCCCTTCGCTGGCAAAGACTTTTGGCATGCCGAGAGTGAGCTCGAAATTCCCCTGAAACCCAGAAACGGCGATGAAGACGTTTTCGAGTTGCGGGATGGCGTAGAGAGTTTCCGCTGAAAAGCCACCGCCGCTGAACGGTGTTTGTTTGAAAATGCCCAGGATGGTCAGGATGGCGGTTTCGTGCAGATTGGGATTCTTGTAGTTTTTTTCGTTGACCGAAAGCATGCCGTCGACCCAGGCGAAGGGGAGCCAGCGCATGATCTCAAAGATCTTGCGGTAACTCATTTCGGCATGCCCCTCGCGCAGTTTCCGGAGTTGCTGCTTGATGTCCTCTAGTTCGAGACTGGCCGCAGGCAGCAGGTCAACATAGCTCATGCCAGCGAAATTCGTGGTGGTCAGTAAATCAGGGATGTGGCGGCGCAGGTTGGCGGGCATGCCGATGCGTACCGATTTTTCCGTGTCACCGTGGCGGCGACAGTATTCAGCCATCAACCCGACCAGCCGGGCTGGCAGGTTGGGTTGCGGGCCGGGGATGGTGATGCGCCGCCACACACCGCCGCGCTCATCACCGCGTGGCGGGCCCATCATGTGGGTGATCTGGAGTATCTCGCGGGTGAGTGCCTGCCTTTTCGGGCCGTGCTGCATAAGGTCGGTGTCGGTGAAAGTGGCGTTACTGCCCAGGAGCGGTTCGCCACGCAGGGCGCGAAACGTCTCCTGTATGAAGTGCAGCAGGCCCATCCCGTCCATGACGGCATGTGATGTCCGGAAGATGATCTTGCCGTGATCTGCCTGGCCGACGGTGCGGGCAAGGATGACTTCCGTGGTGTGGCCGCTTTCCAGTGAAAGTTCGGTGTCGAGCACGGCGGCCAGGCCTTCGCTGGATCGGCCATCCCAGCGGCAATCGTCGATCCAGCGCAGTGACGGAGGGGGGGCGTCGCTGATCCAGCGGGCGCGTTGCCGCTGCCCGGTAAGGCGCAGACGCGCGCCGGGGTTGGCTTCGGCCGCCTGATTCAGCGCGGATTGAAAATTTTTCGGGTCGGGCGTTCCTGTTCCTTCGAGAACGATGACCACTTCATGTGAGCGAATGTGCGATTGCGGGTGGCGGCCAATGGCGGCGTGGTAATACTCGGCCACCGTCAGGGGGCGATGGATATGCCGGACAGGAGCCAGTGCCGGGAGTCCGGATGCAGTGGGCCGGGCGGGAATGGGGGCATTCATGTCATGAATATAGCCCGGTATGGGCAGGAGCCGGATGGCCTATTTCACGACGGGGCGATGATTCTTCAGTTCCTGGGTTTCATCGCTTTTTCGTAGAGCGGCATCACTTGGGGCAGGTGGGCTTCTATCTCACGGATGCGGTTGGGGCCGGAAGGGTGGGTCGATAGCCATTGCGGCGGAGCACCACGGTTGGCGGCAGTCATTTTTTGCCAGAGCGTGATCCCGGCACGAGGGTCAAAACCGGCGCGGGCGGCCAGGTCGAGCCCGACGAGATCGGCCTCGCTTTCGTCGTCGCGCGAGAAGCGCAGATTGAGCAGGCTGCCGCCTGCCCGGAAGGCACCGGCATATTTTCCCTGGGCTACGAGTTGCCCCAGTAAGTCTGCGCCGAGATTGGTCAGCTCGCTCTTGGCCAGCCGTTCCCGGGCGTGTTCGCGCAGGGCGTGGGCGACTTCATGGCCCATGACGATGGCGGCTTCATCGTCCGTCAGTTTGAGGCCTTCCAGCAGCCCGGTGAAAAAAGCGATCTTTCCGCCAGGCATGCAAAAGGCGTTGATCTGCTTCGAGCCGATGAGATTGACTTCCCATTGCCATTGGGCCGCGCGCGGGTTGTAGCGGGAGGCGAGCGGGATCATGCGGTTGGCGATGGCGCGCAGGCGGCGCAGTTGCGGGTGGTTTTCAGAAGCCAGCGCGTGTTGTCCGGCGGCTTGCTGTTTCATGTTTTCGTATTCGCTGCCCGCCTGGCGTTCCATGCCGGACGCAGGGACGAGCCCCCGGAAAATCGAGGGTTTTCCGATGGCAATGCCGTCCTGTGTTTGGGGTTCGGCAGCTTCGGCCGACAAGGGCGAGAGCAGGCAAAACAGCAGCAGGACAGATGCCGTGGTGGGGCGGGACAAGTGGCGGTGGTTCGGCTTCATGGCTGGCGTGAAATGCGATCGTCGACGAAAAAGGGCATGCTGGTGCATGCCCCGGTCGATGGCTTCAAAAAGAAGCGCGTCGATTTACAGCTTTTGCAGGTCGTCGTTTACGGCGGCCAGCATTTCCTTGGTGATCTTGCCGCCGGAGAAGCCAGCGATCATCTTCAGGGACATGCCACGGGCCATGCCGATTTGCGGGTTGGAGGGCAGCTCGGGCATGTGCTTGTCGATGACGGCGCGCGGGCCAGCATTGTCGAGCAGTTCGCCAACCTTGGAGTCGATGCTGTAAGCCATGGTGAATTCCTTTGTTTGCAGTAAAAGTGGTGGATTTTGCCGGAGTTCTTGAGGGTTCCCCGGCCGGGCCGATCGGTCAGGCAGCGTCGATCGGTGATTGCCTCTGACAAAATTGCGGAAAACTCCGTTCAAGGCTGCAAGAGGTTGCCGTGATTGTAGGCCGGTCGTATTATTGGTCAAATGAATTGTTCTCATGGGGGTATTATGAGCAACATCGATATCAGGCGAATCGACCTTAATCTGCTTGTGGTCTTCGAGGCGATCTACCGCGAGGGGACGGTGACGCGGGCCAGCGAGAAGCTGCATCTGACCCAGTCTTCGGTGAGCCATGCCTTGGGGCGTTTGCGCGAATTGTTTGGCGACCCGCTGTTCGTTCGCTTGCGTCATGGGATGACGCCCACTCCCCTGGCGAGGGAGCTGTATCAGCCTGTCCTGTCTGCCTTGCGTATCCTTGAAAACACCCTGAACCAGTCGCCGCCCAGCGAGAAGCCCAAGGTTCGGCGCACACTCAATATCGGCTTGATTACCACGGATGAGGCGGCTTTCGTTCCTCAGTTAATGGAGCGGCAGGGGAGTGACCCACCCTATGAAATCGTGACCCTGCTCTACGAGCCGGGGCGGTTTGAACATCGTCTGGCCACCGGAAAATTCGATGTGGCCTTGCAGCCCTTCGCCTATTCTTATCCTTCCGCCGATGTGCTGAGCCGCCTGCTGACGCGGGAAGGGCTGTCGATCATGATCCGGCGAAATCACCCGGCCCTGCGGCGCGGCGCGCTTGATCTTGAGACTTATCTTTCCCTGAAACACATCGTCGTCGCTCCTCGCCGTGTCGAGGCGAGTTTTCTGGATATGGAGTTTGCCCGCCGTCGTCTGGAGCGGGAGGTGGTGCTGCGTTGTCAGGATTACTGGACGGCGGCGCGGATCGTGGCCCAGACCGATTGCATCCTGACCGCCCCGCATCGTCCGATGTCCTATCTCGTGAGCAGCCTGCGGGCCAACAAGCTGGTTCCTTTGCCAGACGGGTTCAATATGCCCGAGGCAGCCGATATTTATATGTACTGGCATGCGAGTGCTGACCAGGATCCGGACAATCTCTGGCTGCGGCAGAATCTGATCGAGATTTTCCAGGCCCCGTCGCTTGGAGGGTGAATATGGCTGACGAGGGGTTGAACGTCGATTACCTGCTGATACGGCGAACGACGCCCACGGTGATTTTTGCACACGGGCTGGGTACGACTTTCCAGAAATCCTGGGGGCTGGTTTATCCAGAAATCGCCTTGCGATACACCGTGCTGGCTTATAACCGGGCGGGCTATGGCCGCACCCGGGCTTTGGCCCCGGCACTTTCGCTTGCTCGTGACGCCGATCATGTCGTGGCGGAGCTTCGCGCGCTTTTGCTTCGTCTGGATCTGCCGCCGCCCTATGTTCTGGTGGGGCATTCCATGGGCGGGCTTTATCTGCAGCTGTTTGCCCGCCGTCATCCGGACGAGGTGGCGGGTTTATTGCTGGTGGATTCGACGCACCCCGGCCAGTTTGAAGGTGTGGGGGATATCGCTTTGCGTCCCTGGTGGTTCCGGGCCGGGTTTCATCTGTTTTTGCGGTGTTACGGTGGCCTGGCCGAATGGGCCTGTGCCCGTTCGAGCGGGCAGCAGGTGATGGCAGCCCCGGCTTTGTCTGGTGTGCCTGTGGTGGCACTGGTTTCTGGGCGGAGTGGGAGTAATACTGAAATATGCGACATATCACGTCATGATCGCGACATGAAGCAGGATTTTGCGAGACTTTATCCGGGGTGTGAACTGCAATGGCTGGATTGCGGGCACGACATTCCCCGCGAGAAGCCTGCCGTTGTGATCGAGGCGATCAACAGGATTTGCCGGTCTGACACCATACGGCGATAGAATACGCGCCTTGCGCCTGGATTTTTGAACGCGCAGAAGCCGGGAAGGGATGCAGGCTATGCCTTGCGACATGACAACCGTCAATGCAGGAATTGAACATGGATGAAAGATTTCGCGCCGCTGCTCTTGAGTATCACCTGCACCCCAAACCCGGCAAGATCGCCGTTGTTCCCACCAAATCGACACTGAATCCGCAGGATCTGGCCCTGGCCTATTCGCCTGGGGTGGCCGTTCCCTGTGAGGAAATCGTGCGGGACCCGGCCAATGCCGAAAAATACACGGCGCGTGGCAATCTCGTCGCCGTCATCACCAACGGTACGGCGGTGCTGGGCCTGGGCAATATCGGCCCGCTGGCGGGCAAGCCGGTGATGGAAGGCAAGGGCGTCCTCTTCAAGAAGTTTGCCGGTGTCGATGTGTTCGACATCGAAATTGCGGAAAATGACCCGGACAAGCTGGTCGATATCATCGCTGCACTGGAACCCACCTTCGGCGGCATCAATCTCGAAGACATCAAGGCTCCGGAATGTTTTTATATCGAGCAGAAACTGCGCGAACGCATGAAAATCCCGGTTTTTCATGACGACCAGCATGGCACGGCCATCATCGCGGCGGCTGCCGTGCTCAATGGCTTGCGTCTCGTCGACAAGAAAATCGGTGAAATCCGGCTCGTCTGCTCCGGCGCGGGTGCGGCGGCCATCGCCTGTCTCGATCTCCTGGTCAGCCTCGGGGTCAGGACGCAAAACGTATACATTGCCGATAGCAAGGGTGTCGTTTATGTCGGCCGGGATGAAAAACTCGACCCTTCCAAGGCGCGCTATGCCCAGCACACCGAAGCAAGAACTCTGGCAGACATCATGCCCGGGGCCGATGTATTCCTGGGCCTTTCAGCAGCGGGCGCGCTGAAGCCGGAAATGCTGAAGACGATGGCCGCCAGGCCCATCGTGCTGGCGATGGCCAACCCCATTCCGGAAATCATGCCCGAGCTCGCCCGGGCCACGCGGGATGATGTCATCATCGGCACGGGCCGCTCGGATTACCCGAATCAGGTGAATAACGCCCTGTGCTTCCCCTACATGTTCCGGGGCGCGCTCGATGTCGGCGCGACGACCATCAATGAAGAAATGAAGGTTGCGGCGGTGCGTGCGATTGCCGATCTGGCGCATGCCGAACAGCCCGATGTGGCTGCATCTGCCTATAACCGCGTCGACCTGAAATTTGGCCCGGACTATCTGATCCCGATGCCCTTTGATCCCCGTCTGGTGATGAAGGTCGCCCCGGCGGTGGCCAAGGCAGCCATGGATTCCGGTGTGGCCACGCGACCGCTGGCGGATCTGGAAGCCTATCGCAACAAGCTGTCCGAGTTCGTCTATCAGTCCGGTTTGCAGATGCGCCCGGTTTTCACTGCGGCACGTCAAAGCCCGCAGCGCATCGTGTTTTGCGAAGGTGAGGACGAGCGCGTTTTGCGCGCTGTCCAGACCGTAGTCGACGAGGGGCTGGCCAAGCCCATCCTGATCGGCCGCCCGGAAGTCGTCGAAGCGCGCATCGCCCGGTACGGCCTGCGGCTTCGGGCTGGAGATAACTTTGGCCTGGTCAATCCGGATTCGGACCCGCGCTTTCGCGATTTCTGGACGGATTATTACGAGATCATGCAGCGCAAGGGGGTGAGCATCGAATACGCCAAGCGCGAGGCCCGCCGCCGCACGACACTGATCGGCGCGCTGATGGTCCGCAAGGGCTATGCCGATGGAATGGTGTGTGGTACTTATGGCCGTCATTCGCAGCATCTGCGCTACATCGAAAATGTCATCGGCCTGCAAGAAGGCGTCAAGAACTTCTATGCGGTGAATATGCTGCTGCTGCCGCGTCGCACGCTTTTCATTGGTGATACTTACGTCAATTACGACCCGACGGCCGAACAGCTTGCCGAAATGACGATTCTGGCTTCCGACATGGTATGTCGTTTTGGGCTGACCCCCAAAGTAGGCTTGTTGTCGCATTCCAGTTTCGGGACGGAAGATACCCCGACGGCTTTGAAAATGCGGCGCACCTTGCAACTGCTTCAGGAAATGGCTCCGCAGCTGGAAGTTGACGGCGAAATGCACGGCGATGCCGCGCTGTCGGAGGATATCCGTCAGCAGGTGTTCCCGAATTCCCGCCTCAAGGGTGCGGCCAACCTGCTCGTCATGCCGACGCTGGATGCGGCCAACATCGCCTTCAACCTGCTCAAGACGGCGGCGGGGGATGGCCTGACACTGGGCCCGCTCCTGCTGGGTGCGGCCAGGCCCGTGCATATCCTGACGCCTACGGCGACGGTGCGCCGCATTGTCAATGTGACGGCCTTGTTGTCCGTTCAGGCTGCCGGACAGCGTTCTCCTTCCGCCTGACGGTACTCACCGGATGACGGCGGCATCCGCTGGGCAGTCGAACGCAGCTCTGGTCCTGACAGGCGGCGGCGCGCGCGCCGCCTACCAGATCGGCGTCCTGATGGGGGTACGCGACCTCCTGCCGGACCGGCGGAAAAACCCCTTTCCCATCATCTGCGGCACGTCAGCCGGCGCGATCAATGCCGCTGCGCTGGCGACGATGGCCGAAGATTTCGGTTTTGCCGTGAATCGCCTGCAATCGATCTGGGCCAATTTTCATGCCCATCAGGTTTATCGTGCCGATACGCTGGGTATTTCCCTGTCGGGTGCGCGCTGGCTGGCTTCCCTGATGGGTGGCTGGCTGGTGAAAACCACGCCGCGCTCCCTGCTCGATAACACCCCGCTGCGCGAATTGCTTGGCCGCCATCTCAATTTCGATCGCATCGATTCCGCCATTCACAGCGGAGCCTTGCGCTCGGTCAGCATCACCTGCTCCGGCTATGGCTCGGGCCAGAGCGTGAGCTTTTATCAGGGGCATGGTAGTCACGAGGACTGGCAGCGTTCACAGCGTTTCGGTTCGCGAACCCGGTTGGGTGTTGATCACCTCATGGCCTCTAGCGCGATTCCCTTCGTTTTTCCCGCCGTCCGGATCAACCGGGAATTCTTTGGCGATGGTTCGATGCGCCAGATGGCCCCGATTTCCCCGGCGGTTCATCTGGGGGCCGACAAAATTCTGGTCGTCGGTGCCGGGCAGCGCGAAAAGCCGGATCACTACCGCGAACAGGGCGGACGTTACCCTTCGCTGGCGCAAATCGCCGGCCACGCCCTGTCCAGCATTTTTCTGGACAGCCTTTCCGTGGACATCGAGCGGCTCACGCGGATCAACCGCACCGTGGCCCTGATTCCGGATGAGGTTCGCCGCCAGAAGGGGCTGACGCTGCGCCCTATCGACGTACTCGAAATCTCGCCTTCCCAGCGGCTCGATCACCTGGCTGCCCGTCATGTCCGCAGCCTGCCCTGGGCCTTGCGCGCCCTGCTGGGCAATATCGGCGCGCTGAACAAACGCGGCGGGGCCCTGGCAAGCTACCTGCTGTTTGAAGCCTCATACACCCGCGCATTGATCGACCTGGGCTATCGGGATGTGCAGGAACGTCGTGACGAAGTTCTCGCTTTCCTTGAAGTGTCCCCTGCCCAGTCTCAACTTTCATCCACGCCAGCCCGTTAATTTTTGACGACGGGCCTTCATTTCTTCTTTGGCGGATTGTGACAAAATTGTTAAAATTCGTCGCATAACGAAATGAATCATTTGATATTTGTCTGGCTGTTCGGTGTTGCCTCTTGCGCTGAGGCGCAAGGGAATGTGCCGGATGAGGAGGAGCTCACATGAAAAATCACTACCTTGGCCGGGGGCTCATGGCCGCTTTGCTGGGATTGTCACTATCGCTGGCCAATGTCCCGGCCGCCACTGCCGCCGGGCGCGGCAAGCCTGCCGCCGTCAAAAAGCACAAACACCATAAACTTTCGTCAAAGAAAGCAGCGCACAAGGCGGCGGCTGTGGACGACATGGAGAATCTGAAGCTGGCCTCGAGTGCTGCCATGGTGCTCGACCAGACGACGGGGGCTGTCCTGTTCGAGAAAAACGCAGGGGCCGTGTTGCCGATTGCATCGATCACCAAACTGATGACCGCCATGGTGGCCCTTGATGCCCAACCCGATCTGCATGAAACCATGGTGATCGACGATGCGGATGTCGATACCCTGAAGGGGACGCACTCGCGTCTCAAAGTCGGGGTGCAGTTGCCGCGTGAAGACATGCTGCGCCTGGCCCTGATGTCATCGGAGAACCGCGCAGCCTCGTCCTTGTCCCGCTATTACCATGGCGGACGCCCCGCTTTCATCGCAGCGATGAACCGCAAGGCGCAGGCACTGGGGCTTCAGGATACCTACTTTGCCGATCCGACCGGGCTGACGGCACAGAATGTCTCCAGTGCTCGCGATCTCGTCAAGATGGTGAGTGCTGCCCAGCAGTACCCGCTGATCCGCCAGTTTACGACGACTTCCGAATACGAAGTGGCTCTGGGTGGCAGGTCGCAGGCTTTCCATAACACTAACAGCCTCGTGCGAAGTTCTTCCTGGGAAATCGGCCTGTCGAAGACCGGGTTCATCAATGAGGCTGGGCGTTGCCTGGTCATGCAAGCCTGGCTCAACAACAAACCCACCATCATTGTTCTGCTCGATTCTCTTGGCAAGATGACACGCCTGGGTGATGCCAACCGCATCAAGCATTGGGTGGAGAACGGCGCGGCCCGCCGTCTGGCAACGGGTTAATAGCGGGCGTCCGGCCTTCCGTCAGCGTACGGGTTTGACGTAGCCGATGGCTGCCGAAATTTCATCGGCGGTGCTGCGTACCCGTGCGGCCCAGTCCGGGTTGTGGCGTTCGGCGGGAGCTGAAACGGAAAGCCCGGCGACCAGTTCTCCGGCGTCATCCCGCACGGGGGCAGCGATGCAGCGCAGGCCCTGTTCGATTTCCTCGTTGTCGAAAGCCACGCCATGGCGGCGCACCCGGTCGAGCTCCTTTTCCAGCGCGGCCAGAGTGGTCAGCGATGTTGCCGTGAACCCCGGGAGATGGGTGCGGCGGACATATTCCCGCAGTTTTTCCGGGCCGTCTTCAAGCAAAAAGAGCTTGCCGACCGCCGTGACATGCAAGGGCGCGCGCGCGCCGACCAGATGCACGACACGCACGGAAGAACGGCCGCTGGAAGTGCGTTCGACATAGACGATTTCATCGCCCTGGCGTACACCCAGATTCACGCTTTCCCCCAGTTCTTTGTGCAGACGTTGCATCAGCGGCATGGCGGAGTCGCGGATATTGATGCGGGACTTGACCAGGTTGCCCAGTTCCAGCAGGCGAATGCCCAGCTGATAGGTCCCCGGCCCGCTACGTTCGACAAAGCCGCTGCCCGCCATCGCGCCGAGAATGCGGTGCGTCGTTGACGGATGAAGCCCCGTTTCCAGTGCCAGCTGCTTGAGGCTGACCGGGTCGTGGTAATACGAGAGCACATCGAGCAGTTTCATCATCCGCTCGATCACCTGAATGGGACTCTTGGCCTCCGCAGTTTTTGGCTCGGGCATGGCTGGCTTTCGTGGGTGGGGCAAGGTCCGGCATCATATCACGATGTGAAATTTCCATTGCCGATAGCGGGAAGATGTCCGGGCGATGTGCTTATGTGTGCACCCGCTATCAAAAATAAGCGCGTATTTGCTTGATGTTGATAAGGATGCCCGGATGAGCTTTCTGCTCCGGTTGCCCCGGATTCAGAATGATGGCCCCAGTATCGCGTTGCGTTCCGGCCGCTGTGTGGCCAGCCCGGGCTGGCCGGGGGCGTCGAGTGTGGCCTGGTAGAACTCGGCCATGCGGGGTTTGCTCATCGGCCGTTTGGTGATGTCCCAGGCCTGCAGCCCGCGCCGGGCTTCTTTCCATGGCGCGTCTG
>CAZFPI010000092.1:0-4155 GCA_964521075.1 uncultured Sterolibacterium sp.
CCACGATCACGGCAGTATCCTTGGGGATGACTTCCTGCTCCTGGACATCGAGGATGATGTCCTTGGTCACCAGCTTGTAAGAAATATTGTCGAGATAGGGAATGACGATATTGAGACCAGGGTGCAAGGTACTGTGATACTTGCCCAGACGCTCGACGATCCACTCCATGCCCTGGGGCACGATACGAACCCCCTTGGCCAGCGTGACCACCACAAACACCAGCAATGCGATAACAAAAAAAGTCCCGGCACCCATCCTCTTCTCCTTCAGGTTTTTTTACTCACTTTCAACAAACTTCCTTCGACAGCCAGCACCCGGACACGCTCGCCACTATCGATTTTTTCATCCGAGATGCAAGGCCATATCTCGCTGCCCACCATCGGTTTCTGAAAACGTACCTCGCCACGCTGAAAAGGAGCCACTCCGCTGGTCAGCATGCCCACCTCCCCCACCACGCTCGCCTCGGACATACCGATGCGCGTTTTATGCTGGCCGGGCTTGAAAAAGCGGAACCAGTGGACCACCAGAGCCAGCGACATGAGCAGCCAGGCCACCAGTTGCGTCGTCAAATCCATCGACGGCGCAATCACCAGCAAACCAGCCACACCCAAGCCCCCCAAACCAAACCAGATCAGGACAAAAGCCGGGATCGCCAGTTCGGCCATGACCAGAAAGATGCCACCAACCGCCCAATGCCACCATTCGATCTGCATATTTCACCTCACTGTTCAGGATAACGCCCCCAACCGCATTCCGCCCCGGGACTTTAGCAGCCTTTCCCGCTGTTCAGGGCAAACGCATTGGGCGAAGAGGATTCGGGGCGAATGATGATTCAGGGCGAATGATGATTCGCCCCTACGGGTGGTGCCCTGTCCCGCTGTTCTCATGCACCACACAACCATGAACAATGGGCTAGACTCCGGAGGCAGACAGATAACCGGCCAGTTCGAGGTATCAGCCTATGCCAGCACCAAACAACGACAACAGCATTTTCCGGAAGAAACTGCTTCGCCGCTTCGGGCTGCTCTGCCTGGCAGGCACGTTCCTGTTCGCCCTGATTCTGTCCGGCGCAAACTGGCTGGATGGACAAAGCCGCCTCGATACCCTCCAGGCCCGGCCCGTGGTCTGGCTGATGCTGGGCACTCTCTACCTGTTCCTGCTCGTATCAACCTGGTTTGCCATCCGGGCCCAGATGCATCGGCAACGTGACCGCGCAGAACTGGAGTTCAACGAGGCACGGCAGCAATGCCTGATCCGTAACCTGCCGGTGGGTGTTTATCTGTTCCGCTTCCATGAAGACGGAACGGGCGGTTTCGAATATGTCAGTGAAGTTTTCTGCAACATCCTCAGGATTGATGCCGAAGTGCTCCTGCGTGACCCCGGGACGCTCTTTGCCCGCGTCCACCCGGATGACTACCCGGGGTTTATCAAGACACACCAGCAAGCGGCCAAAAGCCTCCAGCCCTTCCGCTGGGAAGGCCGCTTCTTGCTGGGGGATGAAACACGCTGGATACGCATTTCGTCAGATGCGGTTCCTGACCCGGGCAAAGGCAGCCTGTGGAGTGGCGTCGTCAGCGACATCACCGAACGCAAGCTCCTGGAGAAGGAACTCAAACGTCAGGCCCACATCGATGTTCTGACCAATCTCAACAACCGCCGTCATTTCTTCGAGCTGGCCGAACATGAGCTTTCCCGCGCGCGGCGTCATGAACTCCCCTTGTCCGCCCTGATGCTGGACATCGACCATTTCAAACGGTGCAACGACACCTGGGGGCATGCCGTGGGCGACCGTGTGCTGCAAAAGCTCGCTGAAGTCTGCATCCATACCCTGCGGGAAATCGACATCCCCGGGCGGATCGGCGGTGAGGAATTCGCTGTGCTGCTCGTGGAAACCGATGCCTGCCAGGCCATGGAAGCTGCTGAAAGACTGCGCCAGGCCCTGGCCGATGCGGAACTGGTACTCGAGGATGGCCAGACTATCCGCTTCACCGTCTCCATCGGCGTTGCCTACCTGGCAGCGGGCGACCATGAAATTGCCGACCTGCTCCGCCGCGCCGACATGGCACTTTATGCCGCCAAGCACGGCGGGCGAAACCGTGTCAGCGACGCAGCAGGCAATGGCCACCCCGCTCGATGAACCCGTGAGTTCACCGCCAGCACACCCGCTCAGAATGCCCAGTTCAGCTGCACATAACTGACACGGTTATCCACCACATCCGTTTTATAGCTGGCGTAAGACCCGAGCGCATTTCGCGTCACACAAGCCACTTCGAGGCTCTGATCCCGCCAGCGAAACCGCTTCGCCAGCCGCAGATCGAGTGCTTCATGGTACGGAAGAACATCCGGAGAGCTTTGCCACTGCATGCTGCCTGTCCGGTAATAGGCCAGGCTGAAATTCACATCCTCCGGCAGGGCTTGCTGAAACAGCAGGCTCCAGGTCGTCCTCGGGGCACTTTGCGAGCCACCCTGGAGAGCCGTATCAATCCGGGTATGGGAAGCCGTGCCCTGAAACATTGCCCCAGACCACGGCTGCCAGTGCGCGCTCATCTCGAGCCCCCGCACATTGGCCGCATCCGCCGAATTGGCGTAATCCCAGGCCATGTTATTGGTCATGGTCACGACAGGATGCGTCAGATTCAGGGTGATCAGCCGTTCGATCCGGTCATTGAACCACCGGAAATCGCCGCCCGCCCGCCACTGCGGAAACTCTGCCGTGTAACCGATTTCACGCGACAGGATGCGCTCGTCCCTCAAGCCGCCAGAGCTCATCGCCAGCGTCGCCAGTGAACGCCCCTGTGTCAGCCACAACAAGGCTGGTGGCGGGTGATAAACCAGGCTGCCGGATTCCTCGTTGATCGTCGGCGCGCGATTGGCACGCGAAATACCCACGCGCAGGCTTTGTTCCGGAGCAATGAAATAAGTAGCCGCCAGACGGGGCGAAAGCGAAGTTCCCGAAATCGAGTTGTTTTCCAGCATCAAGCCGCCTTGCAGCGTCAAAGCCTCACCAGGGCGCATTTCAAGATTACCAAACAGCCGCCCCAGACGGTTATTCACCCAGCCCTGCCGGTTGAGCATGGCAACCGAGCGGGCGGAATCGGCACGCCACTGGCCACCTGAAACCACACGGAGTGTTTCGCCCAGACGAAATGCTCTTTGAAATTCGAGGTCGTCGCGCACCTGATCGCGATCCTGCAAATAGTGATAAGGCATGCTGGCACCGCCTGGCAGCGGCAGCATGACATCATAAGGCTCGCGCGAACGCTGCTGGTGGTGATAAACCTGAAGCCAGAATTCATCATCGACACTTTCTGCCCGCGTCCAGCGTAATTGCACGATTTCCTGCTCACTGTCTCTCTGCCGCACCGGATCAAACTGCCCCGGGCCGATATTGATGTTGTAGAACCCCCGGGAGACAACGCCACCGGTCTGCGTCTGCCCGACGCCAGCCCGCAGCTGAAACATCAGCTCATCCCGCTCATCGAAGCGGTAGTGCCCCCTCAGATTGAACAGATTGAGACGGGAATTATCGGCAATCTCCTTGATCCCCGTATCGGTTCTCTGCCCCAGCGACAGGCTGTAACGCAGCTTCTCGCCCTGATGAGCCGTGCGTACGGCAAGATCGCGAATGCCTCCCCCGCCAAAAGTCCCGAAAACCTGAGAACCGGTTTCCGTCGCCGGGTCACGCGTGATGATGTTGATGACCGCCAGAAAGGCATTGGCCCCGAAAGTCACCGCATTCGGGCCACGCACGACTTCGATACGCTCCACATCCTCCATCGTGAGCGGAAGCATGTTCCAGTCCACTCCACCCAGCAAAGGGCCGTAGATAGAAACGCCATCGACCAGCACCTGCATGCGTCGCGCATAAAAATCCGACAGGCCATGATAGGCCACCACAGTACTGTTTCCGTTCAGGTAGCCGACATGGAAGCCGGGAACCAGCCTCAGGACATCCGCAAGCTTTCTGGCCCCGGAAGCCACCAGGGCCTGACGGTCGATGACGCTCACCGCCGCGGGTGCTTCCAGTGTCGATTGATACAGCCGCGAAGCGGAAAGCACCACGGGCAAGTCGTCGAACATGCTTTCTGGCGCATCGTCAGCCTCTTCTCCGGCCAAAGCCCCCGAAGATGCCGCCAGCAAAATCCCACCGGAAA
>CAZFPI010000092.1:4255-10736 GCA_964521075.1 uncultured Sterolibacterium sp.
CGGGTCACCATCACCGCGACCACAGGCTTACCCAGATCCTGCTGCAAGAGCTGCCGAAGCGGCATCAGGCCGACGGTCAAAACGAAATCCGCCCCTTCGGCGGGCCTTCCGGCGGAAACACCGGCCTCAATCACGCCGCTCTCACGGAATTCGTCCTGCAACAACTTCCGCATCTGGCTGCCCAGCGGTGTGTCATCCGCAAGAATTGCCACACTGGCCACGCGCGAAGCAGCAATGGCCCAGGAAGCCTGGCCCAGCACCAAAAAAATCAGCAGCAGGCAACGGAAAATGAACAAGTCAGAAATCCTGAGCTATCGGCGTGGACGGAAAAATGGCGAGGCCATCATCATGAACGGCAGTTTCGCTGTCGCGACTCCGGCGACCAAAGAACAAGCAGAGGGCAATCTATGCGGACGCCATGATGCTGTCAATGCAAAAAGCAAAATACAGGCACAGACGACATTGCCGATGCAACCTGTACACATCCGGGCATCAGCGTTCCGGATGAGGATCAGCAGGCAGCTTCTGGCGCACTTCCTCGAACAGGCAAATGGCGGCGGCAGCAGCGACATTCAGTGATTCACACCCTGGCATCAGCGGAATCGTCACCCGTCTCTGTGTGGAGGCTTCGAGCCGGGGATGGATGCCACGCCCTTCACTGCCAAACAGCCAGGCTAGCGGCCCCAACAGATCAAGCGCATACAGGGCTGCCTCCCCATGGGCCGAAGCAGCGATGCTCGTGCCCCGAAAGTTTTGAAGCACCCCATGCAGATCCGCCTGTTCATGAATGAGCAGGTCGAAATGCGCGCCCTGGCCGGCTCGCAAGACGCGTGGCGACCAGGCCGCCGCGCAACCGCTGCCCAGAAAAACCTCACGAATCCCGGCTGCTGCGGCCGTTCGCAGGATGGAACCAACATTACCGGCATCCTGCACACCATCGAGCAACACACAGGAAGCCGCCTTTTCTTCCGGCGAAGTCGGCATCACCGTTGTCGCCATCGCCGCAGGGGCACAGGAAGAATCCGGAATATCGATCAGCGCGAGAATGCCAACAGGAGTTGTCATTTCACTGAGCTGCCCAAAAAGGCTCTCACCCAGACACCAGACATCCACCCCCGCCAGCGTTGCCAGCAAAGCCTGAATCTCCACCTGCTTCAAACCGCGCTCGCTGACTACCAGCCGCTTCGGCAAGCCTACCTTGTCGCGATAGGCCTGCAGCAAATGCACGCCCTCCAGCAAAGCTTGCCCCTGCCTTCGCGGCTCGCGGGCATTTTCAGCCAGAACCCTGAGGGATTTGAAACCCGGATTATCCCGGGAGACGATCTGTTTCATATCTGCTTCATCGATGATGCGCCAATCCTGCCCGAAGGGCCCGGAGGAGATTCGTAGCCTTGCCACACGCAAACAGCCCGGAAATATAACACCGGTATTCGATGCGGTATCACCAAAGTAACAATACAAAAACTGTGACGATCTGCTCCACCTGGGGATTGCAATCACCCACACATTGCACTAGATTCCAAAAGCCCTTCGACTTGACGGGTTTACCTGACACCCCCACCTACCCCCCTATGAAGCTTGCCTCCTTATCTGAAGGAAGAACAATGAAAACAAAGATCCTCGCAACCAGCCTGGCGGCGGCCTTCAGCTTGGTGCATGTCGGCGTTGCCAGCGCAGAGACGCAGGTCAACGTCAGCGGTTTTGGCACGATCGGCTTCACGCACAGCGATAGCCGCGAAGCCGATTACCGGGGCGGAATCTATCAACCCAACGGCCCGGGCGTCAGTTCTGCCTGGATGTATGGCGTCGACACCAAAGCCGGGGTTCAGCTTTCGGCCAATTTCGGCAACGGCCTCTCCGGCGTTGCCCAGGTCGTCTCCGACCATCGTGGCGACAATTCTTACCGCCCGCAGTTTGAATGGCTGAATCTGAAATACGACATCAACAAGGACGTTTATGTACGGGCCGGACGCGTGGTACTGCCCACCTTCATGGTTTCGGACACACGCAACGTCGGCTACGCCCTGACACCCATCCGCATGCCCATGGAAGTGTATTTCATCAACCCCATCACTCACGTCGATGGTGCAGATATCGGCCTGCGACAGACCATCGGCGGGGGCAACCTGACGGCAACACTGACGCTGGGCAAGAGCAAGGACAGCATGAATTCCTATTTCGTCAAGGGGAGCAGCGTCAAAAACCTCGGCCTCAGCTACGAAATCGACTCATCGACATTTCACGCAAACTACATGAAGGGCAAGATCACACTCGTCCCCTATGACGACATCGTGCCGGGAACCTCGGGCAAGTTCAATTTGTACATGACGGCGGCGGCCGCACTGCAGAACAACCCGGCTGCAGGCTATCCCGCGCCGAATCTGCTCATCAACGACCTTCCGGCAACGATGTGGTCACTCGGTTACACCTATGATCCGGGTACCTGGATCGTGCAGACGGAGTACGCTTCCCGCAAGGTGGACGGGGCACTGGTCCATGATCTGTCAGGCTGGTACGCGCTGGCAGGTTATCGGCTTGATAAATTCACGCCCTATCTTTCGATAAGCGCGCTAAAAGACAAGGAACCGCCCATGCGGCCGAAGGCACTTGCGGCGGGAGGATTTTCATCCGTCGTCGTCAATGCCGGTGATGCCTCGATGGGGCTGATTGCCAATGAACAAAAGGCCTTTGCTGCAGGTGTTCGCTACGACGTAATGCGGAATGTCGCTCTCAAGGCGCAATTTGACGTCATCCGCAAGCCCGGTAGTGTTGCGGCCCCCAACTCGGGCAGCTTTACCAACACAACAGCCACCTTCAAGAACAACGACCAGACCGTCAAGCTATTTACGGTTGCCGTCGACTTCGTATTCTGACGCCAGGGAGCCCGAACATCATGAATAATCTCAAACATGGCTTCTTGGCCGCACTGTTATTTTCCGCATCCCTGCCGGCACTGGCGCAATCGGTTGCGGTCATCGTGCACCCCAAGAATGCCAACCCGCCCTCGGCGGAACAGGTCACCAACATTTTCCTTGGCAAAGCCAACGATCTGACAGGTATCGACCTGCCTGACGGCAATGCGGTACGCGACGTTTTCTACCACAAGGTCACCGGCAAGGACGGCGCGCAACTGAAGGCCTACTGGGCCAAACTGGTCTTTACCGGCAAGGCCCAGCCCCTGAAGGAATTGGCCTCTGACGCTGAAGTCAAGAAATTCGTCGCCAGCAACCCAACAGCCATCGGCTACATCGACAAGGGTGCTGTGGATGGCTCGGTCAAGGTTGTACTGACACACTAAAAAAACGCCGGAGCGTACAAGATCGTCGTTCCGGCAAAAGCCATGAAACCATGAAGGGGCGGTTCGCAAACCGCCCCTGTTTATCAGGCACAACCGCTGCCACACGCGCCAGAATCATCCTTTGCACCCAGTTTGCGAAGGACGATTTCCAGCGGACAAAAGCGGGTGAAACCGCTCTGGAAAAGATTGACGCCAACGAAGGCGGTAAACCACAGCCAGTTCTGGCTGACGAACAGCGGGCTGCCCGACACGCCAAGTGCCAGCGACAACAGAACAAAGCTGCCGGCGAAAATGCGGATCAGTTGATTAACTGTCATGATTGCGACTCCTCCTTGGGTAATGAACGATTCAAACGGTTCGCCATACGCCCTCGCATGGCGGCGTAGTACAACACCGGGATCACCACCAGCGTGAGAACGGTGGAGACGAGAATGCCGAAGATCAGGGCCAATGCCAGGCCATTGAAAATCGGATCATCGAGAATGAACAATGCCCCCAGCATGGCAGCCAGGCCCGTGAGCGCGATGGGCTTGGCCCGGACGATGGCCGACTGCACCACGGCCTCATCGAAGGCCATGCCGGCCTCGACCTGCTGATTGATGAAATCGACCAGCAAAATGGAATTACGCACGATGATGCCGGCCAGGGCGATCATGCCTATCATGGAAGTCGCGGTAAATTGGCTGCCCGCAATGGCATGGCCAGGCAAAACACCGATGATGGTCAGGGGGATCGGGGCCATGATGATGAGCGGCACAAGGTAGCTCCTGAACTGGGCCACCACCAGCAGGTAGATCAGGATCAGGCCGACGCCGTAGGCCGCGCCCATGTCGCGGAAGGTTTCGTAGGTGATCTGCCATTCCCCGTCCCATTTGAGGCTGTAAGCGGCATAAGGGTCTTTGGGCACGTTGATGAAATACTCCGCCAGTTGCCCGCCGCCGGGCACATCATCGAGTTTCATTCCCTGAAGGCGTGACCGGATGTCGAACATGCCGTACAGCGGCGAATCCAGATGCCCCCCCATATCCCCCGTCACATAAACCACCGGCAGGAGATCCTTGTGGAAAATGGCCTGTTCACGAGGAGACTCACGGGTTTCGACAAGGTCGGCAATCGACACCAGCACGCCCTCGCGGCTACGCACACGCAAGCGCAGGAGACTGGCCAGATCATCCTTTTGTGTCGCGGGTAGCGTGATGCGTACCGGGATTTCGTATTTGGCATCGCTGTCATGCACGGGGGTCACATCCTCGCCCGCCAGCGCGATCCGCATCGTATCGACGATATCCTTCTGGCTCACGCCCAGCAAGGCTGCCCGGGCTTGCGAGACACGAAGAACGAGCTTGTCCGCCGGCGCGCTGCTACTGTCATCGATGCCGAGAATATCCGGCGTGGCCGAAAATCTGGCGCGCACCAGCTTCGCCACGGCGATCTGCCCGGCGTAATCCGGGCCGTAGATTTCCGCAACGATGGGCGAGAGCACCGGCGGGCCGGGCGGAACTTCGACGAGCTTGGCGTTCCCGTGGTATTTCGCGGCAATCGCCATCACCTCCTGGCGCGCCGCCACGGCAATCTCGTGGCTTTGCCGCTTGCGATGGTGTTTATCGACGAGATTCACCTGCAAATCCCCCGTCTCGGATGCGGCACGCAGGTAATACTGGCGCACCAGCCCGTTGAAGTTGATCGGACTGGCCGTACCCGCATAAGCCTGATAATCCTTCACCTCCTCGATGGTCATGAGATAAGCCCCGATCTCGCGCAGTACGCGGGAGGTATCCTCCACGGGCGTACCCACCGGCATGTCGAGCACGACCTGAAATTCGCTCTTGTTGTCGAACGGCAGCATTTTCAGCACCACCAGCTTGACCACCGCCAGCGAAACCGACAAAAAGATGGCGAGAAATATCCCCAGCCAGAGCAGGCGACGCGCCTTCTTGCCGCGCCCGGCATCCAGAAACGGCGGAAGAATACGCCGGAAGAAACGATCAAGCCGCCCGGCTGGCACAAAGACATCCTCTGATCGGGAGTCCGCCCCGGTTTCAGGATGCAACCCGTGTTCCCCGTTCCCTGCGTGTGGCTTCATCAGCTTCAGGGCAAGCCAGGGCGTGATGACAAAGGCAATCGCCAGCGAAATAAACATGCCCATCGAGGCATTGATTGGAATGGGGCTCATGTACGGCCCCATCAGACCGGAGACAAAGGCCATCGGCAGCAAGGCGGCGATCACGGTAAACGTCGCCAGAATGGTCGGCCCACCCACTTCATCCACGGCACCCGGAATGAGCTGCCACAGTGTTTTTTCCGGTTCCAGGGCCTGGTGACGATGGATGTTCTCGACCACCACGATGGCATCATCCACGAGAATGCCGATGGAAAAGATCAGCGCGAAGAGGGAAACGCGGTTGAGCGTGAACCCCCAGGCCCAGGAAGCGAAAAGCGTCGCCGCCAGCGTGAGGGTCACCGCCAGCCCGACGATGACAGCTTCACGCCGCCCCAGGGCGAAGAACACCAGCAACACCACAAATGCAGTAGCGAAAATCAGCTTGCCGATGAGCTTTTCGGCCTTCTCGGTGGCCGTGGCCCCGTAGTTGCGTGTGACGGTGAATTCCACCCCCTCGGGCAGTACTGTCCCCTTCATGGCTTCAGCCCGGGCGATCACCGAGCTTGCCACGTCGGCCGCATTCACGCCGGGCTTTTTGGAAACGGACAAGGTCACGGCAGGAAACTCATTCCCTGCATTTCCAAAATTCCCGGTATCTCCCGCCCCGGCCCCCCCCGGCGTCTTTTCACCGTGCCAGACATAGCGCGAAGGCTGGTCCGGGCCATCGAGAATATCGGCCACATCGGCCATGAATACCGGCTTGCCCCCATGCACCCCGACCACGAGGCGTTTCACATCCCCCGCCGACTCGATATAAACCCCCGTCTGCACGAGAATTTCCCGATTACCGCTGACAAGGCTCCCCGAAGGCTGCGAAGCATTCGACAATTGCAGTGCAGCGCGAACATCCTGTGCCGTGACACCATGGGAATTCATCCTGTCCGCATCGAGTGCTACGCGAATAACGTGGCCCGGCCCGCCAATAGTCACCACATCCCGCGTCCCCGGGATGCGCTTCAGCTCAATTTCGGCAGCCCGTGAAACCTGCTGAAGGCTGAACGCCGTAGTCTCGGGCTGTCGGC
>CAZFPI010000093.1:0-10628 GCA_964521075.1 uncultured Sterolibacterium sp.
CGAAATATCGCCGGGAACGCGGCGAGAAGAAGATTACGGCGTTTGTCGCGCAACTGAAGAAAGCGCTGGAGACGGATGCTCACCGGCCCAAACGCGACCGGCGCACGGCGAAAAAACTGTGGGAAGAACTCCGAGCGGCTGGTTTCACGGGAAATTACAGTCGCGTCACCGAATACGTTCGGCAATGGCGCGCTGGCGTTGGCCAGGGTGCGGCGACAAAAGCCTTCGTGCCGCTCAAGTTTGCCCTGGGCGAAGCCTTCCAGTTCGACTGGAGCGAAGAAGGGCTGGTCATCGGCGGCATTTACCGGCGGCTACCTGTCGCGCCACGGGCCGAGCAAACCCGCATCGTCGCCAAACTCGAAGAGTTGCTGTCAGACCTCGATGCAGGCGTGGCCGAACTCAAGGCCGCGCAGAAAAAGCTGGCGCAATATCGGCAGTCGCTGCTCAAAGCCGCCGTGGAAGGCGCACTCACCACCGAATGGCGCGCCAATAACACGCCATCGGAAACCGGCGCACAACTGCTGGAACGCATCCTCACCGAACGCCGTGCCCGCTGGGAAGCCAAGCAACTCGCCAAGTTCAAAGAACAAGGCAATCCGCCCTTCGGCAAGAAGAGCAGCATGACCATCACCAACGAAGAGGGTGAGGAAGACAAGGAGGCGCTGACCTACGAGCGGCAGGACTTCTGGGAAACCACGTCAAACAAGCAGCTCAACTTTCTGCAGCACATCGTCAGCATGTTGAAGGTTGACGGTAAAGCGGCTGTGGTGTTGCCAGACAATGTGCTGTTTGAAGGTGGCGCGGGCGAAAAAATTCGCCGCAAGCTGCTGGAGAACTGCGATGTGCACACCATCTTGCGCTTGCCCACCGGCATCTTCTACGCGCAGGGCGTGAAGGCCAATGTGGTGTTCTTTGACGCCAGGCCTAAGGACGGCCAGACCCACACCAAGGGCATCTGGTTCTACGATTTGCGCACCAACAAACACTTCACCCTGAAGACGCGCACGCTCAAGCTGGACGACTTGCAGGATTTCATCACTTGCTACAACCCAGAAAATCGTCATGAGCGCGTGGCTAATGAACGGTTCAAGTTCTTCAGCTACGAAGTATTGATTGCCCGCGACAAGGTCAGTCTCGACATTTTCTGGCTCAAGGATGACAGCCTGGACAATCTCGACGATCTGCCGCCGCCAGAAGTGCTGCAGCAGGAAATCATTGAGCATCTCGAAGCGGCATTGGCCTCGTTTCGGGATGTGGCGGTTGGGCTGCGGCGTAGCTGAGTCTTTTTGGTGATTGGAACTATCCGGAAACTCCGGATAGTTCGCGGAAGCCCGCAGCAACCCGCACCAGTGCTCACAAGCTCGGGAGGCCAGTCAGCACGTGGTCAACCGTCCGCTACCATTTATCAAAATCCCAACCCTCATCGGTTGGGATTTTTTTGCCCGGAACGCCAGGCCATAGGGCAGGGCGATGTAGGGGCGAATCATGTTCGCCCGGCCCTCATGGACCTTTAGAGAAGATTAGCCGGAAGGATGGGCAGTACGACGCTGGAGGGGTGGGTGGCGTCGTTGTGGATCGTGGTGATGCCGCCATTGGCGCGGGCCTGGGCGGGGGTGCTCCAGACGCCCTGGGCCTGGTTGCTGGCACTGATGGAAATACGCAGGCGGTGGCCAGGTTTGATGACGGCGGCAGTGGGGAATATTTCCACGGGAACCTTGACGATTTCGCCAGGGTTGAGGGGTTGTTTCGAGGCCAGGGTGAAGGGGTGCCAGGGCTGGATCATTTCGCCGCGCAGGGTGCGTGAGCGGGTGCTGTCTACGGCGCGGAAGGCGGCGGACATGAGGCCGTTGGTGAGCGGGCGGGCGATGCCATCTGTGCCGACGTCGTCTACGCGGACGTTGATGGCGGCTTCGGGGGCGGTTGAGGAGAGCCAGATGTCGGCTTGTATCGGGCCGTTGATGTAGTAGTCGCCTGTCATGATGCCGGTTTCAAAGTTGATGGCGTTTTGCAAGGTTTCGACGGTGTCGCTTTCTTTGTACCAGTCGAACAGCGGGAGGACGAAGCCCAGGCTCCATTGCAGCCAGCTGATGGATTTTTCGCTGCCGTCGCTGGGGGTGACCCAGCCACGCAGGAGGGTTCCGGCGCGGTTTGTGCCGAGCTTGATGACGGGGGGCGGGGGCTCGTTGAGGGTGTGGGTGGGTTCAGCACCCGTGGGGGCGTCGGTGGTCAGAGTGAGGTTGCCGCGCAGGTAGAGGCGTTGCGGCACGGCCTGCGGGTGGGGCCAGTCGGGAGAGATGACGTAACGGGGCAGGCTGCCGTTGCCCAGCCCGGCGACGTACTGGGTGACGGTGGGCTGTTTTTCTGCACCGCTGTCGATGCCCTTGAGGTATTTGTCGAACCACTGGAGCAGCAGGCCGGTGGCGGCGGGCGCGCCCTCTTCCAGTGGGTTGTTGTTGTTGATCAGGGCGGAGAGGATGGATTCGGCATGCGCGCCGGGGAGGATCAGCAGCCTGGCGGTGGTGTTGCGTTTGAGCTGTTCGTAGAGCAGGGGCTCGTTGCGCTGGAAGATGTCGTGGTTGGCTCCGATGACGAAGGTGGGGACACGGATGTTTCTGGCTTGTTCGATGGGGGATCGGTCGCTCCAGAATGTGCCGTCGTCGGTGGCGTAGCCTGTCTGGCCGCTCAGGGCGTTGTTGATGAGCGGGAGCAGGACGTCGTCGATGGCGGCGATGTGCTCTGCGGTGGCCGCGCGGATCTGGTCAGCGTAGTGCGGGTATCGGGCCACGGCGATGTCGTTTACGGCACTCAGGCCCTGGGTGAGCGGAAGCCAGTTGGATATGAACCAGGCATTGAGCATGCCGCCGGTTCCGAGGGTGTCGCGCCAGGCATCGCCCATGGGGATGTTGACGAAGGCGGCCTGGATGGCCGGGTTTCCTTGCGCGGCGGTATAGAGCGCGGTGATGCCCAGGTAGGAGGTGCCCGCGACACCGATCTTGCCGTTTGACCAGGGCTGCTGGACGACCCAGTCGACGACGTCGGCATAGGTCGCTTGTTCGGTGGGGCCGAAGAGGTCGATCTGGCCTTCGGAGACGCCCGAACCCAGGGAATCGACGGTTACGGAGACGTAGCCCCGGCGGATCATGAAGCGGTCTGCTCCGCCAATGCCCATGGTGCTGGCGGGCGGGAAGATGCTCGATAGCGCATTGCCCAGGTCGATGCGATAGGCATTCTGGGTGAGGATGACCGGGAAACGGTCGCGGACATAATTGCCGCTGGCGTCGGTGGGCAGGGAAACAAGGACGCCCAGCCGCTTGCCGCTGCGGGTGGGGATGAATTGCAGGGGAAGGCTGAGGATGCCAGGGTAATCTGCCGCCCGGGTGTAGTTGCGCCAGCGTGCCGCGCCGTTACTGGTGATGGCGGGGTTATCTCGTGCCGTCAGCAGGCGTGTGCCGAGTGTGGTGCTCGGGCCGCTGGCAGCATTGATGCCCGGCCAGGCGGGCGGGGCAACTTCCGGACGGGATGGAGTCGGGCTTGCGCTGCTGCTGGCATTGTTGTCGGAGCCGCCATTGCAGGCAGCGAGGAGGGCCAGACTCAGGCCGAGCAAGCCGCCAAAGAGCCATTTTCGGACGGTGGGTGTTGCCGGAAAAGAAGCGGTAGATGGTGCAAGGCAGGCAAGGCGGGGCATGGCGAATCCTCTCTCTCCAATAGAATCCGGCGTTTTCGGGAGATCATCGCTCTCCCGGAAGAATGAGCCCCCCGTTTGTCCCTGCAGAATGAGCGGGGCGTTTTTACCGGGGGAGGCGTGTTTTCGTTTTGTCACGGTTTTTTTGGGTCATGTTATCCAGATTGGTTTCAAAATTCAAACTATTGTTTGAATTTTGAGTCTTGTTTGAGTCGGGTGGGCGATTTTTTCGGAAAGCAGGTGGGCAGGATGCGGCGAGATACCTTGATGGTGCAGGGCACGACTTCGGATGCGGGCAAGAGTCTGCTCGTGGCGGGGCTTTGCCGGGTGCTTAAACGGCGGGGGGTGCGGGTCGCGCCGTTCAAGCCGCAGAACATGGCCTTGAACAGCGCGGTGACGGTGGACGGCGGGGAAATCGGCCGGGCGCAGGCTTTACAGGCGCAGGCGGCGGGGCTTTCGCCCCGGGTGGATTTCAACCCGGTGCTGCTCAAGCCTTCTTCGGATGTGGGGGCCCAGGTCATCATCCATGGCCGGGCGCGGCTCGACATGAATGCCCGTGATTATCACGATTACAAGCCCCGCGCGATGGCGGCGGTGCTGGAATCCTTCGGGCGGCTGGTGGCGGAATTCGAGCAGGTCATCGTCGAAGGGGCGGGCAGCCCGGCGGAGATCAATCTGCGTGACCGGGACATTGCGAACATGGGCTTTGCCGAGGCGGTCGATTGCCCGGTGGTGCTGATTGCCGACATCGACCGGGGCGGGGTGTTTGCCCATCTGGTCGGCACGCTGGCCCTGCTTTCCGATTCGGAACAGGCGCGGGTGCGGGGCTTTGTCATCAACCGTTTCCGGGGCGACATGAGTTTGCTGCAACCGGGTATCGACTGGCTGGAGCAGCGCACGGGCAAGCCGGTGCTGGGCGTTCTGCCCTATTTGCATGGCCTGCATCTGGATGCGGAAGATGCCCTGCCGCGTGAGGGGACGGGCGGGGCCGGAAGCCGTCTGCGGGTGATCGCCCCGGCCTTGCCGCGCATCAGTAACGCGACGGATTGCGATCCGCTCCGCCTGCATCCGCAACTCGCCTTTCGCTTCATCGGCCCGAACGAGCCGATTCCTCCGGCGGATCTGATCGTGTTGCCGGGCAGCAAGGCGGTGCAGTCCGACCTTGCCTGGCTGCGGGCGCAGGGCTGGGAGGCAGCCATCCGGCGGCATCTGCGCTATGGCGGGAAGGTGATCGGGCTTTGCGGCGGCTTTCAGATGCTCGGTGAAAAGCTGCATGACCCGTTGGGGCTGGAAGGGCAGGCCGGTAGCGTGGCGGGGCTGGGCTGGCTGGCGATGGAAACAACGCTGGCGCGTGAAAAGCGGCTGGCGAATGTGTGTGGCCGGCTCGTGCAGGGCGGCGCGGCGGTGAAAGGCTATGAAATCCACATGGGCGTGTCTGCCGGC
This sequence comes from uncultured Sterolibacterium sp., assembly GCA_964521075.1. Classification (GTDB taxonomy): domain Bacteria; phylum Pseudomonadota; class Gammaproteobacteria; order Burkholderiales; family Rhodocyclaceae; genus Sterolibacterium. The sequence continues at coordinate 5,126 of CAZFPI010000093.1, forward strand.
CCCGCACTGGCTGCGCCGTTGCTGCGTCTTGAAGGGGAAGACGGGGGAAACACCCCGGAAGGTGCGGTTTCGGAAGACGGGCAGATCATCGGGAGTTATGTGCATGGTCTTTTTGACGAGCCCGACGCACTTGCCGCCTTGCTGGATTGGGCCGGGCTTTCGGGGGCGGAAAAATTCGATCTTTGCGCCAGACGAGAGGCAGACCTTGACCGCCTGGCCGATGCACTGGAAGCCGCGCTGGATTGGGAGCGGATGGGGATAGGGGCGAAGGCAGGGCAGCCGTGAAGGCTGCCCCTACGGGGTGCGGGGTGCGGTGGAGGGGATTGCGTTGATTGGGCGTTGGCTCAGCGTGCCACGCCCGTTGTGTGCGTAGGGGCAACCTTTACGGTTGCCCGGGTTTGGGTTTGCCTGGAGGATGGGGGCGAAGGCTGCCCCTACGGGGTTTTGTCGGCGGGGGTGGGGTGGATGCGGAATACCCGGGGAGATTTGCGCTGGCCGATGACGTGCATTTCGCAGGGCTTGCAATCGAAGCGGAGGGTGAGGCGTTCCTTCCCGTTGATGAGCGTCATGGGTTCGGGGCGGATGCCTTTGACCTGCTTGGGGCAGAGGTTGTAGCTGTAGCGCAGGCAGTGTTTGGTGATCATCAGCGAGATTTCGCCGGTGGCTGTGGCGGCCTCTCCGGCCTCAAAGGCGGCGGCGATGATCTGGACGCCATGGCGGGTGTAGAAGTCGCGCGCGCGGCGGTTGAGAACGTTGCCCAGATAGCTGAGTTCGTTTTCCGGGTAGGGAGCCGGTGGCTGGAGGGCCGCCCTGCGGGGTGGGCGTTGCCATGCTTCGCGGTGCGTGGTTTCCAGTGCTTCGATGGCTTCGCGGCGCAAGGCGTTGATGGCCGAGGCAGGAAGAAAGCAGGGTGGGTCGAGCTCGATTTTCAGGTCTTCTGGGCTGCGAAGCCGGAACAGGCTGCCGCCGAGTCTGGACAGGCCGCTCCTGAGTGATTCCAGCGCGCGGGTGGTGTCGCGGGCGGGCTCGGTCGGCTGGCGATATTCGGCGCAGCCCTGGCGGCCTCTTTCGTCGGTCAGGGTGAGCCGCAATCCTGCGGATGATGATCCTTCTTCATTTTCAGCTTCGATGCGGCGCAGGGTCATCGTGATCGGGATGTGCCGTTCGGCGGAGGGTTTTTCGAGTAGCCGCTCAAAGGCTTGATCCCGGTTGCGGTAGAGCTTCGTGCCGATGCCCGGGCCGGGAGTGGCTTCGGCGGGGTAGACGGTGTTGCCATCGACGCGATTGACGCGCAGGCCGCCTAGCTTGCCGTCGGCATCGTAGTAGCTGAGGCCGTCGCCATTGTTGAGTGTTTCCTGGCTGCCTTCGTCTTCGTCGGCGTCGAGCGCGACTTCGAAGCAACGCTCGCCCAGTGCTGTGACCGTGCCGATGGGCAGCCCCGCGAACTTGGGTGTGTCGAAGGCACCGATGTCGGCTTTTCGGCCTTGCACGAAGTAATCCGTCGCGCCCCGGTTGAAGGTTTTGGCCGGGCGGGGAGTGAAGGTGTAGTGGCTGTGGCCAAGAGATGCGCGGTGGCAGGCGGCTTCTGCCGGGAGTGTTTCCAGAATGCCGTCGAGAAGCTGCCGGTAGTGGGCGGTGATGTTCTTGACGTAGGAGAGGTCCTTGAGGCGGCCTTCGATCTTGAAGGAGGTGATGCCTGCGTCGATCAGTGCGCGCAGGTTTTCGCTCTGGTCGTTGTCTTTGACGGAGAGAAGGTGCTTGTCGCTGGCGATGGTGTTTCCCTGGGCATCCTGCAGTGTGTAGGGCAGGCGGCAGGCTTGCGAGCATTCGCCCCGGTTCGCGCTGCGGCCGGTGTGGGCTTGGCTGATGTAGCACTGGCCGCTGAAAGCGACACACAGCGCGCCGTGGATGAAGAATTCCAGGACGGCATCGGTTTGTGCGGCGATGGCTTCGATCTGGCCGAGCGTCAGCTCGCGGGCGAGGACGATCTGCGAGAAGCCCGCGTCCTGAAGAAAGCGCGCCTTGGCCGGGGTGCGGATGTCACACTGGGTGCTGGCGTGGAGCTGGATGGGCGGGAGGCCGATTTCGAGCAGGCCCATGTCTTGAACGATGAGGGCGTCTGCCCCGGCTTCGTAACACTGCCAGACGAGACGCCCGGCTTCTTCGAGTTCTTCGTCGGTGAGGATGGTGTTGAGCGCGACGAGTACGCGGGCGTCGAAGCGGTGGGCATAGGCGGCGAGCCGTTCGATATCTGCCACGCTGTTTCCAGCACCGGCGCGCGCGCCAAAGGCCGGCCCGCCGATGTAGACGGCGTCTGCGCCATGGTCGATGGCGGCGATGCCGTAGTCGGAATTTTTCGCCGGGGCGAGCAGTTCAAGTGGGCGGCGGGATGCGGGGCGCGGAGAGGACATGGCGGATGCGGTAGGGGGAATTCCGGGATTTTAGCGGGTGGAGGGGGCTTCCCGTTCTGCTTCCTCCGGGCAACAGATGCCCCCCCCAATCCCGTAGGGGCGAATCATTATTCGCCCTGAATTGTCATTCGCCCCGAAGACATGCCGATTCGATTCCCCTGTGTGGCAAACCGGTTCTGGATGCGCTGCTGGGCGTGTGACATATAATCGGCCGGTCTGTTTTTATGAGGTGAGCCGACATGACCTATGTGGTGACTGAATCCTGCATCCGGTGCAAATATACGGATTGCGTCGATGTCTGCCCGGTCGATGCCTTTCGCGAAGGCCCGAATTTTCTGGTGATTGATCCGGAGGAGTGCATCGATTGCACACTGTGCGTGGCGGAATGTCCGGTGGAGGCGATTTTTGCCGAAGACGATGTGCCTGCCGGCCAGGAGCATTTCACTCCGCTGAATGCGGAATTGTCGAAGCAATGGAAACCCATCATCGAGCGCAAGGATGCCTTGCCGGATGCGGAGGAATGGGCCAGTGTGTCGGATAAATTCGACAAGCTCGAACGTTGAACCCCGGCGAGGCTGATCCCCGGGCCGCAGCTGTGGCCAATATCAATACCTGGCGCGTCGTTTCTGCCTGACTGGATGAGGAGGAAAGCATGGAAAAAATCTGGCTCAAGAGTTATATGCCGGGGGTTCCGGCGCAGATCGACGTCGACGAATTCGACTCGCTGGGTGCTTTGTTCGAGCAGAGTGTCCGGAAATTTCCCCGGCGCACGGCCTATATCAACATGGGCCGGGCACTCAGCTATGCCGAACTGGATCAGCAGTCGCGCCATTTCGCGGCTTATCTGCAGTCCGTCCTGAAGCTGCCGCGCGGCGCACGGGTGGCCCTGATGATGCCCAATCTGCTGCAGTATCCGGTTTGTCTGTTCGGCGCGCTGCGGGCGGGTTATGTGGTGGTGAATTGCAATCCGCTGTACACCCCGCGTGAGCTGGAGCACCAGCTGAAGGATTCCGGGGCGCAGGCCATTGTCATCGTCGAGAATTTCGCCCATGTGCTGCAGGAAGTCTTGCCTCATCTGACGCTCAGGCATGTGGTGGTGACGGCTCTGGGGGATATGCTGGGGTTTCCGAAGCGTCCGCTCATCAATTTTGCCGTTCGCTACATCAAGAAGATGGTGCCTGCCTGGTCGCTGCCCGGGGCAGTTTCTTTTCCGGAAGCCATGTCGCGTGGCGCGGCGGCGAAGCTCGAGCCGGTGGCAACGGGGCATGAGGATATCGCTTTCCTGCAATATACCGGCGGCACGACGGGGGTGGCCAAGGGGGCGATGCTCACGCACGGCAACATCATCGCCAATCTCCAGCAGGCCCATGCCTGGCTCCTGCCCGTGTTGCAGCCGGATGGGCAGGAGATCATTGTGACGGCCTTGCCGCTGTACCATATCTTCGCGCTGACAGCGAATTGCCTGACTTTCCTGAAAGTGGGGGCGACGAATGTGCTCATCACGAATCCACGCGATATTCCCGGCTTTGTGAAGGAGCTGTCGAAACACCGTTTCACCTGTCTGACGGGGGTGAATACCCTGTTCAACGCCTTGCTGAACAATCCGGATTTCGCCCGGCTGGATTTCAGGCAGCTGAAGGTGACGCTAGGCGGCGGGATGGCAGTGCAAAAGGCCGTGGCCGAGAAATGGAAACAGGTCACGGGGCATCCGCTCATCGAGGCCTACGGCCTGACGGAAACTTCGCCCGCTGCGACGATCAACCCGCTGAATCTGCCGGAATACAACGGCGCGATCGGCCTGCCCGTACCTTCTACCGAAATCGCCTTGCGAGCGGACGATGGCCGTTATCTGGCCGTGGGAGAAACAGGCGAAATCTGCGTGCGCGGGCCGCAGGTGATGAAAGGTTACTGGAACCGCCCTGAAGAAACCGCCAAGGTGCTGCTGCCCGACGGCTTCCTGTTGACGGGTGATGTGGGGATCATGGACGAAAAAGGTTTCGTGCGTATCGTGGACCGCAAGAAGGACATGATTCTGGTCTCCGGCTTCAATGTGTATCCGAATGAAGTCGAGGATGCCGTCGCCACGCATCCGGGTGTGCTGGAAGTCGCTGCCATCGGTGTGCCGGACGAAAAGTCGGGTGAGGCGGTGATGATTTTCGTGGTGAAGAAAGACCCGGCCCTCAGTGCCGAATCCATCGTGGCGCATTGCAAGCATCTGCTGACAGGTTACAAAATCCCGCACCGCATCGAATTCCGCAGCGAGTTGCCCAAGACCAATGTCGGAAAAATCCTGCGGCGCGCCCTGAGGGATGAGTATCTTGGCAAGCCGGGAGCGGCGAAGTGATGCCCGCAATGTTGGCATGAGCGTGCCGCGTCCATTGCTGGTAGCCATCACCGGGGCTACCGGCGTGATTTACGGTGTCGAGCTTTTGCGCGTCCTGCGTGAGCTGGAGCAGCCCGCGCATCTGGTCATGAGCGAGGCGGCGATCATGACGCTCTCGCTCGAAACTGCGTATTCCCTGGAGGAGGTGCGTGCTCTGGCCAGCGTGGTTTATTCCAACAAGGATATCGGCGCAGCTGTGGCCAGTGGCTCCTTCCGGACGCGCGGCATGGTGGTCGCGCCGTGCAGCATCAAGAGCCTGTCTTCCATCGCGCATTCGCATTCCAGCACCTTGATCGCCCGGGCGGCTGACGTGACGCTCAAGGAGCGTCGCCCACTGGTCTTGATGGTGCGCGAAACGCCGCTGCACAAGGGGCATCTCGAACTCATGATGCGCGCGGCCGATCTTGGCGCGCTCATTCTCCCGCCCATGCCGGCTTTCTACGATCATCCGCAAACCCTGATGGATGTCGTGCATCAGGGGATCAGCCGGGTGCTCGACCAGTTCGACATCGAAAACGGGCTGCGCCCGCGCTGGGCGGGTCGTTCGCCGGGGTGATTCCTGATCCTTGCGCCCCCGGGTAACGGAGATGCCCACGTCGGGGTGAATCATTATTCGCCCTGAACCCTCTTCGCGGGATGCTCCGACGTGTGGCATCTTCTTCAACCCTGCCGGGACTCGCCCCACCTCTACGGGTGGCTCCGCCCTGCG
>CAZFPI010000094.1:0-10300 GCA_964521075.1 uncultured Sterolibacterium sp.
GGGATCGTCGCCCAGCTGCTTGACGCCCAGCGAGACGCGGTTCTTCTCCTGGTCGAACTTGAGCACCTTGGCGGTGACTTCCTGGCCGACCGCCAGCACTTCGGACGGGTGACGCACGCGACGCCAGGCCATGTCGGTGATGTGCAGCAGGCCGTCGATGCCACCGAGGTCGACGAACGCGCCGTAGTCGGTGATGTTCTTGACGATGCCCTTGACGACCGTGCCTTCCTTCAGGTTTTCGAGGAGCGACTGACGCTCTTCACCCAGGCTGGCTTCCATCACGGCGCGACGCGACATGACGACGTTGTTGCGCTTGCGGTCGAGCTTGATGACCTTGAATTCGAATTCCTTGCCTTCAAAGGGCGTGGTGTCCTTGACAGGGCGAACATCCACCAGCGAGCCGGGCAGGAAGGCGCGGATGCCATTGACCATGACAGTCAGACCACCCTTGACCTTGCCGGTGATGAGACCCTTGACCAGGGTGCCTTCGTTCATGGCCTTGTCGAGATCGTTCCAGGCAGCGATGCGCTTGGCCTTTTCGCGCGACAGACGGGTTTCGCCGTAGCCATCTTCGAGCATTTCGATGGCGACGCTGACGTAATCACCCGGCTTGGCTTCAACTTCGCCGCGTTCGTTCTTGAACTCTTCGACGGGAATGAAGCTCTCGGATTTGAGGCCGGCATTGACGACAACGTGATTGTGATCGACACGAACGATTTCGGCGGTGATGACTTCACCGGCACGCATTTCCTGACGTTCGAGGCTTTCGGCAAAAAGAGCGGCAAAGCTTTCCATGCCGGAGGGGGAGGAGGTGGAAACAGCAAAAGACATGATAGTGATTGAACCTGAAAAAAGTCGCCATGTTCCATGCAGATGGTCATTTGCAAATAACCTGATGCACACAACAACACAGACACAGGGGGCAACTGCACGATGGCACGTTAAAAAAAGCCGCCCGCAGCCAATTTTCAGTCGAGGCCACGAACGACACCGGCGTTCTTACCAAAGGCCGAAGCCCGCGATAAAAACCTTTACGACAGCCCGGATGCGGTGCGACGCGCATGAAACCACGCCAGCACTGAGTGAACGGCCTGATCGACGGACAACTCTGTCGTATCGAGCAGCTCGGCATCCGCGCTTTTTTGCAAGGGAGCGACGCTGCGGGCGGAATCGCGCGCATCACGCTCCTGCAAGTCCTGCAAAAGGGTCGAAATGTTAGCAGGTATCCCTTTTTCGATCAACTGCTTATAGCGTCGCCGGGCTCGTTCTTCGGCAGTTGCCGTCAGGAAAACCTTGAGCGTGGCCTGCGGAAAGACGACTGACCCCATATCGCGCCCATCGGCCACCAGCCCCGGTGCCTGCCGGTAGGCACGCTGACGGTCCAGCAAGGCCGCGCGCACCGCAGGCAGCACGGCCACCCGGGAGGCTCCGGCCGAACACGTTTCCTGGCGGATAGCCTCCGTCGCCGGCTCATCTGCCAGAAAAATTTCGCCATTGACAAAGCGGGCGGGCAGATTCGCCGCCAGCCCGGCCACCTGCGGTTCATCCTCCAGATTCACCCCGGCCCGCATCGCCGCCAGGGCCGTCAGCCGATAAAGCGACCCGCTATCGAGATAATGAAACCCCAGGGCCTGCGCCACGAGGGCGGCCACCGTTCCCTTGCCGGAGGCCGAAGGGCCATCAATGGCGATGACGGGAATCACGGAATCAGCACGCACAGCACTCATCGAACCACCTGGAAGAAAGCATCGAAATAAGCCGGAAAAGTTTTGGCAACACAGCCGGGGTCATTGATGCGAACCGGCACACCGGCAAGAGAAACCAGCGAAAAACACATTGCCATGCGGTGATCGTCGTAAGTATCGATATGTGCGTTGGCGGCCAGCCGCGATGCCCCCGGGGGGGCTACCCGCAGATAAGCCGCCCCTTCCTCCACCACTGCCCCCAGCTTTCGCAATTCGGTGGCCATGGCGGCAATGCGGTCGGATTCCTTGACACGCCAGCTGGCAATGTTTCTCAGGGTAGAGGGGCCATCGGCAAACAGGGCCAGCACCGCCAGCGTCATCGCCGCATCCGGGATGTGATTGAAATCCGCATCGAAGGCATGCAGCCTGCCGGATGCCGGCGCGCGCGCCTCGATCCAGTTGGGCCCCATGTCGATCCGCGCACCCATCGCCTGCAAGGCATCGACGAAACGCACATCGCCCTGAATGCTCTCCGCCCCAACGCCTTCGACGCGCACCGGCCCGCCACCGACCGCACCAGCAGCCAGGAAATACGAGGCACTGGAGGCATCGCCCTCGACATGCAAAACACCCGGCGAAAGGTAGCGGCTGCCTGCCGGAACATGAAAACGACACCACGCCTCACGCTTCACTTCGATCCCGAAACGGCGCAGGAGATTCAGGGTGATCTCGATATAGGGCCTGGAAATCAGCTCGCCAATAACCTCGATCGTCACGGCCTGCCCCGTCAGCGGCAGGGCCAGCAGGAGGGCTGTCAGGAACTGGGAGGAAACATCGCCCCGCACACGGATGGGCGCGCTGAAGCGGGCCTGCCCCGGGAAAATTTCCAGCGGTGGAAATCCGGCATTGTCCGTATAGCGGACGTCTGCCCCAAAGCCATTCAGGGCATCGACCAGATCCCCGATGGGCCGCTCATGCATGCGAGGAATGCCCGAAAGCCTGAAATGCCCCTCCGACAAGGCCAGCAGGGCAGTCAGGGGCCGAAACGCCGTCCCGGCATTCCCCAGGAAAAGTTCCGCTTCGCGCACAGGCAAAAGACCGCCACATCCATGCACACGAACGGCATTTTCGCCGCAGGGTTCACAGCGGATGCCCAGTTTCTTCAAGGCATCGAGCATCACCCGCGTATCGTCCGAATCCAGCAAATCCCGGACTTCGGTCAGGCCATCCGCAAGGGCGGCCAGCAGCAAGACACGGTTGGAAATGCTTTTTGAGCCCGGCAGACGCAGCGTACCGGAAGCCTGCGAGGCAGGCGGTAGATCAAGAAAATCCATGGTCACCCTTTTCTCAACTGACACAGCCTGCCGCTGCCGATTGCGTGGGCTCACGCCCTTCGGCGATCACGGCACTGCGCCGCGCCACGACCTCGGCCAGCATCGACAGCGCGATTTCCGCCGGGGTATGGCTGCCGATGGGGATTCCCGCCGGAGCCTGAAGGCGGTCGATCTGCGCGGGCGTCAGGTCAAACAGGCCCAGACGAATGCGCCGCTTGGCACTGGTGCGTGGCGAACCGAGCGCGCCAATGTAGAAGGCCTCTGATTTAAGTGCTTCGAGCAAGGCCATGTCATCCACCTTGGGGTCATGCGCCGTCGTCAAAATAGCCGTACAGGGATCGATCCCCAGGGCAAGGATCGCATCGTCTGGCATGCCGTCGAGCAACACGGCCTCCGGGACATCCCACTGGGCGCGATATTCCAGACGCGGGTCGGTGACATACACCGAAAAGTCCAGCATCAGGGCCATGCGGGCCAGGTAACGCGCCAGATGCCCGGCACCCACGATCACCAGCCGCCAGCTCGGGCCAAGAACATTGAACAGCACCTGCCCGTCATAGGAAAACTTCGATTCGCGCATCGCTTCGCTGACTGTCGCCACGCCGCTTTTCATATCCAGCGAACGGCAGACCCGGCGACGTGCGCGGATAGCTCCGGCACAGCGGGCGATGCTGTCTGCATCCCGAACCGGCTCGATGGCAATCACCATCGTCCCGCCACAAGGCAGACCGAAGCGCCGCGCCTCATCCGCCGAAACGCCGTAGGATGTTGCATAAGGCTGTTCCGGGAAATCCCGGTCGATGCGCTCGACCAGATGTTCCTCGATGCACCCGCCGGAGACCGAGCCGGCAAAGCGGCCATCCTCGGCTACCGCCAGCAACGAGCCCACGGGACGCGGGGCCGAGCCCCAGGTTTCCACCACCGTCACCAGGGCAACACGCGCGCCCTCGGCAAGCCAGCCCAACGCGCTATCGAGAACGTAAAGATCGGACGAATTCATGAAAGGCCCCGCAAGAACCGCCCGATGTGCCCACTGCACCGGCGGCAAACCCGGGATTTTAACGCGCCAGCAGCGTCCATTCCGAAAAACATGCGGCCTGGCCGACGGGGTTGCTCCCGGAGCCGGGCAGATTCCATACCGTTGCCCGGGCAATTTCAAAACGACTGCCATCGCGGCCGATCCGCACCCCGCGATAATCGTCGATATAACCTTGCCTGCTCACAGCTTCCAGAAATCGCTGGCGTTCCTCCCGCACCAGCGGCTCGGCGGAATAACGCGAAGGCAGGCCGACGATCTCGCGCCAGGGCATGGCAAACAGTATCTGCGCCGTGAGATTGGCATAGGTAAATACCGGGTCCTCCCCGGCATCGTGCGAGAGCACCGCAAATGGCGCGAAATACAGTTCCCGGGCTGCAGCAAGCGGCGGGAGCTCCACAGGCAGAAATGGCAGCAATTCGCGCCCCGTCAGCTCCCGGTAAGCCGACAGCAACAACACGGCCTGCCCAGGCTGATACCCGTTCCCCAGCCCCGGGGATGACAGCGCGGCCAAAGCACTCATTCGCCCGAAACCTCCGGAGGGGTATCGGAGGAACCGTGAGTATTGCGCTCGGCCATGGCGCGAAAACGTTCTTTTTCGATGAAGATGAACAAGCCCTCGCAACTGGCCGTCACCACCCCGTTCGCCCGGATCTCGCCGTACAAGGTGTTCTTGCGCCCCTCGATGCTCACGACACGCCCGAGCAGTTCCAGTTCGGTATTGAGCGGTGTCGGCTGATGAAACCGTGTCGAGAGTGTGCCGGTCACCCCCGGCTGCCCCGTCAGCCGCTGCGTCATGCCAAGAAAATGATCGAACAGGGCGCAGACATACCCTCCATGCACACTGGAAGGCGGCCCTTCATACTGCCAGCCCATCGTGACGCGGCCATGCGAGGTATCCCCATCGAGCCAGAGCCTGAGCGGCGGTGAAATCGGATTGCCAAAACCGCTAAGCGGATTGGTTTCCCGCGCCACATCCCCCCAGCTGCCCATACGCCCGCCATCAAAGCGGGAAAAAGCAGCCCGGCCCTGCACCTGCGGCGCAGCCGACAAACGATCGACACCTGCCTGCAGATTCGCCGCCACCTGACGCATCATCGCCGCATCGCCAGTCGACGTAGACATCAGCTCGATCAACCGTCGCGCCACGGCTGCCGCCTCGCGCCTTGCGGCCCAATCCTCGTTGGGTGGTGGTGCGTTTGGATCAGGCACATCCAGCATGGCACGTTGCCCGGCGGTTTTTTCGGTCGTTTCAGATTTCATGGTCAGCTCATCTCATCGTGAGGTGTCAATATAGCAACCCTGGTCCCGGGTTGAACCCACCAAAAGAAGCGGATAATCTCAAAGAATCGACCTGCCACTTCATGTCCCCATGTCCGAACGAACCCCAGACACCGCGCAATATCCCCATACCGACCTGCTCGAACGCCTCAACGGCAGCGACCCGCTCGATCAACACCTGGCAACGATCCACGAAGCCCTCTACACCATGACTGGCTGCGTAGACCGCATCTCGGTGGCCAGCTACGACCCGGCCACCGATCTGCTCAAGACCTTTCTGGCCAGCTCCCCCGGGCGCAATGAGCTCGTTCGTTACGAAGCCCGGCTCTCGGACACGCCATCCCTGGCAGAAATCCTGAAAACCGGCCGCCCCCGCATCATCAACGACCTGAAAACCACGCGCCAGAGCAACAGCGTGCACAGCCGCATCATCGCCGACGACGGCCATCGCCTGAGCTACACCACCCCCATGATGCTCAATGGCTCCTGCTGGGGTTTCATCTTTTTCGATTCACGCCAGCCCGGCCCCCTGCCCGAAGAAACGCTCAATCTCTTCGACGTCTTTGCCCACCTCATCACGGCCGTCGTCACGGCGGAGATGATGAGCATCCGCACCCTGGCCGCCGCGATCAAAACCGCGCATGACATGGTGCATTACCGCGACCCGGAAACCGGTGGCCACATCGACCGCATGGCCCGCTATTCCCGGCTCATCGCCCAACACCTGGCCGCAACGGGCGCGGCACACCTGGACGACGAAACCATCGAGCGCATTTTCCAGTTCGCCCCGCTGCACGACATCGGCAAACTGGCCATTCCCGACCGGATTCTTCTCAAACCGGGCCAGCTATCGGCCGAAGAACGCGAACTCATGAAGCTGCACACCCTGCGCGGCCAGAAAATGATCGAAGACATCGTCCAGAACTTCGGCCTCGAACACCTGAGCCATCTCGACCTACTGAAAAACATCGCCGAATCGCACCACGAAGCCATGGACGGCAGCGGCTACCCTCACGGCCTGCGCGGAGAAGAAATCCCCATCGAAGCCCGCATCATTGCCGTCGCCGACGTCTTCGACGCCCTCACCAGCCATCGGCCCTACAAGCCTTCATGGAGCAACGAAGAAGCCTTCGCCTGGCTGCGCCAGCTCTCCCGCAGCAAATTCGACAAGGACTGCGTCGACGCACTGATATTCAACGCCGCCAAGGTACGGCAGATTCAGGAACAGTTCAGCGACGAACCGCAAGGAAGCCACTGAACAGACGGCTCATTCCCTATTCCGCGCTTCCCTTGAGCTGTTCGAGAATCGCCGGGTTTTCCAGGGTGGAAACATCCTGCGTGACATCCTCCCCCTTGGCCAGCTGACGCAACAAACGGCGCATGATCTTGCCCGAGCGGGTCTTGGGCAGGTTTTCGCCAAAGCGGATATCTTTCGGCTTGGCGATCGGGCCGATTTCCTTGCTGACCCAGCGCCGCAATTCTTCCGCGATTTCATCGGCCGCAGTGCCTGTTGGCCGCGCCGCTTTCAGGACAACGAAAGCGCAGACAGCCTCCCCCGTCAGATCGTCCGGACGCCCAACCACAGCGGCTTCGGCCACCAGCGGATTGGATACCAGAGCCGATTCGATTTCCATCGTACCCATACGATGCCCGGAAACGTTGAGCACATCGTCGATGCGGCCCATGATGGTGAAATAGCCGGTTTTCGCATCGCGCACCGCACCATCGCCCGCCAGATAAAGACGCCCGCCAAATTCCGCCGGAAAATAGGAACGGACATAACGATCAGCATCGTTCCAGATGGTACGGATCATCCCGGGCCAGGGCCGCTTGATGACGAGTGATCCACCGTTGCCCCAGGGCAGCTCCGTACCGGTTTCATCCACGACAGCCACTGCGATACCCGGAAACGGCAGGGTGCAAGAGCCTGGCACCATGGGGGTTGCCCCCGGTAGCGGCGTAATGACATGTGCCCCGGTTTCCGTCTGCCAGAAAGTATCGACGATGGGGCAACGCCCCCCGCCCACCTCCGTGTAGTACCACATCCAGGCTTCCGGATTGATGGGCTCGCCCACCGAGCCAAGAATCCGCAACGAGGACAGATCATGCTGGCGCGGCAGATCGGCCCCCAGCTTGATGAGCGAGCGGATCGCCGTCGGTGCGGTATAAAACACCGAGACACGATGGCGCGCGATGATCTGCCAGAAACGCGAGGCATCCGGCCAGGTCGGAATCCCCTCAAAAATGACCTGCGTGGCCGCGCAAGCCAGCGGCCCGTAAGTGACATAGGTGTGCCCCGTCACCCAGCCAATATCGGCGGTACACCAGAAAACATCCGTCGGCTTGATGTCGAAAGTCCATTTCATCGTCATGACGGCATGAAGCAGATACCCTCCCGAGGAATGCTGCACGCCCTTGGGTTTGCCCGTGGAACCCGAGGTGTAGAGCAAAAACAGGGGGTGCTCGGCCTCAACCCAGGTCGGTTCGCACACATCGGCCTGCCCGGCAAGCGCGTCCTGCCACCAGACATCCCGCCCGGCCTGCATCGCACAAGGCTCGCCCGTACGCCGGTAGACGATCACATGGCGAACCGAATCACAGCCACCCAGGGCGATACCCTCATCGACGGCCGGTTTGAGCGGCAACACTTTCCCGCCCCGGTACTGGGCGTCGGCGGTAATCACGGCCACAGCTCCCGCGTCCTGGATGCGCTCTTGCAAACTCCTGGCCGAAAAACCGCCAAACACGACAGAATGAATCGCTCCGATGCGCGCGCAAGCCTGCATGGCGACGACACCCTCGATGGACATCGGCATATAGATGACGACACGATCACCCTGGCCAATGCCTCTGGCCTTCAAGGCATTGGCGAATTGCGCCACGCGCCGGAGCAATTCCCGGTAACTGACTTTCGTCACCGCGCCATCATCCGCCTCGAAAATGATGGCCGTCCTCTCACCCAGGCCGGCCTCGACATGACGATCCAGGCAGTTGTGGGAAACATTCAGCCGACCATCGGCAAACCACCGATAAAAAGGGGCTTGCGATTCATCCAGCGTCTGCGTGAAAGGCTGCCGCCAGCTCAGATGTTCCCGCGCCAGCCGCGCCCAGTAGCCCTCGTAATCCTGATCAGCCTCGCGGCACAGGGCCTCATACGCTGCCATGCCGGAAACGGCAGCCTGCCTGACCAGAGTCTCCGGCGGAGAAAAAACGCGCGATTCCTGTAAAACCGAAACGATGGTCGTCATGATTTCCTCCTCCGGTGATCTGAACGATAAAGCAAAGTGCACCCCTGATTATTGATCCGGCGCATTGACGTATGAACAGCCGCCTGCAGGGGCAGCCTTTACGGCTGCCCGCAGTTCAGAGGCAGAATTTAATCTTCATCGCGCCGGATCAATAGCCCGGAATCATCATTCCGGCCCGGCAACGCAACAAAACACAATCAAAGAATAGTCGAGAAAGCCTCACTCGACATAGACACGCACCCGGTGAATCTTCTTGTCCAGCATGTTGAACTCGAAAAAGATGGCTCCCTTCAGCGCCTGTGCTCCCTCACCCAGCGTAAAGCTGGATGTGATGTAACTTCCGGATGCCATGGTTTTATGCAACACCAGCTTTCCTTGCTGCGTGCCCAAGGATTCCACACCCGCCAGCGGTGCATTCGCCGGCCAGGCAACACCTTCGAAGGACGGGCTCAACAAGGTGGTCATTTGCCCGAAAGCCCGCTGATTGAAGGCGGCGACAAATGCCTGGACACGGTCTTTACCGGCCTGCCCTATATTGAACACGCCCGCCATGAAACGCATCATGCCGCCAAATCCCAGATCCGACACCATGCGCTGACCAAGTTTCAGCCCCACCACCAGACTTTCCAGACCAAAGGACATCTGCTGTTTGAGTGCCTGCGCGAGCTCCCAGTGCGCTGAAAGGTGCTGCACCTTGAGCTCCCCGCCTTCCTCGACCAGCTCGTAATGAGCATGCATGGGCACATGCAGGGTCAGCTTCGGCGACATGCGAATTTCGATGGTCATGTCGCGCACCACGCTCGCCCCGCAAACGATGTCACGATCAACATGAAAAGACAGGTCGCGCGGCGCGATGAAACAATCATAGAACCGCCCCAGCGGGCCATTGCCACACACCCCCGACCGGGCATCAAACACCCCGCTGACATGTGGCGGCGCACCCACCGGATCCTCGACAATGTTGTAACGCGCAAAAATCCCCATCCAGGCATTCTTGTCGTGCACGGCCACCGCCTTGGGGGATTTCAGTACGGTATTGAGCTTGTCGTCGCGAGTGAAAGTGGAAAACATGAAATGCCGGCCCCCATGAGGTTATTCGCAAAAGCCGACAATCATATTCACAAGAGGGTTTTGTTCAAAGCCTCTCCGCCTCAAACACCAGCTGCCCGCGCTCACTACGCACGTGCACACGATCCTTCGCGGCGAACCGGCCCTCCAGAATCTGCCGGGCCAGCGGATTCTCGATGCGTTCCTGGATCGCGCGCTTCAGAGGGCGCGCACCAAAGACCGGGTCAAAGCCTGCCCGGGCGATTTCGGCCAGCGCATCGTCCTCGACCTGCAGGCCGATCTCCAGACGCGCCAGACGGCGTTGCAGGTAAGCCAGCTGGATCTTCGCGATACCGGCGATATTCTTCTCGTCGAGCGCGTGGAACACCACGATTTCGTCGATTCGATTGACGAATTCCGGCCGGAAATGTGTCTTGACCTCGCCCATCACCGCCAGCTTGACGACCTGGTAATCCGCATCGGCCATACTCTGGATCATCTGCGAACCCAGGTTGGAGGTCATCACGATCACCGTATTCTTGAAATCCACGGTGCGGCCCTGCCCGTCCGTCATGCGGCCATCGTCGAGCACCTGCAACAACACGTTGAACACGTCCGGGTGCGCCTTCTCGACCTCGTCGAGCAGGATCACGCTGTAGGGCTTGCGCC
>CAZFPI010000095.1:0-10112 GCA_964521075.1 uncultured Sterolibacterium sp.
CACCCCGAATTCTCTTTCATCATCAGGGGTGGCGCCTGTCGCAATGATCGTTAGGTTGCGGGGTCAAGCCACCAAAAATTTGCGCGACCTTTTCCCGCCACCTTCCACCCCGAATTCTCTTTCATCATCAGGGGTGGCGCCTGTCGCAATGATCGTTAGGCTTTATCGGGCCGAATCAATAACCGGCCAGGCCCAAGCCACTGGACCCCGGCTTTCGCCGGGGTGACGAGGAAGCTGGGGGTTCCGTCGCCAATGGGGCAATCACAGGAACACGACGGAAGTCGCCGCTTTTTCCGGAAACCCTGATCCCTGATTATCGACCCAGCGCGTTGAGGATGAACCACCACCCGTAGGGGCAGCCTTTACGGCTGCGGCTGCCCGCAGTTCAGAGGCACAAAACCAGCCAAGCCACTGGACCCCGGCTTTCGCCGGGGTGACGAGTCAATCTGCGCGTCCAGTTATTGATCCGGCGCGCAAATGCACAAAGCCGTCGCCCCGGCGAACGTCGGGGCCCAGGAAAAACAAGTCTGGCCAGAAACGCAAAAAGCCGCTTCACCTTTCAGTGAGCGGTTATCCCAAGGCACGGCAATGCAGTTACGCTACAACGCCACAGCAGCACAAACCCGGCAGCCCGAAAACTCGCCACGGAGGCCAGAACCCTCCAAACAGCCAAAACGCTGCGAAGAAAAACTCAGGCCTTTTCCTTCAGCAGATCCCCCCGCTTCAAGCCCTGGAATTCCTCCAGCGACTTGGCCAGTGCCAGCATTTCTTCGGAAGGAAACTGGCGGATCACTTCGTCGGTTGCTGAATCCACAACCTTGACGACGGTTTTTCCGGAATCCTTATCGAGCGAAAACACGAGGCTGTTCGATTTCGACTGAAGAACCTCCTGCGCCTTTCGCGCAGCCTCCCTGACTTCGGCGGCGGAGGGTTCGGATTTTGGCAAGACCGGCGCGGCAGTTTTCGCGGCTGCTGCAGCAACCTGTGCAACCTGTGCTGCCGGAGCAGCGGCGACAGGGGCGGAAGCTCCCCGTGCGGCAGGCTCTGCCGCAGCGGCAGGAATAGTGCCACCCTGCGCGAGATTGCCAGGAGTATTGATGGGCTGGATGGACATGATCTATCCCCTTTTCAGTGTCTGCGACGATGGCGGACACCCCCTCCGGAGTGCCCGCCATCGCCTTGCTTCATTCACTCAGTACCGGCAGTTTAGCCCTTCAGCAGGCTCAACACCGAGTTCGGCAGCGAATTGGCTTGCGCCAGCATCGCCGTACCTGCCTGCTGCAGAATCTGGGCACGCGACATGTTGGCGGTTTCTGCCGCGAAGTCGGTATCCTGAATCCGGCTACGCGAGGCCGAGAGGTTTTCTGCGGTGGTCTGCAGATTGGTCACGACCGAGCTGAAGCGGTTCTGGTACGCGCCAAGTGCTGCACGCGAGCTGTTGATCTGCGAGAGTGCCGAATCGAGCACACCGATGGCACTGGAGGCCCCGGCAGCCGTGGTGAGGTCAAGAGCGGAAACACCGGAGGCAGCGGTCAGCGTGGCGGCGGTATAGCCCGCCGAGAGGCCACTCGACCCCGACGCACCGGCCGCCACCTTGGACACCGTCAGACCGCTACCGCTCGTCGTATTGACATTGACCGAGGAGTAGTAGCTGACAGTGCGGATATTCACCGTCGACATGCCGGTAGTACCCGTACCGGCCAGGCTTGTCGCATTCTGAACCCCGGCCGTCACTTGGGTACCGCTCATCCGCAACTCGATCTGCGCTCCCGTGGCCGAAGTCAGGGAATAGCCCGTCCCCGCGCCATTGACGGTTGCCGTCACCCCTGTCTTGTCCTTGATTGCATTGATGGCAGCGACAAGATTTGTCGTTTGTGTCGCGGCTACGTTGGTTGCCGTCAATGCTCCCACGTCATAGCCATTGATCATGAATTCGCCGGCGACAAGATTGATACCGGTCGTACCGATCGTCCCCGAGCTGAAACCGCTATTCACCTTCTCTTCAACAAAAGTGTTGGTCGTGGTATCCGAGCCGAAGCCCAGGCCGGAAATGGCCGTGGTCACCGCGCCGTTCAGGCTGATCGAGATATTGCGGCCGTCAGCGGCACTCAGCGACACAGCCCCCGTGCTGGTGTCAAAGGTTGCAGCCACACCGGTGAGCCCCGTCTTGGCATTGATGGCGGCCGTCATCTGGCCACCGCGCTCCTGAGCAGTAGCCGCAGCAGCGATGGCCCCGATGTCGATGCCGTTGATGGAAACCTGGCCTGCCGTGATACCTGTCGCAAAACCGGTTGCCGCCGCCCCCACCAGCGTGTTGGCCTGGACGGTAGCCGTCGCCCCCGTATTGGCGGCATTGATGGCATTGGCGATGGCCAGGGCACTGGTGCGGCCGCCGTAAGCAGAAACGCCGTCAGATGATGTCGCGCCGACGCTGACGCCGTTAATGGCGAGGTCACCGCTGGAAAGGCCGGAACCATCGACGCGGGCACCCGTCGATTTGGTGGTGTAACTGGTGTTCGCCCCCACCCCCAGCGCATCCGTCTTGGCACTGGCGATCTTGTCGATGCTGATGGTCTGGCCGGAGTTCGCGCCGACCTGGAAGGCCTGGGCGGAGAAGGAACCGTCGAGCAGATTCACGCCGTTGAAGCTGGTGGTGGTGGCCACACGCTGGATTTCACTGATCAGCTGGGTAGCTTCGTTGTTCAGCGCGGCGCGGTCGGAAGCACTGTTACTGGCGTTGGCGGATTGCACGGCCAGCTCGCGGATACGCTGGAGGTTGTCGGAAACGGCGTTCAGCGCGCCTTCAGCCGTCTGCGCCAGGGAGATACCGTCGTTAGCGTTACGGGCCGCCTGATTCAGACCGTTGATCTGCGTGGTCATGCGCGAGGAAATCGCCATGCCGGCGGCGTCGTCCTTGGCACTGTTGATACGGAGACCAGAGGAAAGACGCTGCAGCGAGGTCGTCAACGAAGTCTGGGAGGCAGTCAGGTTACGCTGGGAGTTCAGCGACGAGATATTGGTATTGATATAGGAAGCCATTTTGTTTCTCCTTTACTTATCAGGAAGTTACAGGTGAAAGGCGCAATGTCTTCGCCGCCTTTGATTCAGCTAACGGCCCGTGGTATGGAAACTTTAGGGGGAGAGATGAAAATTTTTGCCCCAGGTTTTTCTGGCATGCGCGTGCCCCGGGGATGCACGGGTTAATCAGCGTTTCCTCAGTCAGGCAGCACAGAGAACCTGAAAAACCCGCTCAAGCTCTGCCTCTTCCAGCCCCGGATAAACGGGAAGACAGAGTATTTGTTGCGCGATATCGTTGGCAACAGGCAGATTTCCTGCCACCGCAGACGGAAGACCACGGTACATGGGCAAGTTGCTGATGAGCGGATAAAAGTAACGACGGGGGTAAATGTTGTTTTCCCTGAGGCGTGCATAAAGCTCGTCACGCGTCAGCGGGTAATCTTCTGTCACGAGCACAGGAAAATAGGCGTGGTTTTCCTTCACGCCGACAGGCGGAGGCAGGCAGCGCAACCCGGGGATGTTTGCCAACCTTTCCCGGTAAGCCAGGTCAATTTTCCTGCGCTGTTCAATGGCGTGTGCGATGTGTTTGAGCTGCAATAACCCCAGTGCCGCATTGAACTCGCTCATTTTTCCGTTGATCCCGGCGGCAACAACAACGGTCTCATCAACAATGCCAAAGTTCTTGAGGTGATCGATATGCTCCTTCGTCTTTTTGTCGGGGCAGACAATGGCCCCACCTTCAAAAGTATTGAACACTTTTGTAGCGTGAAAACTCAGAATGGAGAGATCACCATGCTGGAGCAGGGGCTGGTCGTTCAGGCGAACCCCAAAAGCATGGGCGGCGTCGTAGATGACTTTCAGATTGTAGTTGTCAGCAATTTTCTGGATAACATCGACGTCACAGGGACGGCCATAGCAGTGCACCGGCAGAATGGCTGTTGTTTGCGGTGTGATGGCAGCCTCAATTCTCGAAGGATCCAGATTGAAGGTATCCGGGTCAATATCGGCAAAGACAGGCCTGATACCATTCCACAGCAGGGCATGAGCCGTCGCGACAAAGGAAAACGGAGTGGTAATGACTTCGCCACCAATGCGTAAGGCTTGCAGTGCGGTAATCAGGGCCAGGGTGCCATTGGCAAACAAGGAGATATGCGGCACCCCGAGCATCTCGCCCAATTCCTGCTCAAATTGCTCATGAAACGGGCCCGCATTGGTCAACCTCTTGCTCGCCCAGATTTTCTCAAGACTGGGCAAAAACTCTTCCAGAGGAGGAAGGTAAGGCTGGGTAACGAGAATGGGAGTGGTATTTGACATGGCACTGGAAAAAATACAAATTGAACACTTGCTGCCCTGCAAGCCAGGGAACCGCTGCTGTTTTCGGCCAAGTCATCCTGCATTCCTTGGCCGCACCGCGAATAGAATAGCCGAGTTTTCCTGCAAGCACCGGATCAGAATTGAACCATACCGGCCCTGATCAAATCACCCGGCACTCAAGGAGACGCTGATTAGCCCGGGGCCCGGGATCCAGAATCGTCGTTCCGGCAAAAGCCGGAACCCAGGAGAATCAATGCACTGCCTCCAGCCCCCCCACGGGGGGGATACGCAAGAACTTCCGGCAATACCCCGATACGCTTGTCTTGACACGAAACCACGGAGCAACCTCACTTCATGACCAAACCCGGCCGTAACGCCCCCTGCCCTTGCGGCAGCGGCAAAAAATTCAAGCAGTGCTGCCAGCACAGCATGGCCACGCCAGCCGCATCAGCCAAGAGAGCGGAAGAGTTTCTGCTTTATTGCCATCAGGGTAATGTCTTGTACAAGCAGGGTGATCTGGCCGGCGCGCGCCGCAGTCTTGAACACGCACTGACGCTCAAGCCGGATGAAGCGGCGACGCATTACGATCTTGCTGTTGTGCTCACACACTTGAATGAACTCCCGCCTGCCATCGCGCATTACCGCGAGGCGATCCGCCTCCAGCCGGAAAATGCCGAATCGTATTGCAATCTGGGGGCCTTGCTGGATACGCAAGGGCAGATTGACGAGGCCATCGCCTGTTACCGGCAGTCCCTGGCTCTGGATGCTTCGGGGGCGGAAACACATTTTTGTCTGGCGGCGGCACTCGTGAAGAAGGGGGAGGTCGACGCGGCGATACAAAGCTATCTTTGCGCGATTGCCTTCAAGCAGGATTTTTCGGCGGCTTATAACAATCTGGGAAAGCTGCTCAAGGAACAGGGAAAACCGGACGCGGAGCGGGTCGTCTATGAGCAGGCCATCGCGGCGAACCCCAATGATGCCGAGGCACATGCCAACCAGGCGGATATGCTCAGGGACAGTGGCAACATCGAACAGGCGGCTCTGGCGTACCAGCGAGCTCTGGCGATTCAACCGGACATGATCCGCGCCAACAACAACCTTGCCCTGGTGCTGCGCCTGATGGCGGATACGGAGGGAGCGAAAACCTGCTACCAGAGGGTGGTTGCTCATCCTGACGTCGATGCGCTGGTTTTTTCTGGCTATCTGTTTTTTTTGCAGTATCTTCCGCAGCTTTCTCCAGAGCAGGTTTTTGCCGAACATCGCCGTTTTTCCGAACGATTCGAAACCCCGCTGAAGTCGAGCCGGCAGCCGCACACCAACTCGCGCGACCCCGGGCGGCGGCTGCGTATCGGCTATGTCTCGGCGGATTTTCGCAATCATGCGGTGGCTACTTTCATCGAGCCGATCCTCGCTAATCACGACAAGGCGCAGTTCGAGGTTTTTTGCTATTACAACCACAAGGATGTCGATAGCGTCACCGAGCATCTGATGCAGTTTGCGGATCACTGGATTTCCTGCGCTCCGATGTCTGACGACGACCTGGCCGGGCGTATCCGGGCTGATGGCATCGATATTCTTGTCGATTTATGCGGCCATACGAGCCATCATCGCCTGCTGGTTTTTGCCCGCAAACCCGCCCCGATCCAGATGACCTGGATCGGTTACGCGGGTACGACAGGGCTCGATGCCATGGATTACCGGATCACCGATGTCTATATGGACCCCCCGGGGATAACGGAACACTTACACAGCGAGCAGCTGATTCGCCTGCCCAATCCCGCGCCCTACCGCCCGGAGCCTGGCTGCCCGGAGGTGAATCCCCTGCCTGCACTTGCTGGCCTGCCCTTCACCTTCGGCTCGCTCAATGCTGTGGTCAAGATCAATCAGGAAGTGGCTAATTTATGGGGGCGCATCCTGAATGCTGTTCCCGGATCACGGCTGATGCTGGGGAATATCACCACGGGGACCTTGCAAAAAACGCTGATCGAGCGGTTTGGCCGGGCCGGGGTGGATGAGTCGCGGCTGATTTTCCAGCCACGGCGAAACATGCCCGAATATCTGGCATTGCATCACCAGATCGACCTTGGGCTGGATCCCTTTCCCTACAACGGCGGGACGACGACAATCCATTCCTTGTGGATGGGCGTGCCAGTGGTGAGCCTCGAGGGAAAGAACATGGTGTCGCGCTGCGGCTCGACGATGCTATCGCAGGCTGGATTAGCCGAGTTTGTCGTGCCGGATCAGGATGCCTACTTCCGGCTGGCCGTCGATCTTGCCCATGACCTCCCCAGGCTCAATGCCATCCGGCAAGGCCTGAGAAGCCATATCCGGGCCGGGCAGGCAGATCACCAGAGAATCACGCGGGATCTGGAAGCGGAATTTCGCACGATCTGGGAAAAATGGTGCTCAGGAACTTGAACCGCTGGAAATGACATGACCACCGTCGCCATCATGCAGCCCTATTTTTTGCCCTATGCAGGTTACTTTCGCCTGTGCGCTGCGGCGGATCTGTTCGTGCTGCTCGATGATGTCCAGTTTCAGCGGCGGGGCTGGGTACATCGCAACCGGTTGCGAAATCATGACGGCTCGCTTGCCTGGCTAACCTTGCCGCTAATCAAGGGGGAACGCGATACCACGCGCATCATGGATCTGCGCTTCCGGCCAGCGGCAGAAGAAGAAATGCAGCAGCAGCTACGCCGTTTCCCGCTGGCAGACCAGCCCAATGAGGCAACCCGCCCCCTGATCGCCAGCCTCTGCCCCCGTACCGATGATGTGACGGAGTATCTCGCGGCCCAGCTCGACCAGACCTGCCGTCTGCTTGGTATCCCCGCGCACTGGATGCGGTCGAGCGCATTGGGCATCGATCCGGCCATTCGCCAATGGCAGCGTCTGGTGGCGGTGGCACGGGCCGTCGGGGCGGATACCTACATCAACGCGCCAGGTGGGCGAGATATCTACGATCCGGCCGACTTTGAACGTGAAGGGCTGCGTTTGCGCTTCCTGACGCCTTACGATGGCCCGATGGAAAGCATTTTGCAAAGACTGCACGATAGCGATCCGGCCACCGTGCGGGCTGAAATTGATCAAAACCTCCGGTTCGACGACGATGACTAGAACTTATCTGTGTGCACTTTACGACCGGTTTTCCGCCCAGGTAGCTTTGGCACCCGGGGCATTGGCCCTGCGTTATCCGGATGGACGCACACTGACCCGCGCGCAGCTTGCCGCACTTGCCGAAAAACAGGCTTTCAGGCTCTTCGACCAGGGCATCCGCCGGGGCGATGTAGTGGCAATGTTTCACGACAAGGAACCGGCAGGCTACGCCTTGATGCTTGCTTGTCTGAGACTGGGGGCCGCCTGCGTCAATCTGGATGACAAAAACCCCGCCGCAAGGATCACGGCGATCCTTGCAACCTGTCAGCCTGCGGCAATCTTTGGGCCGGCCACGCTGGCACAAACCGCGAGGGAGGCTTGCCAGGCGTGGGGGCGGGAGATTTTTCTGCTGGCCGACGATCAAGCTGAACCCCGGGTAAAGCCACCGGAAAGCGACGTCATTGGCACGGATATCGCCTACATCATGTTCACCTCCGGCTCGACGGGAGTGCCGAAAGGAGTGGCGATCAGCCATGCACAAGTGTCGAACCTGATCGACTGGGCAGCGGAAGAATTCGGGATCGGGTCTGCCGATACTCTTGCGAATGCCAACCCGATGTATTTCGACAATTCCGTTTTTGATTTTTACGCTGCCCTGTTCAACGGCGCGACACTGGCTCCGCTGGGAGCCGAAGTGGTTCAGAACCCGCTGGCCCTGGTGAATGCCGTCGAAAAGGCGGAATGCACCTTGTGGTTCTCCGTCCCTTCGCTGCTCATCTACCTCGTGACGACACGTGTACTGACCGCCGAACGCTGGCCGAATGTACGCTGCCTGGCCTTTGGTGGCGAGGGTTATCCCGTACCGGAGCTTCGCAAGCTGTTTGCCTGTTTTGGCCAACGTGCCCGGCTCGTCAACGTCTATGGCCCAACCGAATGCACCTGCATCTGCTCTGCCCACGAGATTGGAGAGCCCGATCTGGCCGATTCGCTTTCCCTGCCGCCGATTGGGCGGCTGGCAAGAAACTTTCGCGGCTTTCTGCTGGAAGAAAATATCCCCGTTGCCCCCGGAGAAGCAGGCGAGCTTTGCCTGGCCGGCCCCAACGTCGGCCTGGGGTATTACCGCGAACCGGGCAAAACAGCGGAAGCCTTTGTGCCGAACCCTATATGCGACACGCATCATGAACGCATGTACCGCACCGGCGACATGATGCGGATTGACCCAGAAACGGGGCTGCTCCATTTCGTCGGCCGCCGGGATCATCAGTTCAAGCACATGGGCTACCGGATTGAGCCAGGAGAAATCGAAGCTGCGCTCAACCGTATCGATGGCATCGAACGCTCGCTTGTGGTCTACAAGCGACGACGTCCATCGTTCGGGGAGATTGTCGGGTTCGTGGCAACGGGCAATGCAGCCATGAACGAGGAAAGCATCAAGGAAGCCTTGCGTACACAGATCCCCGCCTACATGATCCCTTCGCGTATCGTGCTGCGAAAAAGCCTCCCGGCCAATGCAAACGGCAAGATTGATCGTAACAAACTGCTTGAGGAAGCCTGAATGGAAGAAGCGCGAAAACTACTCGCCGAGGCATTGCGTATCCCGGTGGACAAAATCACCGACCAGATGCAGATGCGTGATTTACCCTCCTGGGACTCGCTAAACCACATGAACCTGATTTCACTCGTGGAAGAGCGTTATGCCACCATGCTGACGATGGATGAGATACTCGACATCACATCGGTTCCCGGTCTGGCAAAAGTTCTGGAAAGCAGAAAGGCAAGAAGCTAATGGATATCCAGGGGGCACGCATCGTGGTGACAGGCGGGGCCGCCGGGCTGGGGCTGGCCATTGCCACGGCATTGCATGAAGCTGGGGCAATACCGGTCGTCGTGGATCGGGATGCCGAGGCACTGGCGCGCGTGGGTGCGGCACTGGCCTGCCCGACTTTCCTGGCGGATCTGACATCTGCAGAAGCAGTCGACGCCATGGTGGAGTCCGTTTGCGCCGGGGGTATGCCGCAAGGACTCATCAACAATGCTGGCATCATCCGCAATGCGCCCTTGCTCAATCTTTTCGACCCTGCTGAACGCCGTCATTCTCTCGAGCTGTGGGAGGAGGTCATCGACGTCAACCTGACGGCCGTTTTTCTCGTCACCCGCGCCTTTGTCGCGCGCATGGCCGAGAAGCGGGTCCGTGGTGTCGTCATCAGCATGAGTTCAATCGCGGCCAAAGGAAACGCCGGTCAGGGAGCTTACGCCGCCGCCAAGGCCGGGGTCGAAGCCCTGACAAAGTCCTGGGCCCGCGAGCTGGGGCCGCTGGGCTTTCGCTTCATGGCCATCGCCCCCGGATTCATCGACACACCCTCCACGCGGCGTGCCTTGTCGGAGGAAGTTCTGACCGAGCTCAAACGCCGGACACCACTACGGCGGCTGGGCCAGGCCGAGGAAGTCGCCCAGGCGGTACTCTATGCCCTGAAAAACGACATGGCGACGGGCAGCGTACTCGAGGTTGATGGCGGGATCACTTTATGAGAGCCGGGGGTGGGAATTGAGGCATCGCCGGGCTGGCAAGTTAATCAGCGGTTCCTTAATCTTGCCGCTCTCTTGTGTATATACAAAACTATGACACAATAAACAAGTGGAACGATACTTCGAGTGGGACGACAAGAAGGCGGAAAGCAACTTCCGTA
>CAZFPI010000096.1:0-669 GCA_964521075.1 uncultured Sterolibacterium sp.
TACCGGAAAGCTTAGTACAGCTTCGGCGGCAGCATCTGGCTGCGGATGCGCTTGTGGTGACGCTTCACGGCGGCAGCCAGCTTGCGCTTGCGCTCGGATGTGGGCTTCTCGTAGAACTCGCGTGAACGCAGTTCGGTCAGAACGCCAGTCTTTTCAATGGTACGCTTGAAGCGACGGATGGCGACTTCGAACGGCTCGTTTTCTTTAACGCGGATACCAGGCATTTGAACTTCCTAAATGAAGCGGGAAAGCCGCGCATTCTAATCACGTTTTCAGGAATAGTCGATAGCCCGAGCAAGATTCGCTGGCAAGAACGCTAAAATGCCACGATGAAAATCCTCGGCATCGAATCCTCCTGCGACGAAACGGGCGTAGCCCTCTACGACACCACCCGGGGGCTACTCGGACATGCGGTGCATAGCCAGATCGCCATGCACGAAGCCTACGGCGGCGTCGTGCCCGAACTAGCCTCCCGCGACCATATCCAGCGACTGATCCCGCTTCTGAATGAAGTCCTGGCCCAGTCAAACATCCAGAAATCCAGCATCGACGCCATCGCCTACACGGCCGGGCCCGGGCTGGCGGGCGCGCTTCTGGTCGGAGCAAGCTTTGCCGTCTCGCTGGCCATGGCACTGGGCATTCCCGCTCTGCCGGTGCATCACCTCGAAG
>CAZFPI010000096.1:679-9410 GCA_964521075.1 uncultured Sterolibacterium sp.
GGCCATCTGCTCTCGCCCCTGCTGACAGCCGACCCGCCCGGATTCCCTTTCATCGCCCTGCTCGTTTCCGGCGGGCACACTCAGCTCATGCGCGTGACAGCCGTAGGGCAATACGAGCTTCTGGGGGAATCCCTCGACGACGCGGCGGGTGAAGCCTTCGACAAAACGGCGAAGCTGCTGGATCTGGGCTACCCCGGGGGGCCGAAGCTCGCCAGACTGGCAGAACAAGGACAAGCCGGGCGATTCAAATTACCCCGCCCCATGCTGCACAGCGGCGATTTCGATTTCAGCTTTTCCGGCCTGAAAACAGCAGTACTGACAATCACCCGCCAGCAATCGCTGGACGATGCCGGGCGAGCCGATCTGGCGGCAGAATTTCAGGAAGCCGTCACGGAAGTGCTGCTTGCCAAAGCCATGTCAGCCTTGCGAAGCAGCCGAATGAAACGCCTTGTCGTCGCCGGTGGCGTGGGAGCCAACCAGCGTCTGCGTGAACGCCTCGATGCGGCAGCAAGAAAAATTGGCGCGCGCGTGTATTACCCCGAGCTGGCCCTGTGCACCGACAACGGAGCCATGATTGCCTTTTGCGGCGCGCAGCGGCTGCTGGCTGGCGCGAAGGGCGACACCTCCGGCATATTCGCCATACGTCCGCGCTGGCCCTTGCAAGAGCTGCAGGAGTAGCACGACGGGAAAAGGCCCCGGACATTGGCATCCAGTACCTTGATTTTTTGGGTTCCTGCTTTCGCCGAAACGACGATTCCGAATTAATCAGCGGCCACTCACCATCCCCTATCCCGCCGCCACCTTCTTCTTTCCGATCCGGCTTTCCGTGCCGGCCAGCAGGTTACGGATGTTCTGCTGGTGACGCCAGATCACCAGCAGGCTCACGCCAGCGAGAGCCGCGGCCTGAACACCGCCCAACAGCCAGCCACCCAGCAAGGGGGCGGCGACTGCCGCGCAAATTGCAGCCAGTGAGGAATAGCGCGTCGCCACAGCCACGGCCAGCCAGACGCCCACGCAGGCCAGAGCCAGCCCACCACTGAACCCGAGGAATACCCCGGCGGCGGTCGAGACACCTTTGCCGCCCTTGAAGCCAAGAAACAGGGGAAAGACATGCCCCAGCACGGCAGCGAATCCGGCGGCGGCAGCCAGCCCGGTATCGGCGGCCTGCCCTGCCGATACGCCGACACGCTGCACCAGCCAGACGGCCAGCCAGCCCTTGGCGGCATCGCCCAGGAGGGTCAGGATCGCTGCCAGCTTGTTACCGGAGCGCAGGACGTTGGTTGCCCCGGGGTTCCCGGAACCATAGCTACGCGGGTCGGCCATACCCAGGACGCGTGTCACGATGACGGCGAAGGGTAATGATCCCAGCAGATAAGCCAGAAGAATGAAAAATCCCGGCAGGAATGCCGGGGGAATCAGGGTTTCCAAGCCGTTGCCGCCCATGAGCCACCGTCCAAAAGTAGAATGTCGCTGATTCTAATCAATGGCGAAATTGCCCACCATGGATTTCATTTTTATCGACGAAATGCGCGTCGATGCTCACGTCGGCATCTTTCCGCGCGAGCAGGCCGCCCCGCAGACGCTGGAGATCAACCTGACGTTTGGAGTGCCGGACGATGCGGCCCGCAGCGACGACATTGCCTCGACCATCCGGTACGATGATGTCATCGACCGCATCCGGAAGGAGCTGGCACAACGGCACTTCAATCTGCTGGAGACTCTCGGGGAATACGTCATCAGTCTGATCCTCGACGAATTCGGTGCCCCCTGGGTGAAGATTTCCATCGCCAAGCTGGGCATCATGAAAGGCGTGCGGCGTGTTGGCGTCCAGATCGAACGTAGCCGCACCACACCACAATAGCGCGGGAGTCGCTCTCACCCGCGAGGGTGATGCTTCGCGTGGAGCTGTTTGAGCCGTTCGCGAGCTACATGCGTATATATCTGCGTGGTCGAAATGTCGGCATGCCCCAGCAGAAGCTGCACCACACGCAGGTCCGCGCCATGGTTGAGCAGATGCGTGGCGAAGGCATGGCGCAGCACATGCGGTGAAATCGGCTTATGGATACCTGCTTGCAGCGCGTAATGCCTGATGAGCCGCCAGAACATCTGGCGACTCATGCCTCCTGCCTTCTCTTTTCCCCGTGTCGCCACGAAAATTTCATCACAAACCCGGCCATGAAGCAGTACCGGACGGGCATCCCGGAGATATTGCGCCAGCCAGCCGACGGCGACTTCACCCAGAGGAACCAGGCGAGTCTTGTCTCCCTTGCCCCGGATACGTACCACCCCCTCATCCAGATTCAGCTCAAACAGTTTGACGTTAACCAGCTCGCTCACGCGCAAACCGCTGGCATAGAGCAATTCGAGCATCGCCCGATCACGCAGCCCGAGCGGGTCTTCGATATCCGGCGCGGCCAGCAAAGCTTCGACTTCCGGTTCGGTCAGTGTTTTTGGAAACCGCTGCGGCAGTGCGGGTTGCCCGATATTGAGCATGGGGTCGCGCTGAAGCTGGCCTGTTACCATGAAATGGCGATAAAACCGCCGCAAGCTGGCGTGCAGGCGACGCTGACTGGAAGGTTTTGGTGCGCGCCCCGTACCGGAGTAGCGCCCATGCAGCCCGGCCAGATACTCGCGAATGATATTTTCATCCACCTGCAACAGGCCGCATTTTTGCTTCACCAGCCAGGCGGAAAAAAGCAGCAAGTCGCTGCGGTAGGCGGCCAGTGTGCTTTTGGCCAGGCCGTCTTCCAGCCAGAGGGTATCTGTAAAACGGTCAATCAATGCGAGATCAGCCAGATCAGACGCCAAGGTCACAGGACACCCTCATGCACGAGCAGCCATCGCTTGATCTCCAGCAGCAAGCCGCCCCGTTCACGATTGAACCCGCCCAGGCCGCCACCTCTGGAGAGCACCCGGTGGCAAGGCACAACCAGAGGATAGGGATTCGCTCCGCAAGCACCGCCCACCGCGCGCGGCGCGCTTCCCAGGGCAGCGGCGAGATCGCCATAACAACGTGTCTGGCCACGGGGGATCGCGCTGATTTGCGCCCAGACACGACGCTGGAATGGCGTTCCCGCCGGAGCCAGGGGTAAATCAAAAACAAAATCCGGGTTCTTCAACCAGGCACAAAGCTGCCGGACGGCTTCCCGCGAGAGCAGCGATGTCGCAGCCAGCGTCATCCCCGGCGGGAGAAATTCGATTTCGAGAATGAACGCCTCGTCGCAGCGCAGCCCCAGAGAAAAGCCTGGGGCTGCGACAATGGCCTGATGAGCCTTCATCCCCCCGCCTTCTGGCCCAGCAACCGCACCGGCGAATTCACGGCGGGCGGCACGGGCAATTCACGTTCCCAACCCGGCTGGCGTTCCCAGGCCCTCGGGTTCAGGCTATGGAGCAAATCCTGGTAACGCCTGGCGTCTGTTTTCGGGAGAACGAGAAAGCCGAATGTCATTCGTAGAAAACGCCAGCCAGTCAGTGCCAGCTGCGGGAAATCGGCGAGGAAGGCCCGTATCTTTTCGACGCGCCCAGGCTCTCTCTGCATGGGAGAGGGGGTATAGCCATAACGCGCCATGGTTTTGCGATTGAACGATTCCGTCATGCGAATCCAGGCAGGTGGAATGGCCTCCTGCCAGCCCAATACCTTTTGCTGGGGGCGTCGCGAGGCTTCCATGAGCCAGGGAAAGGGAATGCCGTCGTTTTCCGGCAGATAGTCGGTGTGGTGCAGCACCTGGTCGCTCCAGGGAACGCCCACGAAATCCAGTACGCGCCGAAGCATGGGCTCGGGGGCGGCAATCAGATCCTCCAGCTTTACCGCGAAGATACGATCACCATAACGGGCGATTCGCCGCATATTCGCCCAGACCATCAGGTTGGCAACAATAAAACTGGAGGTCGACCAAGGCATGGTGAAATGCGAATACGCCACGGCGCGCGGGTCGCGCACCATGTGGATCACCTTTGCGTTTGGGTATTCCCGAAAAAGCCGGGGCAAGTCCTCCGTCAGCAGCGGGCCTTTCTCGCCGTAACGCGACTTGCCATATTGCGCGGCCTTGCATTTCAGGATGTGCAGATAAACCTGCGCCGAATCCGGCTGTTCCAGGTTTTTCGGCAGGGAATCCAGCACGATCTGCGGATCCATGCGAAGCCAGGCATAGGAAAAAGAGTGGAAATAAAGGTAGAGGCGGCGGCGGAAACTGCCCTGAAAATTCCGCATCCAGAAGTGATAACAAGCCTCCTCGGCAATGTAAATGTCCGGATGGGCATTGAGCATGAAACGCATCAGCGTCGTCCCGGAACGGCCATTCCCCAGAATGAAGACGGGTGCTGCAGATTCATGCTCTCCCACCGGATACCTGGTTTCTTTACACGGTTCAGGCATTGAGCTTCACCAGTTGTTCGCGGATGCGCGCGCTGTCGTCCAGACGCAGGATGCGAGCAACCGCAGCCTGCAAAACCCGGGTATCGCTCTTGAGCACCTGTCGCTTGATTTCCAGTAATTGCGATGAATGCAGGGAGAATTTCTGCAACCCCATGCCCAGCAAGAGACGCGTCATGTTCAGATCCCCCGACATTTCGCCGCAAATCGCCACCGGCAAACCGGCGCGATGGCCACGCTCGATGATCTGCGCGACAAGCCGCAGCACGGCAGGGTGCAAGGGGTCATACAGATGCGCTACGGCCTCGTCGCTGCGGTCGATGGCCAGGGTGTACTGGATCAGATCATTCGTGCCGATCGAGAGAAAATCCAGCCGTTTCAGAAAAGGCCCGAGGGCAAGGGCGGCAGCAGGCACTTCGATCATGGCCCCGACCTTGAGCGTTTCATCGAATTTCTGGCGAGCGTCCCGCAACTGCTGCTTGGCCAGCCGGATCATGGCCAGGGTCTGCTCGATCTCATGGGCATGCGCCATCATCGGGATCATCAGATAAACCTTGCCGTAGTGCGACGCCCGAAGGATCGCACGTAGCTGCGCCAGGAAAAGCTGCGGCTCGGCAAGGCAGTAACGGATCGCCCGCCGCCCCAGGGCAGGATTGATTTCCGTCCGCCCGCCCGAACTGTTACGCAAGGCCCGCGCCTGCTTGTCCGCGCCGATGTCGAGGGTGCGGATGGTCACCGGCTTGCCAGCCATCGCCCGGGCGACACTGCGATACGCCTCGAACTGTTCATCCTCGCCCGGCAGGCTGTCGCGATTCATGAACAGGAATTCCGTCCGGTACAAACCAACGCCTGCAGCACCCGCTTCATTGGCCTGCTCGACATCCTGCGGTACTTCGATATTGGCAAACAGCAGGATTTCCTCGCCATCGAGAGTCACCGTGCGCGCCGTTCGCAAACGCTTGAGCTTGTTGCGTTCGATCTGCAGCTCGCTTTGGCGCAGGCGAAATTCTTCCAGCACACGCTCATCGGGGTTTACGATCAGAACCCCCCGGGAACCATCCACGATCAGGAGATCATCGTCCCGGATGAGGGATCTGGCGTGATGCAGGCCCACCACAGCAGGTGTCGCCATGCTGCGCGCGACGATGGCCGTATGCGAAGTCGCCCCGCCAAGATCAGTCACAAAACCACCGATGGACAGCCGCTTGAACTGAATGGTGTCGGCAGGAGAAAGATCGTGCGCCACGATGATGGTCTGTTCCTGCTCGCTAACCGTCTTCCGGCGTGAAATACGGCGCGTCTTGCCCATCAACACCCGAATGATGCGTTCGACGAGCTGGACGATATCCTGCTTGCGCTCACGCAGATAAGCATCCTCCATCTCCTCGAACTGGGCAGTCAGGTACTCCATCTGCTGCACCAGTGCCCATTCGGCGTTACACAGACGCTCCCGGATCAGGCCACGGGGCGCATCGGACAACAGAGGATCATCGAGAAACATGACCTGCAGATTGACGAAGGCTGACAGCTCCGCTGCCGCCCCCGGCGAAGCCTCGGCCTCGATCCTGAGCAGATGCAGCTCGGCACGCACGGTATCGAGTGCGGCATCGAAGCGGGCCAGCTCCGCCGTTACATCCCGCTCACGCACCTGATACTGAGCCACTTCCAGAATGGCATGCGAAATCAGGTGGGCACGGCCAATGGCAATACCCGGCGAGACTGCCAGTCCGTGCAAAGTAAAGCTCAAGGCTCCGGGCAGGTCATTCCCCACACTCACTCACCTTCACCAAACTTGTCGGCAATCAGTGCCTGCAAAGCCTGCATGGCCTCCTCAGCCCGGTCGCCCTCGGTTTCAAGAACCACCTTGGAGCCTTTGCCCGCAGCCAGCATCATCACACCCATAATGCTTTTTGCATTGATCCGGCGGCCATTGCGCTCCATCCAGACCTCACAGGGAAAGCTGCCGGCCAGCATGGTCAGCTTGGCGGAGGCGCGCGCATGCAAGCCCAGTTTATTGACGATTTCGATTTCTTCTTTTGGCATGGCTATCATTGAACCCGCATATTGATGACTCCGTCGCAACCACCACCGACGGCCTTGGCAAGCAGCGTGGGCATATCCTTTTCCCGGTAGGTCAAGGCCCGCAACAACATCGGAAGATTGACACCCGCCACGCCTTCGACGCGCCCGGCTTCCAGCAACTTCATGGCCACGTTGGCCGGTGTCGCACCATAAATATCCGTCAGGACCAGCACTCCGTCGCCCTTATCAACGAACCCGAGCAACTCACGCGCCAGCGGCAAGGCAGCGGCAGGGTCGTCCCGGGCAGACAGGCCCAGCTGCATCAACTGCGGCGGGCGATGCCCCATGACATGACAAACACATTGCACCAAAGACTCGCCAAGGCTGTCATGCGTCACCAGAAACAGGCCGATCACGTTCGGACGCCCCGGCAAGAAAAACTGCACACCTTACTCATTTCCGCAAACTCCCTCCCTGATTCGGAGCCGCAGACGATGGGGCAGCATCCTTCATTTCCGCCACCTCGACTTTCACTCCTGCCGTTTCCATTTTCAG
The DNA here is from genome assembly GCA_964521075.1 of uncultured Sterolibacterium sp. Taxonomy (GTDB): domain Bacteria; phylum Pseudomonadota; class Gammaproteobacteria; order Burkholderiales; family Rhodocyclaceae; genus Sterolibacterium. Next base: position 7,629 of record CAZFPI010000096.1, read on the forward strand.
CCGTTTTTGTAAATCCGGCGTAACGAATAATACCCCGGCAGCGTCGATACGCAGCACCTGCCTCACCCCGAGCTTGCCCGCTTCCTGAAGCCATTTTTCCCCCGCGATGAACAAGGGCTTGGATAACACATCCGAGCGCATCCCCGCATCCATGCCCGGCGGCATCAGCACTGTGACCGCCTGCGTTCCACGGGCAGGCCAGGCCGTTCGCGGGTCCAGCAAATGGCAATAGCGTTTTCCGTCCAGATCGAAATAACGCTGATAGTCCCCCGAAGTCCCGATGGATTCGCCGTCCCGCAGGTCGACAGAGGCCAGCGGCGTTGAAGCACGCGGATGCTGAATCCCGACGCGCCATGGCTTCCCACCCTTGCTGCCCAATGCCATGACATTACCGCCAATGTTGATGAGCGCATTGTGCACGCCACGGGATTTAAGCAAGGCGGCCGCACGATCCAGAGCCACACCTTTCAGATAGCCGCCAAAATCGAGTGCTACCTGACGATTCCGGCTCGTAACACGAAGACCATCCACCTGCAGATCAGCAATCGAAGGGCGGGCATCACGCCACTGTGCAAGTGCCGACGCATCGGGTAGAACCGGCCTGAACTCATCGCCCTGAAAGCCCCACAGCGAGATCAAACGCCCGATTCCCGGATCGAACAATCCATCCCCCTGCACAGAAAGCAGCTTCGCCGTGCGTATCAGCCCCGCCAGTTCTGGCGAGACTTCACGAGACTTGCCCGCAGCAATGTCATCATTCAGCGCCGTCAGCTCGGAAGGCTGCCAGGCATGGTAAGCCCTGTGCAGCCGGTCAAACTCACGCAGAACGGAAGCAGCAGCGGCCCGGGATTTTTCCGGCGGCTCGCCATAGATCAGCACCTCGACGCGTGTGCCAAAAACAAACGATTCCTCGCTGAGCAGGGGAACAGGAGAACCGCCGCAAGCCGCCAGAAAAAAAACCAGGGCAACAAGCCCAAGGTAGCGCGGGGAAAATCGTTTCATGGCCTCGAACCTCCGGGGAATTGGGCGGCGTGTCTCTTCCTCAAGCTCGTTTCTGCCGCAAAGACCCAGCCCCACATCAGAACGGAATAACGTCTTCCTCAGGTGAGTGCGAATCGCCCCCCCAGCCCGGCGGAACATCCTCCTCCGTGCTGCCGCCCGAAAGCTTTTCAATACGCCAGGCCTGCAGGCTGACGAAGCACTTTTCCGGCTTGCCCGGCGCACTCCACAAGCGGCCACCGAGGTTGAAGGCCACCCTGACCTCATCCCCTTTCTTGTAGTTGTCGAGAACGGCACATTTGTCCTTGACGAACTCCAGGGCAATGTAATTTGGGTAACTGGGGTTTTCACCCTCACCAGTCAGCTTGACCACCAGCTCGCGCTTGGTAAAGCCGTTCTGCCCGTAGGTTCGTGTCTCGTCGATGCTATGAATCTCACCCTGAATATCAAAACTTGCCATGATCTTCCTTGTTTGTGGTTTGTGGTTTGTATTTTGTGCTTTGTGGCTGAAATAAAAACCACGCGACATCTCTTCATGTGCCGCGTGAGCTCCCGAATGCTACACCCGGCCCCGCAAAACAGAAGCCGCAATGGAAGCCTCTTCGGGCGTTGAACAGCGACTGCGGCCGCAAGTCATTGAATAAGCGGCTCACCATGTCGCCCCGTTGAAAAAGACGCTCATGTCTGTACTCAAAGAATTCAGTAGTGAGTAAGCTCAACCGTGATTGGGCATCGTCGCGGCGGCTCGAATTCAGCACTGCAGGCGCAGGCGACAGGCGTCAA
>CAZFPI010000097.1:0-9231 GCA_964521075.1 uncultured Sterolibacterium sp.
GTGGTGGCTACTACCACTACAGCTATTCGGTCGTGCGTGGTTGTGACCGCATTGTGCCGGTTGATGTCTATGTGCCGGGCTGCCCGCCGACGGCCGAGGCTTTGCTCTACGGCATCCTGCAGCTGCAAAACAAGATACAGCGGACGAATACCATCGCCCGGGCCTGATTACTCTCATTTCATATCGCCATGAGTGCCAAGCTGGACAAGCTGAAACAGAATCTGCAATACGCGCTGGGGAGTCGTGTGGCTTCTCTGGTCGAAGCTCGTGACGAGCTGACGCTGGAGGTTGCTGCGGGCGATTATCTTCAGGTTGCGCGCATCCTGCGGGATAACGCCGATCTGCATTTCGAGCAGATGGTAGATTTGTGTGGTGTCGATTATTCGGCTTACGGCGAAGGGACGTCGGCTGCCTGGCAAGGCAAGCGGTTTGCTGTGGTGACGCACCTGATGTCCATTCGTCACAACTGGCGTCTGCGTCTGCGTGTATTCGCGCCTGACGACGGCTTTCCGGTTGTCGATTCTCTGGTCAATCTCTGGAATAACGTTGGCTGGTTTGAGCGTGAGGCCTTTGATCTGTATGGCATCCTGTTCTCGGGCCACCCGGACCTGCGCCGGATTCTGACGGATTATGGCTTCATCGGTCATCCCTTCCGCAAGGATTTCCCGGTTTCCGGCTATGTCGAGATGATTTACGACGAAGAGCAGCAGCGGGTGGTTTATCAGCCGGTGACCATCGAACGCCGCGAGGTGACGCCCCGCATCGTTCGTGAAGAGAATTACGGTCAGGCCGGGGTGTAAGGGGCGCATTGACGATCATGAGTGAAATTCGTAATTACACCCTGAACTTCGGGCCGCAGCATCCGGCGGCCCACGGCGTTTTGCGTCTGGTGCTCGAACTCGATGGCGAAGTCATCGTTCGCGCCGATCCGCACATCGGCCTGCTGCATCGCGCCACGGAAAAGCTGGCCGAGCAGAAGACCTGGGTGCAGGCGCTGCCCTATATGGATCGCCTCGACTACACGCCAGTGCTGGTCAATGAGCATCCTTATGTCATGGCCGTTGAACGTTTGCTTGGCATTGATGTCCCGGTTCGCGCCCAGTACATCCGTGTGCTGTTCGACGAAATCACCCGCATCCACAATCACCTGCTGAGTATCGGCACACACGCGCTGGACGTGGGTGCGATGGCCATGGTGCTCTACACCTTCCGCGAGCGCGAAGATATTTTCGACATGATGGAAGCAGTCACTGGCGCGCGCATGCACGGGGCCTATTACCGTCCGGGGGGGGTTTATCGCGATCTGCCCGACCAGATGCCGCGCTATGAAGCCAATCGTTTCAAGACGGCGGAAGATGTTCGCAAACTCAACGAGGCGCGCAGCGGTTCTCTCCTTGATTTCATCGAGGATTTCTGTAACCGTTTCCCCCGCTTTATTGACGAATACGAAACACTGCTGACGGATAACCGCATCTGGAAACAGCGCCTGGTGGGCGTGGGTGTGGTTTCTCCCGAGCGCGCCATCCAGCTGGGCTTCTCCGGCCCGATGCTGCGCGGCTCCGGCGTCGAATGGGATCTTCGCAAGAAGCAGCCCTATGAAGTGTATGACCGCCTGGATTTCGATATTCCGGTCGGCAAGACGGGCGACAGCTACGACCGCTATCTGGTACGCATGGAAGAGATGCGCCAGTCGAACCGGATCGTGAAACAGTGTGTCGATTGGCTCAGGAAGAATCCCGGCCCGGTTATCACCGACAATCACAAGGTGGCCCCGCCGCCGCGTGAAAAGATGAAGTACGGCATGGAAGAGCTGATTCATCATTTCAAGCTCTTCAGTGAAGGCATTCATGTGCCGGCGGGTGAGGTGTATGCCGGGATCGAGCACCCGAAGGGTGAAATGGGCATCTATCTGATTTCGGATGGGGCCAACAAGCCCTACCGCGTCAAGATTCGCGCGGCAGGTTTCAATCATCTGGCCGCCATGGACGAGATGGCCAAGGGACACATGATTGCCGATGCCGTGACCATCATCGGCACGATGGATATCGTGTTTGGCGAAGTGGATAGGTAAGTCAGGTAAGCCATGCTCAGCGAAGACGCAACCCGAAAAATTGACCGCGAGGTCGCAAAATATCCGGCTGACCAGAAACAGTCAGCCGTCATGGCAGCTCTGGCTATCGTGCAAGACGAGCGAGGCTGGTTGTCGAAGGAATCCCTCGCGGAAGTCGCGCAGTACCTCGACATGCCGCCCATGGCCGTGCATGAGGTCGCTTCCTTCTACAACATGTACGAACTGAAGCCGGTCGGCCAGTTCAAGCTGACAGTCTGCACCAACTTGCCCTGCGTACTTTCCGGCGGAGTTCATGCGGCCGATTACGTCAAGCAGAAGCTGGGCATCGGGTTCAATGAAACCACGGCGGATGGCCTTTTTACCCTCAAGGAAGGCGAGTGCATGGGGGCTTGTGGCGATGCGCCTGTCATGCTCCTCAACAACCGCACCATGTGCAGTTTCATGACGGAAACCGAAATCGACAAACTGCTGGCTGAACTGAAGGCGAAGGCATCATGAGTTTCCAGCCCATCCTCATGGCCGGCATCAGCAACGATCCGAAGACCGGCGACCAGCACTGGCATCTTGAAGATTACGTCAAGCGCGGCGGCTATGCGGCCTTGAAGAAGATCATTGCCGAGAAAATCACGCCCGATGCCATCATTGATGAACTGAAAAAATCCGTCTTGCGCGGACGCGGCGGCGCGGGCTTCCCCACGGGGCTCAAGTGGAGCTTCATGCCGAAGAATTACAACGGCGAAAAGTATCTGTGCTGCAACTCGGACGAAGGTGAGCCGGGGACATTCAAGGATCGTGACATCCTGCGCTATAACCCGCATTCGGTGATCGAAGGCATGATCATCGGGGCTTATGTCATGGGGGCGACGCGGGGTTACAACTATATTCACGGCGAAGTCTGGGAACTCTACAAGCGGTTCGAGGACGCGCTGGACGAAGCCCGTGCGGCGGGCTTTCTGGGCCAGAACATTCTGGGCTCCAGCTTTGGTTTCGAACTGTTTGCCCATCACGGTTACGGGGCGTATGTCTGCGGCGAGGAAACGGGCCTGCTCGAATCCATCGAAGGCAAGAAGGGCCAGCCGCGCTACAAGCCGCCTTTTCCGGCCAGTTGCGGCCTGTACGGCAAGCCGACCACGATCAACAACACGGAAACCTTTGCGGCCGTGCCGTGGATCATCATGAACGGCGGCGACAAGTATCTCGAGCTGGGCAAACCAAATAATGGTGGCACAAAGCTCTTTTCTGTCTCCGGGCATGTGAATAAACCCGGTGTCTATGAAATTCCGCTGGGCACACCTTTCCCTGTGCTGCTCGAAATGTGCGGCGGCATGCGTAATGGTGCCAAGCTCAAGGCTGTCATTCCGGGCGGCTCCTCTTCTCCCGTGCTGCCTGCCGGGATCATGATGGATTGCACGATGGATTACGACTCTATCGCCAAGGCCGGTTCCATGCTGGGTTCGGGGGCCGTGATCGTCATGGATGAGTCGGTCTGCATGGTCAAGGCCCTGGAGCGGCTTTCCTATTTCTACTTTGAAGAATCCTGCGGCCAGTGCACCCCCTGCCGCGAGGGGACGGGCTGGCTGTATCGCGTTATGCATCGCATCGAAAATGGACAGGGGCGTCAGGAAGATCTCGATCTCCTCATGAGCGTGACCGAGAACATCATGGGTCGCACCATCTGTGCTCTGGGTGATGCGGCCGCCATGCCGGTACGAGGCTTCCTCAAGCACTACAAAGATGAAGTCGAGTACCACAGCGAGAACAAGAAATGCCTGGTGTCGCCGGAAGTGCAGCGCGAAGGCAGCCGGATCTATGTGAGGCCGTCATGCTAGAAATCGAAATCGACGGCAAGTCGCTGCAAGTCGCCGAGGGCAGCACCGTCATCGAAGCCGCTCAACAGATCGGCACATACATTCCGCACTTCTGCTATCACAAGAAGCTGTCGATTGCCGCTAATTGCCGCATGTGCCTGGTGCAGGTCGAAAAGGCTCCCAAGCCCATGCCGGCCTGCGCCACGCCGGTGACTAACGGCATGAAGGTCTTCACGCATTCCGATCTGGCCGTCAAGGCCCAGAAGGGCGTGATGGAATTCCTGCTCATCAATCACCCGCTCGATTGCCCGATTTGCGATCAAGGTGGCGAGTGCCAATTACAGGATCTGGCCGTGGGCTATGGATGCAGCGGCACGCGTTACGATGAAGAAAAACGTGTCGTCGTCAACAAGAACCTCGGCCCGCTCGTGAATACCGATATGACGCGCTGCATCCATTGCACGCGCTGCGTCCGTTTCACCCAGGAAATCGCTGGCCGGATGGAGCTGGGCCAGGCGAATCGCGGCGAGCATGCCGAAATCATGCCCTTCATCGAAGGCGCGATCGAATCCGAACTGTCCGGCAACATCATCGACCTGTGTCCGGTGGGTGCGCTGACCTCTAAACCCTTCCGTTTCTCGGCACGCACCTGGGAACTGGCGCGCCGCAAGTCCGTCAGCCCGCATGACGGCCTGGGCAGCAATCTGACCGTTCAGGTCAAACATGATCGCGTCATGCGTGTGCTGCCGCTGGAAAACGAGGACATCAACGAATGCTGGTTGTCCGACAAGGATCGTTTCTCCTACGAAGGCCTGAATTCCGAAGAACGCCTGACACGGCCCATGCTCAAGCATGGCGGTGAATGGCATGAAGTCGATTGGGCACGGGCACTGGATTACGTTTCTCACGCCTTCCGCGACATCGCCAGAACGCATGGCGGCGCGGCACTGGGCGCGCTGGCTGCTCCCCACTCGACACTGGAAGAGCTGTATCTGGCCCAGAAGCTGATGCGTGGTCTGGGCGGCAGCATCGATGCCCGCTTGCGCCAGAGCGATTTCTCCCTGGACGGCAAGCTTTCGGGCGCGCCCTGGCTGGGCATGAAAATTGCCGAAGTCTCGTCGCTGGATCGTGTCCTCGTCGTGGGCAGCTTCCTTCGCAAGGATCACCCGCTGCTGGCCCAGCGTCTGCGCCAGTCGGCCAGGCGCGGCGCGCAGGTTTCCCTGCTGCATGTCACGAACGACGATAACCTCATCAAGCTCTATGGCAAGGCAGTTTCCGCCCCTTCGCAACTGCCCGCTCTTCTGGCCCAGGTCGTCAAGGCCGTGGCTGAACAAAAGGGTGCGTCAGTGGATGCCGCGCTGGCTGGCATCACGGTTTCGGCCGATGCCCGCAAGATTGCCGAAAGCCTCGTTGCCGGGACGAATGCCGCTGTATTTCTCGGGAACTTTGCCCAGCAACACGCACAAGCCGCCACGATACACGCGCTGGCGCAGCAGCTTGCCGCCATGACGGGGGCCCGCTTCGGTTGTCTGGGTGAGGCTGCCAACAGTGTGGGGGCTTATGTCGCCGGTGCTGTGGCCAAGAATGGCAGCCTGAATGTATCGCAGATGTTGTCGAAGTCGCTCAAGGGCTATCTGCTCTTGCAGGCCGAGCCGGAGCTCGATTGTGCAATGTCGCAGCAAGCTCTGGCCGCACTGAAGCAGGCGGCTACCGTGGTTGTTCTGTCGCCGTTCAAATCGGCTGCCGCCATGGAATACGCGGACGTGTTGCTGCCGGTTGCTCCCTTTACCGAAACCTCCGGCAGCTTCGTGAATACCGAAGGCCGTGTCCAGAGTTTCAATGCCGTCGTCAAGCCGCAGGGCGAAACCCGTCCGGGCTGGAAAGTCTTGCGGGTTCTCGGAAATCTGCTGGAATTGCCTGGTTTTGAGTTTGACAGCAGCGAGGCTGTGCGCGCCGAAGTTCTGAATGGCTCGCCAGAATTCGTGACCGAACAGATGAATAATCAGGCAGAGGCGGTTTCTCTGGTATTCCCGCCTCTCACTCAAAAGCTTGAACGTGTGGCGGATGTGCCTTCCTATTTTGCCGATGCGCTGGTACGCCGTGCGCCGTCCCTGCAAAAGACGCGGGATGCCGCAGTGCCTGCTGCCCGGATGAATGCCGCCACATTGGCCAAACTCGGCCTGGCGGATGGGCAGTCCGTCAAAGTACGGCAGGGGAGCGGTGATGCCGTTCTGGCGGCGCGGCTGGATGTCACCCTGCCCGACGGCGGGGTACGCATTGCTGCGGCCCACGCAACGACGGCGAACCTGACTGCCCTGAGTGGTGAACTTGACGTGGAGCGTGCATGATGGAAACGCTAGCCATGATTCCCGAGATGCTTGGCCCGTTCTGGCCGGCGGTGTGGACGCTGATAAAAATCATCGCCGTCATTGTGCCGCTGCTGCTGGCCGTGGCCTACATGACTTACGCAGAGCGCAAGATTCTGGCCTATATGCATGTCCGCATCGGGCCGAACCGTATCGGGCCGGCCGGTCTGCTCCAGCCTTTCGCCGACGCGCTGAAGATGATCTTCAAGGAAGTCATTCTGCCGACCAAGGCCAACAAGACCCTGTTCATTGTCGGCCCGGTCTTGGCTTTTGCCCCCGCACTCGCCATTTGGGCTGCCGTGCCTTTCTCCGATGGCTATGTACTGGCCAATATCGACGCCGGTGTGCTCTACATTCTGGCGATTTCTTCCGTGGGAGCCTACGGTGCGATCATCGCTGGCTGGTCGTCCAACTCGAAATACGCCTTTCTGGGCGCGATGCGGATGACGGCGCAGATGGTGTCCTACGAAATCGCCATGGGCTTCGCGCTGGTGTGCGTCCTGATGATTTCGGCCAGCCTCAACCTGACCGACATCGTTCATGCACAGGGCAAGGGCATGCTGGCCAATACACCGGTGCAGTTCTTGTCCTGGAACTGGTTGCCCTTGTTGCCGATGTTCCTCGTCTATCTGATTTCCGGTGTGGCTGAAACCAACCGTTCGCCCTTTGACGTCGTTGAGGGTGAATCGGAAATCGTTGCCGGCCACATGATCGAATACTCCGGGATGACCTTCGCGCTGTTCTTCCTCGCCGAGTACGCCAATATGGTGCTCGTATCGATGATGACGGCCATTTTCTTCCTGGGCGGCTGGCTCTCCCCCGTGAGCTTCCTGCCGGACGGCTTCTTCTGGCTGGCGGTGAAAACGGCGGCCCTGCTGTTCGGTTTCCTCTGGTATCGCGCCACCTTCCCTCGCTATCGTTATGACCAGATCATGCGTCTGGGCTGGAAGGTGTTTGTGCCCCTGTGCATGGCGTGGGTTCTGGTCGTTGGCATCTGGATGATGTCTCCATTCAACATCTGGAAGTGATGTCATGGGTGCGCTGAAGCAATTTATCAACAGTCTTTTCCTCTCGGAGTTGCGTGCCGGCATGGCCGTGACGTGGCGTTATCTGTGGGGCCCGAAGATCACGATTCAATATCCGGAAGAAAAGACGCCGCAAGGCAATCGCTTCCGTGGCCTGCATGCCCTGCGCCGTTACCCGAATGGCGAAGAGCGCTGCATCGCCTGCAAGCTGTGTGAAGCCGCTTGCCCGGCCATGGCGATCACCATCGAAGCCGCCGAACGGGATGATGGCTCACGCCGCACCACGCGTTACGACATCGATCTGACCAAGTGCATCTTCTGCGGTTATTGCGAAGAAGCCTGCCCGGTCGACGCCATCGTCCAGACACGCACTTTCGAGTACCACGGCGAAGCACGCGGCGATCTTTATTACACCAAGCAGATGCTGCTGGCAGTGGGCGACAAGAACGAAGCCCAGATCGCCCGGGATCGCGAACAGGATGCCCCCTACAGGTAAGGAGTGAAGACAGAACCGGAAGGCCGCAGATCGCAGGTTTCGGGGTTGTCGAAAATCATGGATTTCAAGAGCGCAATTTTTTATTTCCTGTCAGCGGTCATGCTTTTTGCGTCTGTCCGTGTGATTACGGCGCGCAATCCGGTGCATGCCGTGCTGTTTCTTGTGCTGGCCTTCTTCAACGCCAGTGGCATCTGGATGCTGCTGCAGGCCGAGTTTCTCGCCATTGCCCTGGTCATGGTCTATGTCGGCGCGGTGATGGTACTTTTCCTGTTCGTGGTGATGATGCTCGATGTCGACATTGCCCGTCTGCGGGAAGGTTTCTGGAATTACCTCCCGCTGGGAGCTGCGATCGGTTTCTTCATGGTGCTGGAAATGGCTTTCGTGCTGGGTGGCCGCTATTTCTCGCTGGATGCCATGCCATCTCCGGCGGATCCAGGCGAGGGTTTCAGCAATACCAAGGTACTCGGACGCCTCCTGTTTACCGATTATGTCTATCCCTTTGAACTGGCCTCGGTCGTTTTGCTGGTCGCTATCGTAGCCGCCATCCTCATCAATCAGCGTCGCCGCAGCGATAGCAAATCCCAGAGCGTGCCGCAGCAGGTCGCTGTGAAGAAGGAGCAGCGTCTTCGCATCGTCAGCATGCCTGCCGAGAAGGACGTGCCGGTTACGTCGGCCGCCGACGAGTAAGGAATACGAGATGGAAACGCTTTCCCTTTCACACTATCTGATTCTCGGTGCCATCCTCTTTGCGATCAGCATTGTTGGCATCTTCCTGAATCGCAAGAACCTGATCGTTCTCCTCATGGCCATCGAGCTGATGCTCCTGGCGGTGAACATGAATTTCGTGGCCTTCTCGCATTACCTGGGGGATGCCAATGGCCAGCTGTTCGTTTTCTTTATCCTGGCGGTCGCTGCCGCTGAATCGGCCATTGGCTTGGCGATTCTTGTGGCCCTGTTCCGCAATCTTTCCACCATCCACGTCGACGATCTCGACAGCCTCAAGGGATAGACCCGCGCGATGGACATGCAAACGCTTTATCTGATCGTCCCCCTGGCTCCCCTCTTTGGAGCCATTCTCGCCGGCCTGTTCGGCAAGCAGATTGGCCGCACGGGGTCGCACGTCGTCACCATCCTCGGTGTGGCGGTTTCTTTCGTCGTCTCCTTGCTGATCTTTCAGGATGTCCAGGCCGGGCACACCTTCAACGGCACGGTGTATCACTGGATGAACACGGGCGGACTCAATCTGGAAGTCGGCTTCCTGATCGACCCGCTGACCACCATGATGATGCTGGTCGTCACCTTCGTTTCGCTGATGGTGCACATCTACACCATCGGCTACATGGCGCACGACGAGGACAACTGGCCGGCCGACAGCTTGGCCGGCAAGAACAGCTACCAGCGCTTCTTCGCCTACATCTCGCTGTTCACCTTCTCGATGCTGATGCTGGTGATGAGCAACAACTTC
>CAZFPI010000098.1:0-9098 GCA_964521075.1 uncultured Sterolibacterium sp.
GGGCCTGGCTGTGCCACTGGGAGAGCTGGCGCAGCTGCTCGTGCGATGCCTGGAGCTTCTCTTCTGCCACCCGCGCAGCGGTGACATCCCGCTGGATGCCCACATAATGGCTGACCTGGCCATCTTCATCCCGGATCGGGTCGAGCAGCAGTTGCACCCAATAGGGCCGGCCATCCTTGCGGAAGTTGCGTAATACGCCCTGATACCGTTCCCCGGCGGTGATGGCGTCAAACAGGCGGAACAGTTCGGGCTGGTCTGGCTCCCGGTCGTGCAGGAAATCCGGGGTACGGCCGAGGATTTCGCTTCGCGTGTAGCCGGTCAAACGCTCGAAGGCCGGGTTGCAATAAGTGAATTGCCATTGATGATCTGGTCCGGGGGCGAACACGACAAAGCCATCGAAGCTGGCTTCGATGGATTGCTGCAGAAGACGTTGTTCGGTTTCCAGCCGGCGTTGTTCGCGCAGGTCGAAGACGAGGGTGCGGCTGGCCAGAAACTTCCCGCTGGCATCGCGCAAGGCCGTGGAGCTCACGCGCACGGGCAGGGTTTCCCCCGATTTGCACAGCAGGTTCAGTTCGAGCTGCTCGCTCTGGAACAGATTTTCCACCAAATCCTGGAACCGCTGTTCGAAGCCGATGCGACGTTCGGGTGTCATCAACATGGTGATCGGCTGGCCCAGCAGTTCTTCCCGTTCGTAGCCCAGCAGGCGCAAGCCGGTGTCGTTGATCCGGAGAATGCGCCCGGCTTCATCCAGCGAGTGGTAGCCGCAAGGGGCGTTCTGGTAAAGGTCTTCCGCCTCGTCCAGTGCCTGCTGCAGGCGGATCCGGTCGCGCTGGCGTCCATACATCCAGAGGCCGATGAGCAGCAGCGTGAAACCCAGCAAAACGACACTGAACCCGGTCATCAGGCGAAAAGGCCGCCAGGCCTCGGCCTCGTCGATCTTGGCCAGCAGCAGCCAGGGGGTGCCCTCGATGGCCAGACCATAGGCCAGACAGGGAACCCCATGATAATCGACGCCTTCGTAAGTGCCGCTGCCCTCGCCGGATACCCGGCTGGCCAGCAGTCCCGGCGTTTTTGTCATCGAGCGACGCAAGCTCATGGGCGGGCCGGCATGGCGGCGCAAGGGGTTGAGATAGAGGGCTTCATCCCCTTCTTTTCTCACCAGCAGCATTTCCCCGCTGGCACTGGCCGTGGGCCAGCTGCGCAGCAGGGGGTAGAGAAAATCCTCGGGGGAGACTCCGATCTGCAAGACGGCCAGCACCTTGCCATCATCCGGCGCGCGCAGCGGAACGAAGTGCCCGAAACTGGCGGGCAGGGCGGGGTCGTCGCCGATGAAGTGCAGGTCGTCGAAGACTGCCGTACCCTGCCGGGCGGCAGCCATGGCCAGACGACGCGCCTGCGGACGATCCTGTTGAAAAGAAACAGACTGTTCCGGTGTCAGCAGCCGTTGTCCGTCTTCTGCCGAACGCAGGCGGTAACGCCGTGACTGGTGCAGGTTGCTCCCGGGGGTGAGCTGGTCGGCCAGATGCGACAGAAAGTGGGAGGTATCTTCTCCGCCTGTCAGCCAGTCGCGCAGGGAAGTCAAAAAATGAGGATTGGCCAGCATCGCCGCCTCATCCTCGCGCTCGCTCAGCCAGTGCCGGATCTGCCCGGCCTGAAGCTGGGCAATGGCGCGCAGGTCGTTGTGGATGTTCTGGCGAAGCAGGTCTTCTGCCAGACCATGCACATAAACGCCGATGCCGCCGATCAAGAGCAGCAACGCAAACCACGCAGGCAGAACCCCGCGCAATACCGCCCGGCGTTCACCCTGGGCATCACGCCGGAGCGTCATGTGGCAGAACCTCCGGAAACGGTGGGGAAGACAGGCTGGGATCTGGCCATCACACCACGCGTTTTGGGGTTCCGGGCGGTGTTGGGCCTACCCTGCGGCTGCCGCCGAAAGCAGGGCCAGATCATCGACGGAGAGGACGCAGCGGATGTCGAGGATGATGACAAAGCGGCCGTTGACCTTGCCCATGCCGCTGATGAAATCAGCCCGGATTTTCGCGCCGAAGGCCGGGGGCGGTTCGATCTCGGCCGCCTGGATATCCAGCACTTCCGAGACGGCATCGACCATGATGCCGATGTCCTGTTGTCCTTCCTCCTGCGGAATTTCCAGAATGACGATGCAGGTCCGTCGCTGGATGGTCGAGGCTGTACCACCGAAGCGAGCGGCCAGATCGACGACGGGGACGACGGACCCGCGCAGATTGATGACGCCCCGGATGAAGGGCGGCATCATCGGAATCTCCGTCAGGCTGCCGTATTCGATAATCTCCTTGACGTTCAGAATGCCGACGGCGTACATCTCGCCGCCCAGCGTGAAGGTCAGGTACTGTTGGGATTCAGCCGTGGCCGGCGCGGCGGAGACGACGTTTCCGCCCTGTCCTTTCGCGGCGGGTTTGGCCTGCAATGCGGTCGACATGGCCATTCTCCGGTCAGAAACGTTCGAAATCCTGCTCGTCGAGCTCGGCCAGCGTCGTGTTCTTCGTCGTGGCGCGTGAGGCTGCGCCGGCGGCGCGTCCCGTCGAACGGCTGACACGGGCCGGGGCCGCATGTGCGTGGCTCAGGGCGGCCATCGTGCTGTGTTCGAGCCGGAAGAAAGACATCAGTTGCTGCAGTTGTTGGGATTGCCCGCCCATTTCCTCGGCGGTAGCCGCCAGCTCCTCGGAAGCGGAAGCGTTCTGCTGGGTGGCCTGATTGAGCTGGCCCATGGCCCCGTTGATCTGCCCGACCCCGGCGGATTGTTCCTGCGAGGCGGCGGCGATCTCTTGCACCAGATCGGAAGTCTTGCGGATGGAGGGCACCATCTCGTCGAGCAGCTTGCCGGCTTTCTCGGCCATCTTGACGGAAGAGCCGGCCAGCTCGCCGATTTCCTGTGCGGCAACCTGCGAGCGTTCCGCGAGCTTGCGGACTTCGGCGGCCACCACGGCAAAGCCCTTGCCATGCTCCCCGGCGCGGGCGGCTTCGATGGCCGCATTCAGGGCCAGCAGATTCGTTTGATAGGCGATGTCGTCGATGATGCCGATCTTGCCGGCAATCTGGCTCATGGCCTCGACGGTATCCTTCACGGCCGAGCCGCCTTCGGCCGCTTCGACAGCGGATTTCGACGCCATGTTGTCGGTGACCTTCGCGTTTTCGGTGTTCTGGCTGATCGAAGCCGTCATCTGCTCGATGCTGGCCGTGGTTTCTTCCACGCTGGCCGCCTGTTCGGAAGACGACTGGGAAAGCGATTGCGCCGTGGCGGAAACCTGGCTCGCAGCGGCGTTGAGGGCTTCGGAGGCACCATTCACCTCGCTGATGATCTGGGCCAGCTTGCCCACCATATTGCTCATCGCCTGCTTGAGCTGCCCGGTTTCGTCCTTGGAATCGACGTCGATTTTTACCGTCAGGTTGCCCTGGGCCAGTTCGTCGGCCACGGCGACCACCTCATTCAGCGGGCGGGTGATGCTGCGGGTGACCAGCAGGGCGAGGACCAGGGCCAGGGCAATCGCGCCGATGCTCAGGGCAATGAGTTGCTGGCGTGTGGATTCATAGGATTTTTGCGCCTCCTCGCCGGACTGCCTCATCAGCTCTTCCTGAAACTTGTTGAGGTTGTCCAGAGCCGTTTGATAGGCCAGCAGAATCGGCCGCAGTTCGGCATTGAGATAGGCCCGGGCTTCTTCGCCCTTGTCTTCCTCGATGAGGCGGATCAACTGCTCCTGGCCGGCGATGTATTGCTGGCGCTTGTCCGTGGTGACCTTGAAAAGTTCCCGGCCCTTGGGCAGGGTGAGCAACTTGTCCAGCTTTTCGACGTTTTCGCCGATGCGTTTGCGTGCCTCGAGGATGCGTACCTTTTGCTGGCGAGCATCATCCTTGCTGGCTGCCAGCAACATGTTGCGCAGGTTTATCGCAATGCGGCTGGTGTCACCGATAATTTCGTTGGTCATCGCCGTCTTGACGAAGCGGTCATTGACGATCAACTGGAGGTCGGCGTTGGTCGCGGACAATCGCGATAGGGCAAGTGCGGCCAGGGTGGCCATCAGCAGCAGGACGACAGCAAAGGCTGCAATGAGGCGGGCGCTGATTCTCAGATTCTTCAACATGAGACTTTCTCCTTGGCTGAAAGGGGTTCAGACGTGTGTGCCGCGTGGCTCGGCGATTTTTTGTTCTTCATGGCAGGCGGCGATCTGGGCGATGGCCGGAACATCGAGGATCAGGGCGACTTCGCCGGAGCCCAGAATGGTCGAGCCGGCGATGCCGCGCAGGTGGCGGAAAATCGTGCCCAGCGGCTTGATGACGGTCTGCAGCTCGCCTTGCAGGGTGTCGACGACGATGCCGAGTTTCTGGTTGCCCGCCCTGACGACGAGAATGTTCTCGCGCGGCGGTCGTTCGGTGTCGATTTCGAAAAGCTCGCGCAGACGGACGAAAGGCAGGACTTCGCCGCGCAGGTTGAGATAGTTCCGGTCGGTCGTCACATCGCGCAGTTCCAGACATTCGCTGACCATCTCCAGCGGAATGACATAGGCCGATTTTTCAACACCCACGAGGAAGCCGTCGATGATGGCCAGCGTCAGCGGCAGACGGATGGTGAAACAGGAGCCTTTGCCTTCGGTGGAGTCGATCTCGATCGTGCCGCGCAGGGCCTGGATGTTTCGGCGCACGACATCCATGCCAACGCCCCGGCCGGAAAGATTGGAGACACTCTCTGCCGTTGAAAACCCGGCTTCGAAGATCAGGTTGCACAGCTCTGCATCGCTCAGGCTCTGGGTTTCGGTAATCAGCCCTTTCGAGATCGCCTTGGCGCGGATGCGCTCGCGCGAGAGCCCGCCGCCGTCGTCGCTGATCTGGATGATGATGTTGCCTGCATCGTGGCTGGCATGCAGATGCAGCTGCCCGGCCTCCGGCTTGCCGCGTGCGATGCGAGTCTCGCGCGTCTCGATGCCGTGATCCATGGCATTGCGAACCAGATGCATGAGCGGGTCGCCGATTTTTTCGACGACGGATTTATCGAGTTCCGTCTCGCCGCCGGTGATGGTCAGATCAATGGCCTTGCCCAATTCCCGGGCGGTATCGCGCACGACGCGCTGGAAGCGGTTGAACGTCTCGCCAATCTGCACCATGCGAAGCTGCAGGGCGGAATCGCGGATATCCTCGACCAGCCGGGCGAGGATGGAAGTCGCCTCGATGAGTGTGCCCTGTTTGCTTTGTTGGGCCAGGAGGCTCGCACTCGCACCCGCGATGACCAGTTCCCCCACGAGGTCGATGAGATGGTCGAGCTTTCCGGCATGCACCCGGATGAGCCGCGCTTCTTCGGCTTTTCTGTCGCCGATCTGCTTCTGGCGCGTGACGGCGGCGGCAACGATCTCAGGCTGGATGGCCTGCTGCTCGACAAGAATTTCGCCCAGGCGGCGCGACGATGCATCGCCTTCTGCCTCCGGGCTTGGCGCATCGCTGTCACGCCCTTGCTGCTGTTTGTCCAGGCCTTGCTGCAGCTCCTCTTCGGTCAGGGCTCCGCAGCGAATCAGGATTTCTCCCAGACGCAGCGATTCTTCGGGGAGTTCCTCGATGAGCCTGAGGTAGTCGTCGATCCGGCTGTGCGGCGGCAGGATGTGCAGGATGCATTCATCCCGGACGAAATCGAAAACCCGCTCGATGGCGGATTTATCCGCCTGGCTTCGCAGGCGGATTTCAAAGCCGAGATAACAGGATTCCGGATTCATTTCCCCTGACGGGGGCAGGGCGTCGGCCAGCGTGTCGATGTGCACGATTTCACCCACGCTCAGGAGATAGCGCAGGATGGCTGCCGGGTCCATGCCCTGCCGCAAAACGTTCTCCCCGAAGCGGACGGAGATGTGCCAGCAATCGTTGATCGCTTCGGCATCATTTTCGGATTCGACGCCGCCCACCACGGTGGCCGGTGCTGCGGGAGAGGGCGTGGATGGCGGGGATGTTTCTGTGCCGGATGCCGCCCCCCCTGTGCCTGCGGCATCCTGCAGGCGTGCATGGAGAGCCTGCCCTGCCGCTTCCAGTGTTTCGTCTTCCGTCTGCGGGCTTGCGGTGATGCGGTCGACGCGCGCATTGAGGTGGTCGCAGCAGCCCAGCAAGGCACTGATGAGCGGGCTGCTGACAGGGATGTCGTGATTACGCAGGCGGTCGAGGATGTTCTCGACGACATGGGTGAAACGCACGATCCCGTGCTGCTCGACCACACCGGCACTGCCCTTGATGGTATGCGCGGCGCGGAAGATGGCGTTCAGGGTTTCGTCGTCCTGGCTACCCTGTTCCAGTTCGAGCAGTTGTGCTTCCAGCGTCGCCAGCTGCTCGCGCGACTCCTGGATGAACATGGCGAGAATTTCGTCCATCGTGCCGGATCTCCTGTTGCTGGCGTAGGCGGATGCTGCGGTCGTTCAGCTGGCGGGGTTGGCAGCACCGGCCGGTTGCCGGGATTCGCGTGCCGGGATCAGCAGCGGGTCACCAAAATACCCGCCGATATTGAAAAAGTCGATCAATTCCCGCACGGCCGGGCTATGTGCGACGATGCACAGCGTCTGCCCCAGTGCCTGGGCTTCGCGCTTGGCCAGCATGAGCAGCTGGATGCCCGCCGTGTCGATTTCCGCAACCCGGGACAGATCCAGCTCGATGACATCCTGCCCGGCCAGCCCCGCCAGCAATTCTGCCTTGAGCGTTTCTGCGTGATAGATGGTCATGTCCTGCGTGAGCGTCATGCGTGTGGTTCGTGCCTGTGTCATGTTTTTTCTCCACGGTGAGGCGGCGAAAGGGGATGCGCGGAGGGCGAGCACCCGCGCCCTGCCCTTCCCGCAGGCGGGGGCAGGGCGATCAGCCAGCCTTTTCGCACCGCCTCGGCCGGGGGGGTTCCGGGCAGGCAGCCCCTGGCCCCGTGCGGCTTCGCCGCAACGGAAAAGCAGGGCTGTTTCGGTTTCCCGGGCGTTCATGAATTCAGCGCAGTACCATTTTCACGGTGTTTAGCAGGTCATCCGCCGTGGCGGGTTTGACCAGCCAGCCGGTTGCCCCGGCGGCCTTGGCTTCCATGCGTTTTTCCTGCTGCGATTCTGTGGTCAGGAAGAGGATGGGCATGAATTTGTAGGCGGGCAGCTTGCGGACTTCCTTGATGAACTCGATGCCGTTCATGCCCGGCATGTTGAGGTCCGTGATGAGCAGGTCGATTTTCGTCGCCCCGCTGAATTTCTTGAGCCCTTCGGCGGCGTTGGCCGCTTTTTCCACGGCATGGCCTGCCTTGGTGAGGATGCCGGAAATGGACAGGAGAATGGTGGCGGAGTCATCCACCAGCAGGATGGTTTTCATGGAAATTCAGCCTCCGGAAAATTGCGTGTTCAAGGGTGCGGCCTGTTTGTCGCGGATCGTATTGATTGCATCGATTGTGCCGATTGTATAGAAAATGACGCTGGCAAGGTTGGGCGCAGGATGTGCCGCACCCGGTCAAAACAGCTCGACCCGCCGCGCCGCCGGTGGGGTTCCGGGGGCGGCATTGCCCGTGATCCTGTCGTGTGCCGCGCGCTGCTCGTGCATGACGTAGCTGCGCCGGAAGTCGTCCAGATGATCGTGCAGCGTGACGACCTGCAAGGGTTCGACGAGGGCTGTCCGGCTGCCGTCGGCCAGTTCGCCCGCATGTTTCGTGATGCGATCCAGACCATCGGCCACCTGTTCGAGCTGCTGGCGGACGACATCCTGGAATTGCAGGTTGCCCAGCATGTCCATGACATCGTGGCTGACCTTTTCCGACGAAGCATTCAGGGAGGTCGTCAGTTTCTGCAGGTAGCCCAGCGTTTCGGAAAAGCCGTTGCCCATGAGGTGCAGGCGGTCGCTGATATCGTTGAGGTTGTGCTGGTCATCTTCCGAGCCGTCGAGATTGAACGCGTTGTTGAGTTCTTGCATGATGGCCCCGGAAGCGGATTCGATGCCTTCGGAGATTTTTGCCGCCGCTTCGCTCGTCTGGTTCGAGAGCTTGCGGACTTCATCGGCTACGACCGTGAAACCCCGCCCCGCCTCGCCCGCGCGGGCGGCTTCGATGGTGGCATTCAGGGAAAGCAGGTCGGTTTGCTTGGCGATTTTCTTGATGAGCTCGACGAGCGGCGAGAGGGAATCGATCTGCGCGATGACGCGGTTGATGCTCTCCTGGGCATGGAGCCTGTCTTCGTTGCGCTGGTCGCGATAGGCCAGGAGGGCGGAAATGGTCTGGAGATTGTGCTCGATCTGCTGGCCGGATTCCTGGCTCAGCACATTCGAGCGATTGACCGATTCACGCACTTCGTCGGCCAGCCGCGCGCTTTCCTGGCTGATGCCGTCGAGGCGTTGGGCGATGTCCAGGGCGGCCTGTTCGGTCACGCGGACGGTATCTTTCAGGTGTTCGCCCAGAATGGCGTTGAATTCCTGGATGGCACCCAGCTGCCGGGCAAATACCTCGAAGTTGCCGATCCGCATCTGGTCGAGACGCGCCCAGTCGGCGGCTTCATGAGCGAAACCGGAAAAGGCATTCCCCAGCAGCATCCGGTTGAGAACAGCCTGGCCCAGGAAAAATATCGTCATGGCCACGGCACTGGTCACGGCGATATGGCCGTCATGCGTGATCCAGCCCCAGTCCAGCAGAAAATCGTACAGCCCGAAAACGATGCCCGCCGAAACCACCGCACCCACCGCCGCAAGGCCGAGGGAGAAAAGAACCCCGTACTGCCGGTACAGGCGGATCAGGTTGAGGTGGGGCGGGATATGTGTGTTGAGCAGGCGTGTATTCATGGTGGCGTCGGTGGCGGTCGTGGCCGGGGCTGGTGTGGCTAGTGTTGGATGCCTTGTTCAATGAGTTTTCTGCCCAGCTCGCGGTCGATGTGATGGATATGGGACAGCCACCACTGGCAGAGAAAATCGAACAGGGCCGCAGGCACTTCCGGTGCTGCATTCTCGTGGGCCTGATGAAAGCCCCGGAGGTTTTGCCAGTAATGCCGGTGTTCGGCGATGTGCTGCGCCATGCTTTCATCCGCAGGCAGGTGCTGCCGCATCAGGGTTTCTTCGGTGAGGAAATGATAGGCCGCGTATTCGTCGAGTTC
>CAZFPI010000099.1:0-8614 GCA_964521075.1 uncultured Sterolibacterium sp.
CAAGCTGGTGACCAAGGACATCATCCTCGACGTGCAGGAGCAGGAGGTCATCACCAAGGACAACGCGGTGATCGTCGTCAACGCCATTGCCTTCATCAAGATCACGGACCCGATCAAGGCGGTCTATGGGGTGACGGATTTTTCCGAGGCGATCCGTAACATGATCATGACGACCCTGCGTTCCATTGTGGGCGACATGAATCTGGATGAGGCTCTTTCCAGCCGTGACCAGATCAAGGCCCGGCTTCGCGAGAGCATTGCCGATGAGGCCATCGACTGGGGGCTGACGGTGAAATCGGTCGAGATCCAGGACATCAAGCCTTCGGAATCCATGGTGCGCGCCATGGAAGCCCAGGCTTCTGCCGAGCGCGAGCGCAAGGCGATGGTGACCAAGGCCGAAGGCGCGAAGCAGGCCGCCATCCTGCAGGCCGAGGCCCGGCTGGAGTCGGCCCGTCGCGATGCCGACGCGCAGGTGACGCTGGCCGAGGCCAGTGCGGAGGCTATCCGCCGGGTGGCCAGTGCCATCGGTAATCAGGAAGCACCGATGCGCTATATGTTGGGAGAACGCTATCTGGCTGCGATGGGCAAGCTCACGGAATCGGCCAATGCCAAGCCGGTCGTGCTGCCTGCGGATATTCAGGATTCCTTGCGTGGAATACTGGGGCGGGGCAGGGAGTAACGGTGGGAAAACGGGCAGGGCCGGGAAGTGCTCCGGCTCCTGGCCTTACTCCCGCGTGACTCTCATCAGGCGGCTTTTTTCGCGTTCCCAGTCGCGCTGCTTTTCGCTTTCGCGTTTGTCGTATTGCTTCTTGCCTTTGCCAAGGCCCACGGCGAGTTTGACGCGCCCCTTGCTGTAGTGCAGATCGAGCGGAACCAGGGCGTAGCCCGCGCGTTCGACTTTGCCGATCAGCTTGCTGATTTCCGAGGTGTGCAAGAGCAGCTTGCGGGTGCGGACGGGGTCGTGCTTGTTGTGGGTTGAGGCTTGCGTGAGCGGGCTGATGTGCGCGCCGATCAGGAAAACCTCACCGTGACGCAGGACGACATAGGCTTCCTTGATCTGGGCGCGGCCGGCACGGATGGCCTTGACTTCCCAGCCTTCCAGCACGAGGCCGGCCTCGTAGCGGTCTTCGATGAAGTAGTCGTGAAAGGCCTTCTTGTTATCAACGATGCTCATGGCTGGGGGCTGCACGATAGAATGGCGGCCATTTTAGCCCACACTGCAAGATGGCCGTCGTCGAAAAATCCGTGTTGATCGAGTGCCCTGCCGCGCAGATGTTCGAACTGGTCGATCGCGTCGAGGACTATCCGAAGTTTCTGCCCTGGTGCGGCGGGACGGAGATCATCGAGCGTACGCCGGACAAGACCGTGGCCCGGGTGCATATCCATTACCGTGGCGTGAAATCGCTGTTCTCGACGGAAAACGCCAAGGAATATCCGACCCTGATGGGCATGAAGCTGATCGAAGGCCCGTTCAGCCAGCTCGATGGTTGCTGGCGGTTCAGGCCGCTGGGGGATAACGCTTGCAAGGTGGAGTTTCACCTGCATTACGAATTTTCCAGCAAGCTGCTGGAGAAAGTCGTAGGCCCGGTGTTCAATCACATCGCGAGCACTTTCGTCGAGGCTTTCGTCAAACGGGCCGGAGCAAGGGGGCCGGGCTGGCGAGACTCCGGGGTGCGCTGATCGGGATGCGCTGATTGATTCGGGGGGGGGCGTTGCAGGGGCGTTCCGGCGAAGGCCGCGATGTTCTCCCTCCCTTCCCCCGGTGAAATCAGCTCGCCGACGTGCCTGCCGCCCTGATGGTGCAGGGGGTGGAGCGCAGGTTGTTTGATCCGGCCACCGGGTCGAAGCATTCGCCATCGAGAATCCGGTTGGCCTGGCCGCTGCCATCTTCAAACTGCCACCAGCCATACTGGGCGCAAACCACTTCCGGGGAGATGTGTTCGTCTAGCCGGGCACGGGCCCGCATGTGGCCCAGGGAGGTCTGCACTTCCAGCCAGTCGCCCGCAGCAATGCCCCGTCGCGCTGCCGTCAGCGGATGGATTTCAACGAGCGGTTCCGGCATGCGCCGCCGTAGCGAGGGCAGGTCGCGGTGCTGGCTATGGCAGAACTGTGGCCATTTGGCCGTCGTCAGTATCAGGTCGAAAGTTTCTGTGCAGGCAGGTGGTGCGGAGAAGCCGGGTAGTGGGTCTTCCCCGTGTTTGTATAGGATTTCGCTGTACAGCTCAACGCGTCGGCTGGGTGTGGCGAAGCCTTGCTGTTGATATTTCCGGTAACGCACGACGAGGGGAAGGGTAATGCCATGCGGATGAGCATTCTGGTCGCGCAATGTTTCCGGTGTGAGCCCTGTTGGAGCCAGCTGGGCGCGAAGGCCGGATTCCGGATCGCCGCCAAAAAATTCATCTGCCAGCCCCAGGCGATGCGCCAGCTCGAAAATGATCCGGGTATCCGGCCAGCTTTCTCCTCGGGGGGGGACGAGAGCAGGGCGTAGCTGGAGATGGGCCTGTGCTGTCTGGCCAACCTGAAATCCGGCTTGCAGCCCTTCGCGTTCCCAGGCGGTGCAGACAGGCAGCAGCAGGTCGGCATATCGTGCCACAGGGGTTTCATAGAGCTCTGTGAGTGCGAAGAAATCGAGTTTCTTCAGTGCCTCGTCCGCAAACCGGGTGTCGGGTTTGGAATGCAGGAAATTGCTGCCGAAGGAAAGGAAGCAGGTGATCGGCCCGGGCGACCCGCTCACGATGGCGCGAAAGAGATCGCGGCTTGTGACCCAGCCCCGGCTAGCTGGCCCTAGTGGCCGTTCGGCAAGGCCGATCGTCTGGCGGCGGACTTCGGGGGTGACGCGATCGAAGGCTGCGATATCGGCTACCGGCGGCTTGTCGAACCAGACATTGCCGCCTGGGGCATCCAGGCAGCCCGTCAGTGCGTAGAGTACGTTGATGGCGCGGGTTGTCCGGGTGGCGTTGTCGTGCTGGCAAGTGCCTGTCCAGGTGAAAAAGGAGGCGGGCAGGTGTTCTGCGAGCATTTGCGCCGCCTGCCGGAGCGCGGTTTCCGGGACGCCGGTGATGGCCTCGACCCGGGACGGTGGCCACTCGGCGCAGCGGCGACGCAGGCTTTCAAATACCGGTTCGCAAGGGATCCGGCCTTGTGGGGTGTCGAGGAGGTAGCGGCCTTTCAGGGCCAGGGTGGGCGGGGGTGAGGCCGGATTGCCCGAGGGGGCTGGCGAGCAGGCTTCTGCCTGGCGGCTGTCGAGGTTCCAGACCAGCCGTTGTTCTGGATTGGCACCGGGTTCAAGATCGGCGGCATTGAGCAGCGTTCCTGTATCGAGGCGAAGCAGAAAAGGGGCGTTGCTCCAATGTGCGAGAAAGGCAGCATCGAAATTTTCGCTTTCGATCAGCAGATGCGCGAGTCCTAGTGCCAGCGCGCCATCTGTGCCGGGGCGGGTTTGCAGCCAGAGGTCAGCCGAGGCGGCGAGTCCGGCACGGCGCGGGTCGATGACGATGAGTTTCGCGCCGCGTTGTCGCGCCCGCTGAACTGCGCTGGCTTGCGCGAGCCAGGAGGTTGCCGGGTTGAATCCCCAGAGCAGGATGCAGCCGGTGTGGTCAAAGTCGGGCATGCCAATGCCGGCGCCGAAGGTCAGCGCGGGTGAAAAATCCTTGTGCCAGTTACAGTTCTCCGTGGCAAAGACGAGGTTCGGGCTTTGCAGGAGGTGTGCCAGCCGATGTACCCAGTCGAAGCTGTCGGCCATGGCCGTGCCGCTGGGGGTGGCCACTCCCATGGCGAGGGCAGCATTGCCGTGATCCGTTTGCGCTGCCTTGATTTTCATGGCCAGAAGATCGAGGGCGTCATCCCAGCCGATACGCTGCCAGCCCGGGTCATCGCTACCTTTGGGTGTCGTCCGGCGCATGGGGTAGAGGATACGCCCGGGGGCCTGAATCGCTTCGGGAGCTGCCTTGGCCTTGACGCATAGAGCCTGGCCGACCGGATGCGCCGGGTCGGCCTCGATGCGTGTCAGAACACCGTCTTCAAGGGTGGCAACGCAGCCGCAGCGCGAGATGCACAAGGCGCAGTAGCCGTATTTTTGTTCGGTAGCCATGGCTGTATTTAAGCATGTGCTAATATACTGGGCAATGCATGCGTGGGGGTTGTTTCATGCTTTGGCATACCACTTTCCTTTTGGTTCTGATCGGCCTTTGCGCCGGGCTGGCTTCCGGCATGTTTGGCATCGGCGGGGGGATACTGATCGTTCCGGCCTTGATCTATTTTCTGGGGTATAGCCAGGAAATGGCGACGGGGACAAGCCTGGCGGTATTGTTGCCGCCGGTTGGTATCGCTGCGGTTGCGGTGTTTTACCGGGCAGGTAATGTCGATTTTCGCGCGGCTGTCGTACTGGCCATTTGCGTTTTGCTGGGCGGCTGGGCTGGGGCGCACTTTGCAGGCGCGTTGAATCATGGGGTGATGAAGATATTGTTCGGGCTTTTCGTGACGGGGGTGGGTATCTACATCCTTCAGGATGCGTTGCGATAGGTGATTGGGGTGATGGGTGGTCGCGACAGGCGGCCCGTTCCCCGGGAGGGCGTCAGGCCGTCAGCTTTTTTTCGTAGAGGGCAACGGCGGTATCCATTTTTTTCAGGAGCCGCTCGCTAAACGAGCAGACTGCACCGGTCTGGCGGTGGATTTCCTGGTTGTCCGCCCGCTTGTCTGTCATGTCCAGCACACTTCGCATTTGCCGCCATTGATCGGCAACGGCGACGAGCTGGTGCTGGATTTCGGGCTGGTTGCGGATTTCGCGGGTGAGCATGGTCAGTGCATTTTCGAATTCCCGCATGGAGCGGTGCAGTTCTTCACGGCATTTCGCGCGGTTGATGCCTGTGGGTTGCCAGTCGAGAAACATGAAAAATTTGGCCATGCGCTGGGATAGCATGCGTTCGCGTCCGGCCAGATTGATGAGGTGATTTTCCGGCGTGTTCAGTGTCTGTTCAAGGGCGAGGGTGAGCGCGTTGGTAGCGATCAGCAATTTTTCACTGAGCTGGAAGAAGGCGCGTGCGGTGCGTGTGTTGTCCGCGCCGGGAGGGGTATCCAGCAAGGCCCGGTAGTCTGGCCAGAGTTCGAGTATCGTGGCGAGGCAGGCACGGGCCTCGGGGGCGATTTCCAGGGCTTCGATTTCCGAAAGCAGCGTGTCGAAGGCCCGGATGGAGTCTTGCAGCATCTTGCGAGCTCGGATGGGAGCCACCCTGCGCGCAATCATCAGCCAGCATTTGGCCATGCGTTGGGACAGCATGCGAAGGCGTCCTGCCTTGTTGATGGCGGCCGGGAGTGTTCTCGATAGCGGGAGCGATGCGGCTTTGTCCGGTTCGGAAGGCAGATGCCCGGGCGACGAGGCTTGCGGGAGGTTGAACGACTCCAGTGATCTGCCCGGATGATGGGTGCCCTGGGCCAGGTGGTGACGGATGGCGGTGTTCTGGAGCCGGATGGTTCGCCCTTGAACCGTGAGGAGGTCGTCCTCTGCCAGTGAGCGCAGGCAGCGCGAGAATGTCTCGGGTGTCATCCCGAGACGCGCGGCAATGAGCCGTTTTGTGCTGGGCAGATAGAGCTGTGTCTCCTGATCCCTTGCGGAAAGCCCGCCACTTTGCTGCAACAGGTAATCGAGCAGCCGCTGATGGCCGTCCATCGAACGTGAGGCCAGGGTGTCGCTTTCCATTTCCAGCTGGCGTCGCGCCAGACCAGCCAGAAGGCGCGTGGATAGCTGGGGGGTGGATTGCAGCAGTTCCGAAAATGTCTTGCTGCCGATGCACAGGAGCCGGGTTGTTTCGGCGGCAATCGCAAAGGAGATGCGAGGCCTGCCTGCGATGAGCTCGGTTTCTCCGAACATCTGGCCGGGGTAAATCAGGTCAAGCACCGTGTCATCGTTTCCCTGCGGTTCCGTCGTCCGTTTGACGTGCCCGGAAAGGACGCAGTGCACCTCGCTGGCCGTTTCCCCGCTGCGGTAGATGATCAGGCCCCGGGCCAACTGACGCACACAGGCTCCGCGCGCCAGCATGTCGATCTGGCCCGGCGGCAGATCGGCAAACAGCGCGATGCCACGCAGCATCCTGTGAATTTCAGTGTAAGGTTTGTCTTTCATTTTCGTAGGGATTGTACGCCAAAGCGGCGGATGCAAGGTTGGATCTACATTGGCTTGCAAGGTTCATTGAGGTTGGGTTCAGCCGCATGTCCGTTGTTCGTCAAGCTTTGCGACTTGATTTCGATCAACTTTTTTTTCGGGTTATCGAGCATAATGTGCGACGGATTGTCGCAGGGCTATGGGCGAAAGATGGTCGAGACAGTCGGGATAGTCGAGACAGTCGGGGCAGGCGTATGGCCCGGGAATTGATTAATTTGCTGATTTCAAACAAAAGGGAATCTGATATGACAACGAACAACAATATCTCCAACGACAAGGATCAGGCCGCGCCGTCGGCTCCGCAGGATCTTGGGCGTCGCAAGTTTCTCAACACAGCCGCGCTGACGGGTCTGGCCGGTGCGACACTGTCCGTCGGCCTGGCTTCCTGCAAGCAGGAAACGGCTCCGGCATCCAAGGCAGCCCCTGCAGCCCCCGCTGCCGCTCCCAAGGCGGCGGCGCATGGTGGCGAGATGTCCGCCGAGCGCGCGCCGGGCCAGCTGGACGACTACTACGGTTTGTGGTCTGGCGGCCATTCGGGCGAAATGCGTGTTTATGGCCTGCCCTCGGGCCGCGAGCTAAAGCGCATTCCCGTGTTCAATCCCGATCTGCTGACGGGCTGGGGTATCACCAACGAATCGAAGAAAATCCTCGGCACACGCCCGGATGGCAATCTCAAGTACCACACGGGCGATACGCACCATGTGCATGGCTCGTACAAGGATGGTACTTATGACGGCAAGTACGCTTGGGTGAATGACAAGATTCACAGCCGTCTGGCGCGCGTCCGTCTCGATACCTTCGAGTGCGACAAGATCACCGAGCTGCCCAATATCCAGGGCTTCCATGGCGTTTTCCCGGACAAGCGTGATCCGGTCGATGCCAACATCAATCACACCACGCGCGTGTTCTGTGGTGCCGAATTCCATATCCCGCTGCCCAACGATGGCCGTGACATGGAAGATGCGTCCAAATACGCCGCGCTGTTCTCCTGCGTCGATGCGGAAACCATGGAAGTGCGCTGGCAGTGCCGCGTCAGCGGCAACATGGATCTGTGCGCCACGTCCTATGACGGCAAGCTGGCCGCCTGCAACCAGTACAACACCGAAAACGGGGCGCACTTCGAGGACATGATGTCTGCCGAGCGCGATGCCTGCGTGTTTTTCAACGTGGCCCGTATCGAGCAGGCCATCAAGGATGGCAAGTTCAAGACCTATGGCGATTCCAAGGTTCCGGTAGTCGATGGCACCAAAGACGCCAACAAGGACCCGAAAACCGCGCTGACCGCCTATGTGACCGTGCCGAAGAACCCCCACGGCGTGAATGCCAGCCCGGATGGCAAGTATTTCATCTGTGCCGGCAAGCTCTCGCCCACCGCCACGGTGATCGAGCTGGCTTCCGTGCTGAAATGGTTTGACGGCGAGCTGCCCAAGCTCGACGACGCCATCGTTGCCGAAGTCGAGATCGGCCTGGGTCCTCTGCACACGGCTTTCGACGGTCGCGGCAATGCCTTCACCACGCTCTTCCTCGACAGCCAGATGGTCAAGTGGAACATCGACGCCGCCATCAAGTTCCACAAGGGCGACAAGAACGCCAAGTACGTCGTTGATCGTCTCGATGTGACGTATCAGCCAGGCCACACCAATGCTTCCATGTCGGAAACGAAGGAAGCCGATGGCAAGTGGCTGGGCGTGGGCAACAAGTTCTCCAAGGACCGTTTCCTGCCGGTGGGCCCGCTGCACTGCGAATGCGAGCAGCTCATCGACATCACCGGCGAGAAGATGCGCCTGGTGGCCGACCACACCGCCTGGGGTGAGCCGCATGACTTCATCATCGTCAAACGCGATATCTTCAAGCCCAAGCAGGTGTATGAGCTGACCGATTTCCCGATCCGCACGGAAAACATGGCGGATTGCCGTGTCGAGCGCAAGGGCAACAAGGTCACGGTATTCCTGGCATCGCAAGCCCCGATGTACGGTCTGCGTGAGTTCAAGGTCAAGAAGGGTGACGAAGTCACGTTGTACCTGACCAACCTCGACAAGGTCGAAGATTTGACCCACGGTTTCGCGCTGCCCAAGCACGACATCAACTTCGTCGTCAATCCTGGTGAAACGAAATCGGTCACCTTCAAGGCCGACAAACTGGGTGTGTATTGGTATTACTGCACCCACTTCTGCCATGCGCTGCACCTTGAAATGCGTGGCCGCATGATCGTCGAGAAGTGATGCCCGATTGTGCCTGATGCAAAATGAGTAAGGCGGCCCGGGTATTTGCCCGGGTTGTGAAACAGGGAGTGAGCTTTGGGGGGACGCAAGTCCCCCCCGTTTTTTTGTGCTACTGATTCCCTTGTTTTTGTCATTGGTATTTTGAACCCAGGGAAACACTGGATTTAATCAGCGTCTCCCTAAAGTAAGTTTTCGTCATTCCGGCGAACGCCGGAATCCAGTGACGGACTGGCTT
>CAZFPI010000100.1:0-8565 GCA_964521075.1 uncultured Sterolibacterium sp.
GGGCCATCTTGTTGCACAGCGTTCCGGCCACGATCATGACATCCGACTGACGCGGACTAGGCCGGAACATGACGCCGAAACGATCCATGTCATACCGCGAAGCAGCCGCATGCATCATCTCGATGGCGCAACAGGCCAGACCGAAAGTCATCGGCCACATGGAACCGGTACGCGACCAGTTGATCAACTTGTCCAGCGAAGTGGTGACAAAACCTTCCTGGAAGACGCCTTCAATACCCATGACCCAATCTCACTCCCAATCCAGCGCGCCCTTGGCCCAGGCATAGACATAGCCGACCAGAAGGATGCCGATAAACACCAGCATCTCGACAAAGCCAAACATCTTGATCGAATTCGTCGCAACGATTTCCTTGAAAATGGCCGCCCAAGGAAAGAGGAAGGCGATCTCAAGGTCGAAAAGAATGAAAATAATGGCGATCAGGTAGTAGCGGACATCAAACTTGATGCGCGCATCCTCGAAGGCCACAAAACCGCATTCGTAAGGAGAGAGCTTTTCTGCATAGGGGCGACGCGGCCCCATGATCCAGCCAAGCAGGACGGGCACGACACCCATCACCAGACCGAGAAGAATGAAGATAAAGACAGGAAGGTAATTTTCCAGCATGACCACCGCACTTACGCTGACTATCGTTGCTTCACCACAGCCACCGGGGCAAACCTGCAAAACCCCTGGCCATCCCGCATGCTCCGGAAACCCCTGGCACTTCACCAGAAATTCCGGCACTTCAATCCTTGGTGCCGACGGTGAGACTCGAACTCACACGGCTCTCGCCACTACCCCCTCAAGATAGCGTGTCTACCAATTTCACCACGTCGGCATTTCGATTTCTGGTCGCCGCCCGGCAACGCCGGACAGCCACAATCGAGACGAAGGATTATACGACTCCTATAACCTTTTTCAATGCAGGGAACAGCATTTTTTTAATACCAGGCACAAAAACGTCGCTTATTTCGGAATATCCCCAGCCTTGGAAGAGCCCGCCGCTGCCGGTGTTGGCGTTGGCGTCGTCGCGGGAGCCGTCGTTGCCGCCGGCGCAGAAGTCCTGGCCGCATCCAGCACACTGGCCGCCGGCTTGGCGCGATTCGTCGCCATATAGCTCAAGCCCAGGCTGGTTGTAAAAAAGACAGCAGCCAGAATCGCCGTCGTGCGGGAGAGGAAGTTTGCCGAGCCCGTCGCTCCGAACAGACTGCCGGAGGCACCACTACCGAAGGCCGCTCCCATGTCCGCGCCCTTGCCGTGCTGCAGGAGAACGAGGCCAATCACACCCAGACCCACCAGAAGATGAACGGTGAGCACCAACGGATACAGATAACTTTCCATTTTCTTTCCTTGAAAAATCAGGCAGCGGCGCAAATCGCCAGAAAATCCGCAGCCACGAGGGCTGCGCCGCCAATCAGACCACCATCGATATCCGGCATGGCAAACAGCTCCTGGGCATTGCCCGGCTTGACGCTGCCGCCGTAAAGGACACGAAGTTTTCCGGCCACCTGCGCGCTGCTGGCTGCCACACGCGCCCGGATGAAAGCATGAACTTCCTGCGCCTGCTGCGGGCTCGCCGTCTTGCCAGTGCCGATCGCCCAGACAGGCTCATACGCCACCACGGCTGCCTCCAGTGCTGCCACGCCCGCCAGGGAAATTACCGCATCCAGCTGCCGTGCCACCACCTGTTCCATTACACCGCCCTCACGCTCGGCCAGTGTTTCGCCCACGCACAAAACCGGCGTCAGCCCTGCCTTTTGCGCCGCCACGAATTTGGCCGCAACTGCCGCATCGCTCTCGCCATACAGGGCACGCCGCTCGGAATGCCCGACGAGCACCCAGGTACAGCCGAACTCCCGCAGCATGGCCGCAGAAACCTCGCCGGTATAAGCCCCCTGGGCATGCTCGGAAACGGTCTGCGCGCCCCAGCTGACCCGGCTGCCGGAGAGCATCGACTGAAGCTGCGACAGATAAGGAAAGGGCGCGCACACCGCCACATCGACACGCCCCGGGGGCAACTGCGCCACCCCCGACAGGACATCGGCCAGCAAGGCCTTGTTATCAGCCAGTGAGCCGTGCATTTTCCAGTTACCGGCAACGAGCTTGGTTCGCATGGAGCGTGTCATCCCTCGGTTTGAATAATCGCGGGATTATATTGGCTTGCCCGCCGAAGGGTCAAACTAACCGCCACCAGTTCATCAATCCGCACTCAATCCGCACCCAACCCGCACTCAATCCGCGAACGCCGCCCTCAGCACGGCAATCATGCTCGCGTGATCCTGCACACCGGCACTCTCCCGCGCACTGTGCATGGCCCACATCGGCGAGCCGACATCGACGCCGGGCACGCCCAGCCGGGCAGAAAGCATCGGTCCGATGGTGCTCCCGCACCCGAGATCTGCCCGATGGGCATATTGCTGAAAAGCCACTCCCGCCCGTTCGCAATACCTCATGAACCTTGCCGCCGTCTCGGCATTCGTGGTGTAACGCTGATTCACATTCGTTTTGATGACCGGCCCGCCATTTATCATGACCTTGTGGCCTGGCTCATAAGCTGCCGGAAAATTCGGCTGATAGGCATGTGCCATATCCGCGCTGATGAAAAAACTCTGCGCCAGCGCGATCTGCCGGCTCTCATCATCGAGCCCGGCCTGGCTGGCAATCCGCTCCAGAACATCGGCCAGAAAGCTCCCGCCAGCCCCCGCAGCACTCTCGCTGCCCACCTCCTCGTGATCGAACAGCCCGACAACGCAGCTCGCCCGGGGTGCATCCGTCGCCATCAAGGCCGACAAGGCCGCACAGGATGAAGCCAGATTATCGAGCTGACGGCTGGCGATGAACTCCTCGTTCACACCCCAAAGGCTCCCTGGCTGAACATCGAAAACATTCATCTCCCAGCTCAGAACATCACAAGCCTCGGCCCCCACCGCCCCAGCCAGAAGCCCACGCAGACGGGCATCGGCGGATTTTTCGTCGCTGGCTCCAGACAAGGAGAGCTGCCCCAGCATCAGGGGCAGCTCCGTCTGCCGGTTGAACCTGAGCCCCTGCTCATTCACCTCGCGATTCATGTGAATTGCCAGATTGGGCAGCCGCAGCAAGGGCCGGTCAAACCGCGCCAGCCGCGTCTCTTGCCCCGGCCCCGAACGCACCACGACACGCCCGGCCAAGCCCAGATCACGATCAGAAAACGTCGCCAGAATCGGGCCGCCATAGACCTCCACCGCCAGACGAAGCAAGCCGTCCCCGACCAGAGCCGCCCGTGGCTTGAGCCGCAGGCCCGGCGAATCCGTATGCGCCCCCACAAGACGGAAACCCGTCTCGGCCAAAGGCCGGGAACCCATGACAAAAGCGACCACAGAGGCCCCGCCACGCACAACACAATAACGCCCGCCCGGCTCAAGCTGCCAACGTTCATCCTCTTTCAGCAGCCTGAAACCCTGCGCTGCCAGACGACTCGATGCCGTGGCCACCGCGTGCCAGGGGCTGGGGCTCGCCTCGATAAAATCCAGCAGATCAAGGGCCGCAGCCCGTACAGTGTGGGAAGGAGTCATGAAATACATTCCAGACAAAAAGACAAAAGCATATCGCAAATTCAGGGGGTTACGACAGACACCAAAGAGAGAACCCAGTGAGCAGACGACAAAACGGCAGGCCCGCTTTCGCCAGGCCCGCCGTTTTGATGTGTCAAAAACCGGCTTAACCGGTTTTCGGCATTTCTTGCCGAAACTTACAGACGCTCGATGATCGTCCCCGTACCGACGGCCGCGCCGCAGCACATGGTGATGAAGGCGGTCTGCTTGCCGGTGCGCTCGAGCTCGTGCAGTGCGGTGACGATGAGGCGCGTGCCGGTCGAGCCGACGGGGTGACCCAGGGCAATCGCGCCGCCATTGACGTTCACCTTGCTCATGTCGGGGTTGTAGACCTGGGCCCACGAGAGGACGACCGTGGCGAAGGCTTCGTTGATTTCGATGATATCGAAATCCTTCATCGACATCTTCGACTTCTTCAGGATCAGCTCCGTCGCATCGACCGGGCCATCGAGCAGATAGTAAGGGTCCGTGCCGACACAGACGTCGGAGATGATGCGGGCGCGCGGCTTGAGGCCGAGGGCTTGCGCCTTTTCCTTGCTCATCCAGAGGATGGCAGCCGCGCCGTCGGAGATCTGCGAGGCGTTACCGGCGGTGGTGGTGCCGCCTTCCTGCAGGGTTCTCAAACCGGCCAGGCCTTCCAGCGTGGTCGGGCGCGGGCCCTGGTCACGGGTGACCATACGGGTCTGGCCGGTGGGCTGGCCATCTTCGCCGAG
Source organism: uncultured Sterolibacterium sp. (assembly GCA_964521075.1). Taxonomy (GTDB): domain Bacteria; phylum Pseudomonadota; class Gammaproteobacteria; order Burkholderiales; family Rhodocyclaceae; genus Sterolibacterium. The sequence goes on from CAZFPI010000100.1 coordinate 4,305, forward strand.
GATGGGAGCTTCGATCGGCAGGATTTCGCGGTTGAAATGACCGGCTTCCCAGGCGGCGGCGGCCTTGCGCTGCGATTCAAAGGCGAAGAAGTCGATGTCTTCGCGCTTGAGGCCACGCTTCTTGACCATGCGCTCGACGCTGGTGAATTGCTCGCGCGTCATGTCATAAGGCCAGCCTTCCGGGTGGAAGTAGCCGGGGCCGCTCATGACGTTCATGCCCAGGCCGACACGGCTCATGGATTCAACACCGCAGGCGATGCCGACATCGAGCGAGCCGCCCTGGATCATGGCGGAGATCATGGCGTTGGCCTGCTGGGCCGAACCGCACTGCGAATCAACGGTGGTTGCCCCGGTCGAAAAGCCTTTGTTGAGCCAAAGCCAGGCATTACGGGCCAGATTGTTGGATTGTTCACCGGCTTGCGTCACGCAACCGGCGATGACCTGTTCGACGTCGGCGTGCTTGAGACCATTACGGGTGACCAGGCTGTCGAGCAGCTTGGAGAGCAGGATGACGGGATGAACGCCGGAGAGTTCGCCGACGACCTGCTTGCCGCGCGCAATCGGGGAACGGATGGCATCGACGATGACTGCTTCACGCATATTGCATTCCTTTCAGTGGATTTTGTTCGGGTGTCGGATTACATGTAGCGAATGATCATTTCGTACAGGACCGCAGGCTTTTCCGAACCAACGACGTGAATCGCGAATTCGCGGGTCAGTTCGACCCCGCCCTTGGCGGCTTCGACCTTGACCACGCGGTTACGCATGTGAATCTTGCTGCCCGAAGGCACGGCCCCGACGAAACGCAGCTTGTTCGAGCCGTAGTTCATCATGAACTTGAAATCGGTGATTTCGAAGGTATCGGGCACTTTCATCTGCGGCATCAGCGCGAGCGTCAGGAAGCCGTGGGCGATGGTCGTGCCAAAAGGGCTGTTCTTGGCCGCTTCGGGGTCGACGTGCAGGAAATACTTGTCGCCAGTGAGCTCGGCGAACTGGTTGATGATGTCCTGGGTGACTTCAAACTGGTTGCTGAAGCCGCCCCATTCTTCGGTGATCAGCCCTTGCAGGCCGGGCATGTCGTCGAGTCGTACCTTTTGCATGACGGTGCTCCTTATCCTTACATGGCCGGGACGGCAAAACCGTCCTTGACCGGGGTGCGCTTGGCGAAATAATCGCCCAGGTGCTGGGCCACGCCATCGACCGACCAGGCTTCGGTGCTGTCGAAATTCGGGCCGACGGTCGGGCGTTGCACGACGGAAATCTGCTTGCCCCAGACGACGAACACTTCGCCGGAAACATTGGCCGCACGCGGGCTGGCCAGATAGCCGACGAGCGGGCTGATGTGCTCGGGCGCGAAGTAGTCGAAGCCGGTTTCGGGCTTTTCAAACATGGCGGCGATGGGGCCGGTGGAGGTCATCGCGGTGCGCGCGCGCGGGCAGATGACGTTGGCAGTCACGCCCGACTTGAACAGGGCTTGTGCCGCACCCATCGTCATCGCAACGATGCCGGCCTTAGCGGCGGCGTAGTTGGGCTGGCCCACGGAGCCGAACAGGAAGGCTTCGGAGGAGGTGCTGATCAGGCGGCCATAAACCGGGGCGTTGTCGGCCTTGGCCTTGTCGCGCCAGTATTTGGCGGCGTGGCGCATATTGCAGAAATGCCCCTTCAGGTGCACACGCACGACGGCGTCGAAATCCTGCTCGGACATGTTGAACAGCATGGCGTCGCGACAGAAGCCGGCGTTATTCACCAGGATGTTGAGATCGCCGAAGGTGTCGATGGCGGTCTTGAACAGGGCCTCGGTCTTGCCCCAGTCGGCGCAATCACCGAAATGCGCCACGGCCTGGCCGCCCAGAGCCTTGATCTCGGCAACGACGTTGTGCGCCGCTTCTTCACCAGCCGGCGAGCCGCCCAGATCATTGACCACGACGCGCGCGCCCATCTTCGCCAGACACAGCGCATGCTCGCGGCCCAGACCGGCGCCTGCGCCGGTGATGATTGCAACCTTGCCATCCAACTCGCTCATTGCGGACTCCTCTTTGCTTGAAGTTGATGATTGAAGCTCGTAAACAGGGGGACTCTAGCACAGCCCCCCAATGCCACTCCTCATCCAGACGGACTACAGCAGGGCGGCCTTACACCGGAATGTTAGCAAGCACTATCAAAAAAACGCGCATAAATGCTTAATTTCATCACTGGGTTATCAGCAACGGGGGGCGATCCGGGAAACTCAGGGTACGCGTGATCTCGACCGTGTCATGCACCCGTCGCAGATCCGGCGGGAAGGCAGCAAAGGGCGCGCTCATTTCGATCAGACGGCGTGCCGCCTCGTCGATCTCTCGGCTGCCGCTCCCCTTCAGCACATGCACCCCGGCCAGGCTGCCATCGCTACGAATGGTCACGGACACCACCAGCGAACCATAGGCACGATGCCGCGAGAGCTGCGGATAATTCACGCGGGACAAACGCTCGACCTTCTGCACCCAGCTATCGTTGTAAAAAGACAGCTGAACCTCCGCCGGATTGCGGCCACCAAGCACCCGGCGCGCGCCCTGCGCGAGGCTATCGGTATCCACCGGCGGCTTCATCGGCAGACCACTACGCGCCAGAGCCATCGCCTGCTCCGCCAGCGACCGTCCACTGGACACGGCACTCCCCGCGCGCCCGCTCCCCGGAAAACCCCCGGTACGCGAAGTCAGAGCCTGCTCCCCCTGCCGCGCCTGTGCTTCGGCGGCGGCGCGTGCCTCGGCGGCGGCCTGCGCCAGCTCCGCCACCCGCGCGCGCTCCACGGCGGCCGCCCTGGCCCGGGCGGCTTCCCGGGCGAGTTCGGCCTGCCTCGCCGCCTCCTCGGCGGCCGCCTGAGCCAACGCCCGAGCCTGGGCCTGCTCCTGCGCGATTTTTTCCAGACGAAGCTGCTGTTCTGCCTGTGCTGCGCGTTCAGCCTGAAGTTTCTCCTCACGCTCACGCGCTGCAAACCGTTCAGCCTCCAGGCGAGCCTGCGCGATTTTTCGTGCCTCCTCCGCCAAAGCCTGCTGATGTTGCTGCCGCTGCTGCTGGCGAAGCCCCTCCTCCCGGACAGCATCCTCCTCAGCCATCCTTGCCAAAGCCGCACGTTCCGCGCGGCGGCGCACTTCTTCCGCCTGCGCCTTTGCCCGGGCCTGCGCCTCTTCGCGCTGCTGCTGCAAGGCCTGCGCCGCAATTCTTTCGGCCTGGGCGCGCTCCGCCATTTGCTGCTGCAAACGCCGGGCATCCTCCGCCGCCGATATTTCGGGCAGTTTTGAAGGTACTTCCGGACGAACATCCTCTGCCGAAGACAGCGACACCGAAGATTCCGCCTTCGTCAATACCGGCATTTTTCCCGGATCAGGCAATACCGGTAGCGGTGCAGGCAGCGGTTCAGCACTCAATTCATGCGCCGGAAAATCCCCCACGACCGGGCGAGCCTGAGGCAAGGAATCCTCCCGGCCCCCCTCCCCGGAGGCCGTCACTCGCCAGTCTTCCGGCGCAGGCTTCTTCCGGACACTCAATATCGGCGTCCCATCCTTGCCCTGCCGAAACGATTTTGTCCGGGGCGGCAGGCGAAGCCCGGAAGGTGTCGCCTTCCTCAACACCTTCACCTCCTTCACCTCCTTTTTGGGTGGATCCAGCAGCCGGGCTACGAAACCGGTTTTTGAAGCCTCTGACGCCAGCGGAACCGGCGGGGCAGCCGTCGTTCTCGCGGGGAAAGCCTCCACCGGCAAGACGGCAGAAGGCGACACCCGCGTCTCCACCGGAGCGGCCTGCAATTCCACATGCAAACTGGCCGAAGGAGCACTGGCACTACGCGCGCCCCAAAGCCAGCCCGAGGAAGGCAAGCCCTTGCCCGGCACACCGAATTGCAGGGTGAGCAAAGCTGCGTGCAGCAAAATGCTGACCGCCAACGCCCGAAAAATCGGAGAGTTTCGCTGGTGCCACAAAGCCAGTCGCACCGGGCCCGGATAAGAAATTCGCAAACGCCGCCGCCAGAATTACCCAAAGAAAAAGCCCCTGAGACAAACCAGAGGCCAAGGGGAGTGTACTACCGAACAGCCAGGCACAGACTCATCCGGGCATGCAGGGAGGAATTGTCAGGCCGGGGCGAATGATGATTCGCCCCTACGGAGCATCCCGGGTTCAGCCAGCGCGCCCGCACTCTCTTCCCCTTCTGAATCGCCGAGTGATGGCCTTGGCGGGCGGGGAAGTCCAGTGGTGCTGTTTGAGCCGAAGGCGAGTTTGCACCACTGGC
>CAZFPI010000101.1:0-8508 GCA_964521075.1 uncultured Sterolibacterium sp.
ATCCGGCCCGCAAATGTATGAAGTCGTCACCCCGGCGAACGCCGGGGCCCAGGGGGGGGAAGCAAGTCCGTTACTGGATTTCGGCGTTCGCCGGAATGACGAAACCTTTAGACTTTATCGGGCCGGATCAATAACAGGGACATCCCCTGCGGCCAGTTCCGGACAAAAAAACCGCTCCGCCAGACTGGCTGACGAAGCGGGCAAGGGAAAAACGGGAAAAGCAGTCAGAGATACAAAAAACGGCCGGGGTCTCCTACAGGGGAAGCATGACCATCGAAAGCAGGAGCCCCCAGACCATCAGGCCTGCGCCAAAGACAACCTGAGTGACGACACCTGCCTCGATGTCTTCAGAAACACCGCTCATCGAGCGAACGCCCTGATAGACCAGCCCGCAGGAAAGACAGAGCGCAGCGAAAGAAACCACGGCATTCACCGCGATGCTCGGAACCAGAAGCCCCAGCGATGAAAACCAGAGCGGAACGGGGGCGATGGCCGCCAGCAGATAAGCATTGCGATAGCTGATATTGCCATTCCAGCTGGCAGCAACCTGCTTGATGAGCCAACCCATCAGCAAAACCGAGGCCATTTCACCCACGAAAAACAGAACCGCGATTCTGGCCCAGGACTTGCCGCTCAGACCATCGATGAAAGTATCGCCGTAATGATTGCCGGCCAGATAAATCATCGCCGGTGGAAGAAGAGAGAGCGGCACAACCAGTGAAAGAAAAATCTTCGCCACCTGGCCATCTACCTTGGTCGCCAGTTCGCGCCATGCCTCGTTGGGCGAAAACGGCATACCGGCAAGATTGGACATTTTCATGATAAGCACTCCCTTCAATTCAATATTTCGTTATCTTTATCTGCCCGAGGGCTGATACGGGCAACCCGCCGCTACGTCAGACGATGGCTGAAGGCCAGCTCAACCAGTAATCCCCGGCCCGCATTTCCAAACAATCTAAATATATCATAGCGTGATATGATTAAAGCTGATGAACCCCGTCTTGTCAAGACCATCATGAACCCCACCCGGGAACTGGAGCCCAACGACTACATACGCCTGGCGCATTTCAGGCAGCGCCTGCGCCGCTTTCTGCGAATCAGCGAATCCATTTGCCAGGAAAATAGCGCGACACCACTGCAATACCAGTTGTTACTCCAGCTCAAAGGAGGTTCCGAACGCGAATGGGCAACCATCGGGGAACTGGCCGAACACTTGCAGTCCAAGCATCATGGCGTCGTGGCCCTGGTGGACCGCTGCGTCAAGGCAGGTCTGGTCGAGCGACGCCCAAGCCAGGAGGACCGCCGACAAGTCGAGGTGCACCTGCTGCCCAAAGGGGAGGAACTCGTCGCCCGTATTGCCACCTTGCATCAGGATGAATTACGGCTGTTGAGCGAAGAGTTCACCACCCTGGGATGGTTATGACCACTGAAACATCTCAAGGAGAACGAAAATGGCAGGTGCCTGGAGTTGCCCCCACGAAGAAAACGGCCTTTGCAACAAAGTGGCACAAAAACCTTGCGACCCAGGCATGAAAGGCTGTGTGCTGGCCGGGCGGTATGCTTTCTTCAATGGCGATGAAAAAAATGAACGACTGCGTGTCAAACGCGCAAGGGAAGCGGCAGAAAACACCACGGGCGAGCCCGCTCCGCAGGCACCTGACGCACCAGACAGTGCGGACAGCGGAAACGAAACGGATTGATGAGATAACGCCATGAGCAAGGAAGCCCCCTCCCCCTCGCCCGTTGAACGCATCCTGGCCTGGCAATGCATCGGCTGCGGAAAGCTCGAGGCCCCTCGCCCCTGCATCGGAGTTTGCCAGGACCGCCCCGTCGAAGTCGTGGATGCCCAAGCCTACGATGCGCTGCAGGCCAGGCTGCAGGAAACGACCGCCCTCTTGCGCCAACTCGTTCTGGTGACCCCCCGTGAAGGTGAATGGGAACGTTCATGGCGTCATTTTCAGCAACAAGCGCGCCATCTGCTCTCCTCACCGGGAGGGCCGGACATCACCATTTGACGGCAGATACACGTCAGGCATCACGGCAATGTCAGCAGTATTTTCGCGCCCCTGGGCATGTTGTCGCGATAAAGGTAAGCGACCGTATCCCCGCTTCCAGATAATTGCTGGATGGCTTCTTCAGTCGTCATTTCCCGTGGCGGTGTCTGGCGTGTCGCGAATACCAGACGCGCCCAGACCGCACGCGCACGATTGGCCGACAAACCAGCCACGCGTTGATAAAAACGCTCCCGCAGTGCTTCATCACTGCTGTCGATCGGGCGGAGTTTCAGCTCACCGTAAGATTGCCCGAGAAAAAGATTGGCCACCTGATCGCGGCTCGCCTGGGAGATAGCAACATTCCGGGAAGCCACCACCAGAATGACCGGCTCTTCCGCACCCGCCCACATCGGCAGACACAGCAGAAAACCACCAAAAACAAGCCCCACCAATGGTTTCGAATTCTTCATGAGCCACCTCAAAAAAGAAAATCGAGATTGGCCGAAACCAGTACACCACGCAACGGACTGGATGGATCGTAACTTGGCGAAAAATTGGTCAGTACATTTCCCCAGGCATTTTTATCCGGACGTATCCACTGAACTTGCAGCTTGCCACTCATGTTTTTTCCAATCTCGCGCGACACACCAAGCGTCAGCGAACGTTGATCGTAGCGCGTAGCCGTCAGCAAGTCGCTGACATAACTGGCAAGAAAAGCGGGCGCGCGCGGATCAACGGTGCGCCCCGACGTCTGTCGTCGTGCCAGCGTGACATGCGGCATCCACAGTCCCAAACGTCGCCCGACGGTCAGGTAAGCCGCCCAGGCATCGCGGAAATACGAGTCCTCGAAATGACGCCGGACGACTTCGGACTGTACCTGCCAATCATTGTCGTCATAACGCACGCTGGCGGACAAAATACGGACAGCGGTATTGTTCAGCGTCAGGTTATCCGCGAGGCTGCTCGCCCCCAGGCGTCGCAACAAATCAAACAACAAGTCGGTACGAGGATCGGCATAAAAAACACGGTCCGTGTTGTAGCCTGCCTTGAGCGTCCAGGGCCCCCGTTCGCCGCTCAATGTCACCGTCCGGATGTCCCGCACGGAATAGACACTGATGGCCTGACTGTTGCTGTTGCGTGTCTTGATATCATTTGTGTGGATACCGCCGTACAGTTCCCCCCGCCATCCAGAGACGACAAAACGATAGCTGGTATCAAGGCCGTCCATCTGATACGTCGGAGACATGCCATAGACCTCGGATGGCGTCCGCGCACCGGTCAAGGCATGACGGACAAGACGGTAATCCGATTCAATGAACATCGGGTTATTTACCCGACCAAGACGTAGCCACCAGGCATCATTGATCTGCCAGCGCAGATTGGCCAACTGGACATCGGGCCGGAATGTGCTGCTGCGCGGGCTTCGCTGGCTAATGATCTGCAACGATGCGGTCAAGGCATCGACGGGTTGCACATCTGTCTGCACCCCCAGCAAAGAATCTGTCCCGACATCACAGCGACGGGTACGGCCCGGGCCATTCGGCAAGAGATCGTAGACGAAATCCGCCTCCCGGCTGCTGAAACAGGAAATTCCGAGCGTACCAAAGCCGTGCAGTTGCACAGCGGGAAACCCATCATCGGCTTGCGCGACACAGGCAAGACAGGAAAACAGTCCGGCAAGTATCTTTCGCCAGATTCGACCAGGCAGATCAGGCATGTTTCACCTCCTCAAGCAACTCCGCACCACAGGCATGGCGCGGCAAATCCAGAATGAATGTCGTTCCCTGCCCTGGCGGGCTTTCCACATCCACCGTCCCTCGCAGCAAGCGATGGACGATATTGAAGATGATATTCAGCCCCAGGCCGCTACTGCCCTGGCCAAAGCGTGTAGTGAAGAATGGATCGAAAATCCTGCTGATAATCTCTGGAGCAACACCCTTGCCGTCATCATGGATCCTCAGGCGAACCCGTTCTGTTCCGACAGTCTCGGCCTGGAGGGTAATACAACCATGGTCGCGTCCATCAAAGCCGTGGATGATGGCGTTATTGACCAGATTGGTAATCACCTGCCCAAGGGGGCCAGGATAGCTCTCCATCTCGATGCCTTCCGGAATCTGCTTCTGAATCTGATAGGGAGTTCGCTTCAATGTCGGCTGAAGCAGAATCAGGCATTCATGGATCACCTCGGACAGATCGAACAGCCGGTGCTGTTCGCTGGTCTGATCGACCGCCACTTGTTTGAAACTATGGACAAGCGTCGCAGCACGCGTCAGATTTCTCTCGACCAGTTCAGCCGCTTGCCGGTTTTCTTCCATGAATTGATTCAACGATGAACGCCTGAGCCCGGCCTGCACCTCCGTCTCAAAAGCGCGTGTCCTTTCACGCAAAGAGGAAGACACGATCAATGCATTGCCAATCGGGGTGCTCATTTCGTGCGCGACACCGGCGACGATAGCGCCCAGACTGGCCATTTTCTCCGAGCGTATCAGGGACTCACGGGTTTCCTTCAGATGTTCTATGGTGTTACCCAGCTCGGCGTTCTTGTCGGCCAATTCTTGTGTTCGTCGTCTCACTGTTTCCTCGAGCGAAGCATTGAGTTGCCCGATTTCATGGCGGCCTGTCTCGACTTCCTTCAAATGACGAGAGACAGCCCCCGCCATTCGATTGAAATTGTGCGCCAGCAACGAAATTTCGTCCCGGCCTCGCTCGTCAGCGCGCACGCCATCATAATCACCGTTGGCAATAGCCTGGCTTGCGATAACCAGATCGTTGATGCGTACGCCTACCAGATAACCGACAAGCAGCATCAAGCCAATCAGCCCCGCGCCGATCAACAGGGAAATAAACACCCCTTCACGCACGATAGCCGAGCGTGTTGCCAGCATCTGTTGCGTCGACAGGCCAAATTGCAGGCTTCCCACGCGGTTGCCGCGCAATAAAACCGGATTGATTGCATGAACCACACCGGTCAAGGCTGCCGTATGCAAATCGGTATCTGCTTCAGGCAAGGGTTCGGGGACATTACCGGCAGAGACGACTCGCGCACCGGCATCGGAGAAAATCACGACATACACCAGACCACTGGTTTTCTCGCGCGAAAGCATGGTTTCGAGAAAGGATTTCAACAACTCCTCGCCCTCAACTGCCGTGAAAGGGGAGACAGCCAGGTTGAGAATCTCGGCGGTTTGTGGAACCCGCTCATCAACATCTCTCAAACCGGCCTCAAGCACGAGCCGCGAAGCATTGAGCGAGTAGGCAACCGACATGCCAACCACAACAAAAATTGTCAGGATCAAGGCACGAAGCCGCAAGGAGCTCATCAGGGCATTCATATATTCACCTGCTTGAAAAGGTGATAGCCAGGTTTCAGAAACCCGCCGGGACGTCATCCGCCCCGGAATACTACACTGACAACGCTACCCTACATCAATGCCATCCTCTGCTGACACCATTTTCCCCATTGACTTACGCAGATGTGCGAACAAGAATACCGACGCACCGGCTTTGGCCTTGACCTGTCCGCCGCGTAGCCTCCCCTGCCCCATGAGAGAAAGATTCATGCCATGGACAACATATCTCCCAATGATGATCTGATCAATTTCATCGACGAACCGGCGGCATCCCCCCCGGGGCCGGGAGGAGGGCACGCTGCCCGCCCGTGGAAAATTCTGGTGGTCGATGATGATGATGACGTCTACGAATCGACCCGCCTTGCCCTGGGCAATGCCATTATTCTCGACCGCCCCTTGCAGTTGCTTCACGCCAACTCAGCGCATGCCGCCCTCGAATTGCTGAAGAACATGGAGGACGTCGCCGTCATTCTGCTGGATGTTGTCATGGAGACGGAGCGCGCCGGGCTCGACATCATCGCAAAGATTCGCGAGCAATTCGGTTTGACCCGCACCCGCATCATCCTGCGTACGGGCCAGCCTGGCTACGCACCGGAAATTGACACAATCCAGCGTTACGACATCAACGATTACCGAACCAAGAGCGAGCTAACCAGCAGCAAACTTTACGCCGCGCTGGCCACGGCATTGCGCGCCTATGACCAGCTCTGCCGCATTGACGAAAGCCGCCGTGGCCTTGAAAGCATACTTGCCGCAAGCCAGCAGCTGGCCGCAGAATCCGACAAGATCGCCTTCTGCCGGATGGTTCTGCGTCAGCTCGGCGAGTTTTTGCGATCCTCGCCTGACGGCCTGGTTTGTAATGTAACCAGCGACACACCGATAAATCAGCTGAGGCTGCTCACAGGGGTGGGCCGCTATACCGGATCCGATGGCCGGTTGCTCTGCGAAGTCGCCGATGCGACAGCGATAGAACTCATCGAACAATGCGCCGCCAAGGGCCACAATATCGTCGGCAATGACATCATTGCCAGCCACCTTGGGACAGACAGAAAACAAACCCTGGTCGGACTATTGCACTACACCGGAGATAGCAAACCGGATGATGCCTTGCTGAATGTATTCAGCAACAACGTCGCGCTCAATGCCCACATTGCCAATCTGATTGCCGAATTGCGGCATACGGCATTCATCGATCGCCTCACAGGCTTGCCAAACCGCAGTGCCATGCTCGAAACCCTCGAGCACCGTTTCCGCTGCAACAGCTGCACTTCACCGCAAACCTTTCCCTGTACGCTGGCACTGCTGGACGTAGATCAATTTTCGGCAATCAACGATCTCTTTGGGCACGCCTACGGCGACAACCTGCTGAAGGCCATTGCTACACGCTTACGCGAGCAACTGGGGTCGGTCTGCCAGCTGGCGCGCATCGGCTACGACGTATTCAGCATCCTCGGCAGGGAAGATATCGTCTGCCCGGATCGTTTGCAGGAGCTATTCTCGGAACCTTTCCTGTTTGACGACACCGAGCATATGGTCACTGTCTCGATGGGGCTGGTACGCATCGACGAATCCGGCGAATCTGAAAGCGACAGACTCAAGGACGCCTGGATCGCCCTCAAATACGCCAAGAGCCAGGGGCAATTCCAGACATCGTGGTATTCCAGTGACATCGGTACGGTAACGCGTGGCCACACCCGATTGCTGCATGCATTACGTGGAGCATTCCGTGCCGACCGTCTGTATCTCGTGTACCAGCCGCAAATCGACTTTGGCAGCAACCGGGTTGTCGGCGTCGAAGCTTTGCTCCGCTGGCGTGGCGAAGACGGCAGACTTATCTCGCCGGCAGAATTCATCCCGATTGCCGAAAGCTCCGGGCTCATCGTTGCCATGGGAGAGTGGATATTACGCTCAGCACTGAATGCCCTGATCGAAATCAGGCAAGCCGGGCATCATGACATCCGTGTTGCGATCAATGTTTCCGTCGTGCAGCTATGTCATCCAGGATTTCTGGAAATGCTGGATGACATGGTTGCCGAAACAGGAATCCCGGTCGAACAACTTGAGCTCGAGATCACGGAGTCCGTTGCAATCAAAGGAGCCGAAACCGTCGAGACCCTGCTCCACGCCATCCGGCAGCGTGGTATCGCCATTGCCCTCGATGACTTTGGCACAGGTTTCTCGTCCCTTTCTTACCTTGATCGCCTGCCCGCCGACCGAATCAAGATCGACCGTTCCTTCGTCGAAGCACTGAGTGGCGGAATACGCGGTGCGCGAATCGCTGAAATCGTGATTCCACTTGGACACACGCTGGGAATGACGGTGCTGGCCGAAGGTGTTGAAACCGAAGCACAGGCAGCCCGGCTGGTAGAACTCGGGTGTCATGAAGTGCAAGGTTTCCTCTACGCCCGGCCAATGCCACTACCGGATCTACTGGAATGGCTCACTCGATGCAGCCAGGCCGGGGGCTGCTTCCCGGGAAAGTAAGGCCGCGCCCCTCGCCTTCTCGATTTCGACAGGCCCGCCGCGCGGGGTACAGCCTGGGCCGCCGCAGGGCATGGCTGAGCGGCACAAGGTCAAGGGCGAGAAAGAGGGCGAGAAAGCATCCTGATTTTCTGGCCTGATTACGCAGAAATTACACAGGGATTACACCAAACCCCCACACCAAAACAAAAGGCCCAACCTTTTGGGCTGGGCCTTTTGTTTGATTCATTTGGCTCCCCGACCTGGGCTCGAACCAGGGACCTACGGATTAACAGTCCGGCGCTCTACCGACTGAGCTATCGAGGAACAACTGATCCAAGAATTATAGTGACCCAAAGAGGGAGCAGTCAATAGTAATGGCGTATTTTTTGTGAGTTTTACCTGGATATTGATAGCTCGCTGCAATCAAGCAAAGCCCTGCCCAAAGTGCCCAAAGAACTGAACGGCAGATAGCCCATCATGAAGTGCAAGGTTTCCTCTACATCCGGCCGATGCCACTACTCTGGATCGACTGGAATGGCATCACTCGATGCAGCCAGGCCGGGGGCTGTTTCCCGGGAAAGCAAGGCCGCGCAGTCACCTCGCCTTCTCGATTTCGATAGGCACGCCGCGCGGGGCGTGGCTGGGGCCGCCGTAGTACATGCGGTAATGAATCTGGTGATAGCCGCCCGCCAGATGCAGGG
>CAZFPI010000102.1:0-8314 GCA_964521075.1 uncultured Sterolibacterium sp.
AACAAGGGCTTCGACAAGCTCAGCCCGAACGGATTTGATTTAATCAGCAGTTCCTTATAATCGCCCGATGAGCCTCCACGCCGAACCACCCCTCCCACGCATCCTTGCCCTGCCCGACCAGCTCATCAGCCAGATTGCCGCCGGGGAAGTTGTCGAACGCCCGGCCTCGGTACTCAAGGAAATACTGGAAAACAGCCTGGATGCCGGAGCGAAACAGCTCGATGTGCAAATCGAGGGCGGCGGCATCCGTCTGATCCGTGTGGCCGACGACGGCGGCGGTATCCCGCACGAAGACCTGCCTCTGGCCCTGATGCGCCACGCCACCAGCAAAATCCGCAGCCTCGACGACCTCGAACGTGTCGCAAGCCTGGGCTTTCGGGGCGAAGCCCTGGCCTCGATTGCCGCCGTTGCCCGCCTCACGCTCACCAGCCGCCCCCCCGGCATGGCCCACGCCTGGCGCATCGACAACGCCCTGGCGACCACCCCTGCCGCACTCAATGCCGGGACAGTCATCGAAATTGCCGATCTCTACTACAACACCCCGGCCCGGCGAAAATTCCTCAAATCCGAAGCCACCGAATTCGCCCATTGTCAGGATGTACTCTGGCGCATGGCTCTCGCGCGCCCCGATGTCGCCTTCATGCTCGCCCACAATGGCATCGTCAAGCAACGCCTCACCGCCTGCGACCCGGCAAGACGCCTGCGGGATCTACTCGGCAACGAATTCATCGACCAGGCGCGGCGCATCGACGCCCCGGCGGGTGAGCTCCGCCTGAGCGGTTATGCAGCACTCCCGGCCTATTCCCGCGCCACCCGCGACGAACAATACTTCTACGTCAATGGCCGCTTCGTACGTGACAAACTGCTGACACACGCCGTCCGGCAAGCCTATGCTGACATCCTGCACGGCAGCCGCCATCCGGCCTACGTCCTGTTTCTCGAACTCGACCCGCATGGCGTCGACGTAAACGTTCACCCGGCCAAGACCGAAGTCCGCTTTCGGGATTCACGCAGCATCCATCAATTCGTATTCCACGCACTGCAACGCACCCTGTCTACGCCACTGACGCAAATCGCACCGGCACAAAGCCCCCCCTCGCCAGAGCTGGCCTACCCTGCTGCCCGCCCGGTCTCTTACGCCTTCCAGCCATCCCTCGCCATTGGCGAATCCCGGCAAACCACCGAAGCCTATTTCAGCTTCGTCGCCAGCGCGACCAGTGCGCGACAGGAAGCCGCCCCCCCCACGGCAACCACCGGGGCCACGATGCCGCCCCCCAAAGACCCCCCCCATGCCCTGCCCCCCCTGGGCTATGCCGTAGCCCAGCTCCACGGCATTTACATCCTCGCGCAAAACACCGCCGGGCTTGTGCTGGTCGACATGCACGCCGCCCATGAACGCATCCTCTACGAAAAGCTCAAGCAAACAGCCAGCACAGCCTCGCCCGCCACCCAGGCCCTCCTGATCCCCGCCATTTTCAATGCCACACCACGCGAAATGGCTGCTGCTGAAGCACATACAGCCACCCTCGCCACCCTGGGCTTTGAACTGGGCACTGCCGGCCCGCAACAACTAGCCCTGCGGGTCATCCCCGCCCTGCTGACCAATGCACCGCTCATCGAACTCATCCGCGCCCTGCTGGCCGACCTCGACCAGTTCCCCGCCAGCCAGATCATCGAAAACCGTCGCAACGAACTCCTCGCCACCATGGCCTGCCATGGAGCCGTCCGCGCCCGCCGCACACTCACCCTGCCGGAAATGAACGCCCTGCTGCGGGACATGGAAGCAACCGACCGCGCCGATCAATGCAACCATGGCCGCCCCACCTGGGCCCAGCTCTCGATGGCCGATCTCGACAAGCTATTCATGCGGGGGCAGTAACCCGCCTCAATCAGCCATGGCAGTGAGCAAGCTGCACGGCCTGCTCATTAAACCTGGAAACCCGTAAAAATCATCAAAACTGTCAAGACTTTACACCCGGCTCATCTGGCGGTAGAGTTAAAGGCTATGCTTAAAAAGCTCCCACACCCCCAGCGTTCGCCAGAACGGTCAGAATCATTGCCTTGCCCCTCCTCGCGCTCACGCTGCCTGGTGCGGGCTGCCGTGATCACCTTCGCGCTGGCCTCGTGCCTTGCCACGATGCAAACAGCCCGAGCAGATCAGGTAGAGCATGATTTCCGCCTGGCGCAACAAGAATTGAGTGCCTCCTCCCCTTCAAACTCGCGCCAGAATACCGACCAGACCATCTTCCAGCGGGCCTCCCACGGTGCTGGCGAAGTTGTCGAAAGAGCCCTGGATCTGATCGGCATCCGTTATCGACGCGGTGGCTCCACCCCGGAAAACGGCTTTGATTGCAGCGGCTTTGTCAGCCACGTCTTCAGGGAACTGGGGACGCGCCTGCCGCGCAGCTCGCGCGAAATCAGCCATAGCGGCGAATCCATCAGCAAGAACGAACTACAACCCGGCGACCTGGTGTTCTTCAACACCATGCGACGCGCCTTCTCGCATGTGGGGATCTACCTGGGTAACAACCAGTTCGTCCACGCCCCGGCCAGTGGCGGTGCTGTTCGCATCGACGATCTGCGCGAACGCTACTGGGGCAAGCGTTACAACGGTGCACGGCGCGTCAATCCGGATTAACGCGGACGCGGATCAACGGCTCTCCTGAAGCTTCGCCAGCCTGGCCTTGATGTCAGACATTTTCTGCATGGCGGCCTTTTCCCCTTCCATCACGGCCAGATGACGGTCCTGAAACCCCGTCGCCCGGATACCTGGCGTATTGGGGCGAATCACCACATCGGCCTCCGGCAGTTCATGACGATTGATGGTCTGCCCCATGATGGAAAATGTCTGCAGCAAGACATCCAGCACACCGGATGTCTTGCCATATTGCGGGCTGGCGGAAATATCGACGGCAATCACGAAATCAGCCCCCAGTGAGCGGGCAATTTTCACCGGCACGGGGCTAACCAGCCCGCCATCCACATATTCACGGCCATTGATGACGACCGGCTGAAACACACCGGGCACACTGCTGGAAGCGCGGACCGCCATGCCGGTATTACCCGTCCGAAAAACGATGGGCTCCCCACTGTGCAAATCGGTGGCGACAATTGCCAGTGTGCGGCTCATTTTCTCCAGGGGCCGCTGATTCACCGCCCGATTGATGAAATCCTGCAAGGCCTCACCCTTGATGACGCCACGATCCGGCAAAGACCAGTCGCTGATCTGCCGCTCATCCATCTGCATGGCCAACTGCTGCAGCTCGAAACCATTGCTGCCCGCTGCATACAAGGCTCCGACCACGGAACCCGCACTGGTTCCCACGACGATATCCGGCACAATACCCTGCGCTTCCAGTGCCTTGATGACCCCCACATGCGCGAAGCCGCGCGCAGCACCGCCGCCAAGGGCCAGAGCGATTTTTGGTGCGGCACGAAGCGGCTTGACGACAACCGGAGGTATCGCTGGCTCACTCCCTGAAAACGGCAGATGACTACAGGCCGTCAGTAAAAAAGAAAGCAGCAGAAACAAACCGCTGCATATCCGTTTTTTGCCAGGATTCTGTTTCATATCCCCCTGCCCTTCAGCGTCTTGGCGTCATGCGATGGTCAGCAAGCGCAGGAGGATGTTCGAGCAGCTCGGACAATTCACGCGAAACCGGCAGCAATTCCTCGATCAACTCCAGCAGGAATTTCTGGTAATGCTGGGCCACCGAAGGGGTCAGATAAAGATGCCCCCGCTGGTTCTGGCTCACCCAGCCGCGCTGGATCAGTGCATTCACCTTGCGGCGCACGGTTTCACGCGGGATACCCGTCGCGTCGCTGATGGAAAGTGCATTGCAAGGCCGCAGCACCCGCTGATGTTCATTGACATCGTCCAGGCGACTCTCAAAAGTATCACTGGTGCGGCTGGCCTCGTAGAATTGCCCCAGATTGCGCGTACCGATCTCGCCGATCACGATATTCAGCAGAATGTCACCGTCGAATTCCCGATAAATGTTCCGGAGATAAGGCACGGTGAACCGCGAAAGCAGGAAGCTCACCCGGTAGAAGTTCTGGTCATACACCTTGGGATCAATCGCCATAATCTGTCCGTTTCCGCCAGTTTCCGCCCGTTTCGTTACGCATTCCCTTGATACGCAACACTTTACCCGATTTGGTGACTCCCATGACACAAACTTCCCCCGCCACTGACGATGGACGTACTGCCCTGATCCTCGGCGGCAGCGGCCTCGTCGGCGGTCATCTGCTCAAAAAACTGCTGGAAGCCACGGAATACAAGTCAGTCATCGCACTCGTGCGAAGACCGCTCGACCTCCGGCACGACAAACTAACCCAGCGCATCACCGACTTCGAGCAACTACCCCGGGAGAGCCTCCCGCCTGTCGATGACGTTTTTTGCTGCCTTGGCACGACGATCAAGGTAGCCGGCTCCCGCGCCGCCTTTCGCCGCGTCGATCACGACTACATCCTGATGGCAGCCCAGGCAGCCCTGGCGGCTGACGCGCGACAATTTCTGCTCGTCAGCTCCCTGGGAGCCGATGCACGCTCGCCGTTTTTCTATATGCGAACCAAAGGAGAAACCGAAGCCGCATTGCGCGCCCTGCCTTACACCTCTCTCAGCATCTTCCGCCCAGGCTACCTCGTCGGCCAGCGATCCACACCGCGTCCCCTGGAAGACTGGATCGGAAAACTCATGCAACGCAGCGCCTTCCTCATCCCCCGAGCCTATCGCCCCATCCATGCCAGCACCGTCGCAGAAGCCATGCTCGAACAGGCAAAGCGGGCCTTGCCGGGGTATCACCTGCCTCCGCTATTCCCCGAAAAAAACACATGATCCCCCCCCTGGACAGCACCGCAGGCATCCTTGATGCCAATGCTAGAATTTGCAGCTTTCCACCCGACAGAACCACCGTGAAAACATCATCATCACGCTCCCTGCGCGCCATGGAAGGCTTCATCTTCTGGAGCCGCTGGCTACAAGCCCCGCTCTACCTCGGACTGATCGCCGCGCAATGTGTGTATGTCTATCAGTTCATGCTCGAACTGTCCCACCTCATCGGCAAGGCAGGTGCGCTCAACGATAGCGACGTCATGCTGACCGTGCTGGGCCTGATCGACGTGGTGATGATTGCCAACCTGCTGGTCATGGTCATCATCGGCGGCTACGAAACCTTCGTTTCGCGTCTGGACATCGAAGGCCACGAAGATCAGCCAGAATGGCTATCACACGTCAACGCAGGCGTGCTGAAAATCAAGCTGGCGACCGCCATCATCAGCATCTCATCCATCCATTTGCTAAAAACCTTCATCAACGTGGGCAACCTGACCGATCGCGCCATACTCTGGCAGGTTGCCATTCATGTGACCTTCCTGCTTTCCGCCCTTGTCATGGCCTGGGTCGACAAAATCATGAACAGCTCGCTGATGCTGACCAAAGACCATCATTAACTCCCACCGTTCCCCTTTCGATACGCCTCTTCGGAAAACTTCACCATGACTACCATCCGCCAGGAAGACTTCATCCAGAGCATCGCCGACGCCTACCAGTACATCAGCTACTACCACCCCGTCGACTTCATCAAATCCCTGACCGAAGCCTATGAGCGCGAAGAAAGCCCGGCCGCCAAGGATGCCATGGCGCAGATTCTCATCAACTCCCGCATGTGCGCCGAAGGCCACCGCCCCATCTGCCAGGACACTGGCATCGCCGTCGTCTTCCTCAAGGTCGGCATGAACGTTCAATGGGACGCCACCCTGTCGGTGCAGGAAATGGTCAACGAAGGCGTGCATCGCGCCTATCTGAATGCCGACAACAAGCTGCGCGCCTCCGTGCTCTCCGACCCGGACGGGCTGCGAAAGAACACCCAGGACAACACCCCGGCCGTGGTGCACTACGAAATCGTACCGGGTGACCACGTCGAAGTCATCTGCGCGGCCAAGGGCGGCGGCTCCGAAAACAAATCCAAATTCGCCGCGCTCAACCCTTCCGACTCCATCGTCGACTGGGTGCTCAAAACCGTCCCCACCATGGGTGCTGGCTGGTGCCCGCCCGGCATGCTGGGCATCGGCATCGGCGGCACGCCCGAAAAAGCCATGCTGCTCGCCAAAGAATCCCTCATGGCCCCGGTCGACATCCACCTGGTCAAGGAAAAGGCCGCGCGTGGCGAAAAGCTCACCCGGGTTGAAGAGCTCCGTCTCGAACTGCTCGAAAAGGTCAATGCCCTGGGCATCGGCGCGCAAGGTCTGGGCGGGCTCACTACCGTGCTCGACATCAAGATTCTCGACTACCCCACCCACGCCGCCGGCAAGCCCGTCGCGATGATCCCGAACTGTGCCGCCACCCGCCACATCCACTTCCATCTCGACGGCTCGGGCCCGGCAAAACTGGAAGCCCCCAATCTCGACGACTGGCCGCGCCTGACCTACGACACCAGCAAGGGCAAGCGCGTCAATCTCGACACCCTCACCCGCGACGAAATCGCCAGCTGGAAACCGGGCGATGTCCTGCTGCTCAACGGCCGCCTCCTCACAGGCCGCGATGCCGCCCACAAACGCATCCAGGACATGCTCGCCAAGGGTGAAAAACTGCCGGTCGACTTCACCAACCGCGTCATCTACTACGTCGGCCCGGTCGATCCGGTGCGTGACGAAGTCGTCGGCCCGGCCGGCCCCACCACCGCCACGCGCATGGACAAATTCACCGACATGATGCTCGAAAAAACCGGCCTCATCGCCATGGTCGGCAAAGCCGAGCGGGGCCCGGCCGCCATCGAATCCATCAAACAGCACAAATCGGCCTATCTCATGGCCGTGGGTGGTGCGGCCTATCTGGTTTCCAAGGCCATCAAGGCCGCCAAGGTCGTTGGCTTTGCCGATCTGGGCATGGAAGCGATCTACGAATTCGAGGTCAAAGACATGCCCGTCACCGTTGCCGTCGATGCCACCGGTATTTCCGTGCACAACACCGGCCCGCAGCAGTGGCAGTCCCGCATCGGCAAGATTCCCGTCGTCAAGGGTTGATGTGCCCCATTTTTACTGACAGCCCATTCTCTGTATCAGGATAGCCCGCCATGATCGGTGTTTTCGACTCCGGTCTAGGCGGGCTTTCCGTGCTGGCCGCCATTGCGCGCGCCCTGCCACAGGCTGATCTGATCTACCTGGCGGATACGGCGAACGTCCCCTACGGCAACAAATCGGATGACTTCATCCGCGATCGTGTGCTGGCCATCGGCGCGCACCTGATCCGTCAAGGCTGCACCACCCTCGTCGTCGCCTGCAATACGGCAACCGCCGCCGCCGTCCAGACCTTGCGCCAGGCGCACCCTGGCATCGCCGTCGTCGGCATCGAACCCGGCGTCAAACCTGCAGCAGCCAGCACAAAAACCGGCCGCATCGCCATCCTGGCGACGGAATCCACGGCACGCAGCGCGCGCCTGAAGCAACTCATTGAAACCCACGCCAGCCGGGTGCAGGTGCACATCGAAGCCTGCCCCGGCTGGGCTACGCGCGTCGAAACCTTGCATCTATCCACATCAGATACCGGCTTCGCCAGCGAAATCGCGGCAAAAATCACGCCGCTCATCGACCAGGGGGTCGACCGCATCGTACTGGGCTGCACCCATTACACCTTCATCGGCAACCTGATCCGGCCCCTGCTGGCAGGCCAGAACAAAACCGCCGGAGCCATCAGGCTCGTCGAAGTCGCCGACGCCGTCGCCCGCGAAGTCGCGCGGCGGGCAAACACAGCCCACCAGGGCCAAAGCCTGCTCATACTGCAATCGACGGCCCACCCCGAACACCTGCAAGCCGCCCTGCCCGCACTCGGCCTGGGCTTTCTGCTGGCGCGGCTCAAACAACCCGCCAGCCAGGTTCCGGTATAACCCGATATCCTGTTCTGCCTGCCTTATTCCGCCATGGCGGCCGCAAAATCAGCCATTGCCTTTTCAAACTGCCAGTAAGCCTTGAGCGACACGATACTGCCCGCCTCATTGACGCGATACACACCGATGAAATTCACTTCAAGCGGACGGCCATTGGGCAGTAGCCGGGTGATTCGCAGCAGATTGGCGCACTCATCCCCTGCCGGATAAGACTCACGAATGCGAATCTCGCCACCATTCTGGAGAATCACGTTATCCCAGAAGGCCCCGATAGCCTCCCGCCCCTTGTGTCCCTGGCCCACCGGGTCAAAAGGCGAAATACCCACCGGATCCTGCAAAACGGCATCCACAGCAAACAGATCCAGCCAGCCTTCGCGATTCTTCGAACGAACGTTACGCATGGACATGAAGCTTGCCTGCTGGGCAGGAAA
>CAZFPI010000103.1:0-8251 GCA_964521075.1 uncultured Sterolibacterium sp.
GGCCAGATTGCCGCGCTGGGCAGCGATTTCCGCCAGCAGGGTCTGGTAGAGAATCCTGGGCGTCAGGGCTTGCTTCGGCAGACGCGCTTCCCGGGCATCTTCCACGGAGGACTGGGCTTCTTTCGGCGTCTCTTTCGGGGCTTCTTCTGCGGATTGTGCCCAGGAGGCGACAGGCAGGCCCAGCAAGGCGAGGCAGGCCAGCTGACGCAGTCGGCGGGAAGAAAGTGCCGTGAAGGCGAGGTTGGTCGATTTCATGAAATTCGCTACGGGGCCATCCGGGATCGGGCCGCGAAAACAATGCGGCATGTTACCAGTTTGAACCGGTGTCCGATCATCCGTCGTCGCGCGTTGCCAGGCCGTGTTCCACCGCATAAACCGCCGCCTGCACCCGGGAGAGCAGGTTGAGTTTCTTGAGAATGTTCTGGACGTGAATCTTGACCGTGCTCTCGGCCAGGTCCAGGCTGCGGGCGATTTCCTTGTTGCTGGCTCCGCGCGCCAGAAAGCCGAGGATTTCCCGCTCGCGGGGCGAAAGACGTTCCTTGTCGGCCACCGTAGGCCCGGCGGGTGCTGCCTGCGGGGCACTGACGCTTTTCATCAGTTTGCTGGTCATCTGCGGCGACATGACCGATTCGCCATCGACGGCAGTACGCAAGGCGTTGACGAGAAAATCGGTTTCGATGTTTTTCAGCAGGTAGCCATGCGCCCCTGCGCGCAGGGCTTGCAGCAGGTCTTCGACATCTTCGGATACCGTCAGCATCAGGATGCGGGCTTGCGGAGCTTCTTCGGCCACGAGGGAAACCGCTTCGCGGCCCGTGATTCCGGGCATGTGAATGTCGAGCAGCACGACATCGGGTTGCAGGATTTTCGCGCGTTTGACGCCTTCGAGGGCATCTCCGGCCTCGCCCACGACCTCGAAACCGGGCTGTCTTTGCAGGAGGGCCTTGATCCCGCTGCGAAACAGGGTGTGATCGTCGATCAGGAGGACGCGAATGCGTTTTTCGGTGGTCATGGACAGAATCTAGTTCGTTTCTCGTGGCAGGCGGAGTGTTACGGTCGTACCCGCGCCCGGCGAGGATTTTATGTCGAACTGCCCCCCGATGCGGTGGGCGCGTTCGCGCATGATCTTGATGCCGACATGTACGTCGCCTTCATCGGGTGGGCCGCCTGCGTCGAACCCCCGGCCATCGTCGATCACGGAAATGACGAGTTCGGCATCACGTTCGATGATGACGCGAACATGGTTCGCTGCGGCGTGTTTGCGAACATTGGAGAGGGCTTCCTGGACGATGTGCAGAATCTGGATGGCATTTTGCGTCGGAATCTCGCGCTGATCGCCCCGGCGCTCGAGCCCCGTACTGATGCCGGTTTGTCCTTCGAATTTCTCGAGCGCGCTGGCAATGGCGATTTCGACATTACCCGCAACGATGCGGGTACGGAAATGCACCAGTAGTTCCCGGACGTCATCGTAGCTTTCCTGGATGCCCTCGCGGATGCGCGCGAGCTCATCCTGGGCTTCCTGCATGTCCTCGCGGCGCAGCGAGTCTTGCAGCATCTGTGCCTGAATGTTGAGGAAAGCCAGCGACTGGGCGATGCTGTCGTGCAGTTCTTCGGCCAGCAGGTTGCGTTCTTCCGAAACGGCCAGCTCGCGTTCACGCTCGACGAGACGCTGGTTTTCGATGGCAACCCCCAGATGCTGGCCGATGGTTTCAAGCAGGCGGACTTCGTTATCGCGCAAGGCACGGGGGCTGTAAAAAAAGAGGTTGAAGACGCCAAGAATCTGGTTCTTCGAGGAAATCGGGATGGCCACCATCGAAGCGTAACCTTCACGGTCGCGGCATGCCATCGCCATGTCGATGGCCGGTTTGATGACGAGCTGGGAAGTCACCGCCACACCGCTTGTCGCTGCCCCGCCGCACAGGCAGGCCCCGACGGGCAGGCAGCCTTCGCAACGCAGGAATTCTTCGGAGAGGTTGCGATGCACCCCGATACGCATCTGTTCGCCATTCTCTTCCACGAAGCGCACCAGCCCCGCCTGGGCGTCGAGCAGCTGCATGACCTTGTCCAGCACTTCGTAGCAGGCGACATCCCGTGGCACGGGTACGCTCAGATAGGCCGCAACCTCATAGAGCAGGGTCAGTTCGCGGTGCTTGATTTCGATGTCACGCGTCTTTTCTTCCACCCGCTGCTCAAGCTGGCCGTAGTAGCCTTCGAGCCGGTCGGCCATGCTGTTGAAGCCTTGCCCGACTTCACCGAATTCGTCATTGCGGCGTATGGGCAAACGTACCTGAAAATCCGCGCCACTCATGCGACGGATGCCATCGCGGATTTCTTCGAGTGGGCGGATCACCATGACGAAGAAGAAGGCGATCAGCAGGGTCGTGCCGATCATCGCCAGTACGATCAGGCCGATCTGCAAGAGCCGAAGCCAGGTAGCACTGCGAGTGCCGCTGTGCTCGACGGCTGCTACCAGTTGATTGACGTGAGAAACGAATTGTTCGACCGAGGCGCGGTAATGCACGAGCTGGGTCGTTCGCCTTTCGGGGGGCATTTGCAGCATGCCCTCGATGCGCGGCCGCATCTCCTCGTTCCATTCTTTCCGCATCTGCTTGAGCAGCCGGGCTATCTCGGCTTCATTCGGCAAGAACAGGGGGCGGTTTGGGTCACCGTTTTCGAGCGAGTGCATGACCCGCTCGAAAGTGTCGACTTCATTGGTGATGCTGGCCTTCAGGGCTTCGTCGTCGGCCTGGGTGGGCTGCGGGCGGGAAAGCAGAAAGACGATGCGATAGGTTCGCATGCGCTGGCTGCCCGCATCGTTGATGGCGGCTGCATTGCCTTCGAGTTGCCAGGAAAGATACAGCGTCAGGCTGATGGCAATGAGTGCCACCAGAAAGAAGGCCACGAGGATGCCGATGATCTTGCCACTGAGCTTGCGGAAAAACATGCGGCGGAGGCTCCCATGGGAAAATGCAAAAAGCAAAGCCGCCAGGTACGGGTATCCGGCGGCTTTGCTTCGGGATAGTCGGACAAGTCGGGAATCCCGGCGACGATCGAACGCGCCGAAATTCCGGAATCCGCCTGGGTTTAACGCTTGGAGAACTGCTTGCGACGACGTGCCTTGTGCAGACCGACCTTCTTGCGTTCGACTTCGCGCGAGTCGCGCGTGACGAACCCGGCCTTCGACAGGGCGGGCTTGAGCGTTTCGTCGTAATCGATCAGGGCGCGGGTGATGCCGTGGCGAACCGCACCGGCCTGGCCGGATTCACCGCCGCCGACGACATTGACCATGATGTCGAATGTGCCGATGTGTTCGGTGAGTTCGAGGGGCTGGCGCACGACCATGCGGCCCGTCTCACGCGAGAAGAACTCGTCGAGCGGTTTGTCATTGACGACGATCTTGCCGCTGCCTTTTTTCATGAAGACCCGGGCGACTGCGGTCTTGCGACGGCCCGTGCCGTAGTTGTAGCTGACTGCCATGATGTTTGACCTTTAGATGACCAGCGTTTTGGGCTGCTGCGCGGTGTGCGGATGTTCCGCTCCGGCGTAGCACTTCATCTTCTTGAGCATCGCGTAACCCAGCGGGCCCTTCGGCAGCATGCCCTTGACGGCCTTTTCCAGGACGCGGGCGGGGAAACGCTGCTGCAGCTTGGTGAAGTTGGTTTCGCGGATACCGCCCGGGTAACCGGTGTGGCGGTAGTACATTTTGTCTTGCGACTTGTTGCCGGTCACGCGCAGCTTTTCGACGTTGACGACAACGATGTAGTCGCCGGTATCGACGTGCGGCGTGTATTCGGTCTTGTGCTTGCCACGCAGGCGGCGGGCGATTTCGGTGGCCAGGCGGCCCAGCACCAGATCGGAAGCATCGACCACGAACCAGTCGCGCTTGACCTCATGCGGCTTGGCGGAAAAAGTTTTCATAGAACCCTCGACAGCCATTGCCGGACCGGGCCGGCAGGAGGCGAAATCATTGCGGAAACCGCGCATTATAGTTAGCTCGGACAATCGCTGTCAAACATGTTGGCAATCCGGCTTCAGGACGTGATCTGGGACCAGTCAAAACAAGGGCCCGGATCGGTTTTTCGCCCCGGCGCAATCTGGGCATGGCCGGTGATTTCCACGCCGGGGTACGCGCTTTGCAAGGTGGCGAGCAGGGCGTTCAGTGCAGCATATTGCGCGGGTTCAAAGGGCTTGTCGTCACAACCTTCGAGTTCGATGCCGAGAGAGAAATCGTTGCAGCGTTCGCGCCCCCTCCATTGCGAGACGCCTGCATGCCAGGCGCGGTCATGGCAGGTGACAAATTGCAGGAGGCGGCCATCGCGCCGGATCAGGAAATGGGCCGAAACCCGCAGCGCGTGAATTCCGGCGTAATAGGGGTGCGCCCCGGGATCGAGTGTGTTGGTGAAAAGCTCGACGATGCCCGGCCCGCCAAACTCGCCCGGGGGCAGGCTGATGGCATGTATGACGATGAGGGATACCGCTTCCTCCGGGGGACGAGCGTCAAAATTTGGCGAGGCGATGAATTCAGCACCGGGTACCCTGCCCGAGGCATCGAGCCGCCATGCCGCATCTGGCGGGGTATTCTTCATTCGTTCAGCCCCAGTCTTTCCATCCGGTAACGCAGCGAGCGGAAAGTGACACCCAGCAGCCGGGCGGCTGCGGTGCGGTTGAAGCGGGTTTTTTGCAAGGCATCGAGAATGACCTGCTTTTCGACCTGGTCGAGATGATCCTGCAAGGGTAGCCGCCCGGCAGGAAGGGGCGTTTCACTTTCAGGAGTGGCCGCGCTGGCGTCCTCGAATGCCGGTGTCAGTTGCAGGTCATCCACATCGACGGCTTCCGTTTCCATCAGGGCCAACGCGCGCTCCAGCGTGTTTTCGAGCTCGCGCACATTGCCCGGGAAGGTGTGTCTGCCCAGTGCCGCGAGAGCAGCCGGCGTCAGCCGGGGCTCGGTTTGTCCGGCTTCTGCCGCCAGGCGGGCGAGGAAGGTCTGCGCCAGGAGCGGAATATCTTCCTGGCATTCGCGCAGGGCGGGCATTCGCAGGGTGATGACATTCAGTCGATAGAAAAGGTCTTGCCGGAAACGTCCCTGTTCGACGAGGGATTTCAGATCCTGGTGTGTGGCGCAGATGATGCGGACATCCACGGCTTCCTCGGCCGTTGCTCCTACTTTCCGCACCCGCTTTTCCTGGATGGCGCGCAGTAGTTTCACCTGCATGGACAAGGGCAGATCGGCGACTTCATCGAGGAACAGGGTTCCGCCATGTGCTGCCTGGAAAAAGCCTTCCCGTTCGGCATCCGCGCCGGTGAAGGCTCCCTTGCGATAGCCGAAGAATTCGCTTTCCATAAGCGTTTCCGGAATCGCGCCGCAATTGACCGCGATGAACGGCTTTTCGCGTCGCGCCCCGAGGCGGTGGATCAGGCTGGCGCAAAGCTCCTTGCCGCTGCCGGATTCGCCGGAGATATAAACTGCGGCCTGGCTGCGGGCAACCCGTTCGATCATGCCACGCACCTGCTGGATGGCCGGTGAATTGCCAAGCAGTGTCTGGCCGACGATGGAGGCTTCCGGCGTATGCCCCCGGGGCAGGTCGATGGCCGACTTGACGAGCGCGCGCAGCTGGTCAAGCGACACCGGCTTGGATAAATAATCGAAAGCCCCGGCCTTCAATGCCTGCACGGCGTTTTCCATGCTGCCGTAAGCCGTGATGACGGCCACGGGCAAATCCTGGCAATGTTCGCCGATGTGGGCTACCAGCTGCAGGCCTTCACCATCGGGCAGGCGCATGTCTGTCAGACAAAGCTGGTAACGTTCCTGTGTGAGCAGCTGCTTCGCCTCGGCCAGTGTGCCTGCGCTGCGGCAACCCAGGCCCATACGCAACAAGGTTAGTTCCAGCAGTTCCCGGATGTCTGGCTCATCGTCTACGATGAGTACCTGGGGGGGGGCGTTATTCGTCCGGCGTTCCGGTTTTGGTGATGTCATGCGTGTGCTCCTCCCTGGCCGGCCAGGCAAAAATGCGCTCCGGGTGTGTTGCCACGAAACTGCAGTTCCGCGCCATTGGCCTCGCACAGCTCGCGCGCAATGTACAGGCCCAGCCCTGTTCCCTGGCCATGGGTGGTGAAGAAGGGCTCGAAGATCTGCGGTTCCACGGATTTTTCGATGCCCGCGCCATGATCCGTCACATGCAGTTCCGTTCGTCCGCCGTCGGCTGCATGTGCCCTGATGTGTATTTCTCCGGATGCCTCGCCCCCGTGGCGCAAGGCGTTACCGAGGAGATTGGTCAGCACACGGTTCAGGTGGCTGCGGTCGAAATACAGTACAAGGTCATCTGCCGCTTCCCAGTGGACGATCCCGGTCACACGCGGATCCTGAATGGCATATTCGTCGAGAAATGTCTGGAGAAATGTTTTCAGATGCAATTCTTCCGGCAAGGCCCGGTCACGCCGCCCCAGCTCCAGCACTTCGGCCACCAGACGGTTCAGACGCTGGGTGTTGTCGCCGATGATGCGCGTCAGGCGTTGCCGCGTCGTATCGCGCTGTTCTTCGGCCAGCAGCTCGGCTGCATGGCTGATGGCGGCCAGCGGATTACGAATTTCATGTGCCATGTTGGCCGTCAGGCGGCCTAGCGCGGCGAGTTTTATCTGTTGCGCCTGTTCCAGCAGGCGATGTGTGTCTTCGAGGTAAATCAGGGCGTGCCCCGATTCGCCTGCGGGCATGAAACGCAGCCGCAGGGATCGGCCAGCGGAAAGCGGGATGATCTGCCCGCTCCGGGATTCCTTCGCCCCCTGCTGTTGCCACTGGCGATAGGCTTCTCCCAGTGGTGCGGAGAGCTCGGCCAGCGGCGCGGCGGCAGACAGATCGGCAGATTTTTCCGTCAGCCCCAGCAATCGCCGGGCACTGGGGTTGGTTTGGCTTGCCAGCCCCCGGGCATCCACGATCAGCACGCCGTCTTCCATGTCGCGGATCACCTGCTCGTTGAGGCTCATCTGTTCGGCCAGTTCTCGTCCCCGCTCCTGCGCCAGGCGTTCGTTGGCAATCGCGCGCCGTGCCAGCATCCGGGCACTGATGGCCGTTGCGAAAAAGCCGATGCAGATGATGCCGGACTGGGCAAAATCTGACTGGTCGGCTCCCATCCGGAGCACCCGGACGGATTGCTCGGCCAGCACGGCCAGCGTCGCCAGTGCCGCAAAAAACAGGCTCAGACGCCCTTGCCCGACCAGGCCCGCGCCCGCCAGTACGACCAGCATCATGAAGGCCAGACCACTGCGCGAGCCGCCGCTGAAATGCATCAGCAGGGTCAGGATCAGAATGTCGGTTATTACCTGCAGGCTGAGTTGCCAGCTGAACGCCCAGCGGGAGTGACGCAGCAGGACAAAACCCGCGCCCAGCAGCAGATAGGCCAGGCTGATCTGCTGGAACCCCCCGGGGTTCTGGTAGCCAAAATCCAGTGTGGTGTTGAAGTAATGGACGGTAAACAGGAACAGGCCCGCAACGATCAGCCGGTAAGCGTTGAAGAAGGAGAGGGAACGCCAGAAACTCTCCGGCGGGTCCCCGGGCTGCGCGGCCAGGAGGCCTTGTCCGGAGATCTCAGTGTTTCTTGCCGGGGCCATGGGGGTCCGCCCGTTCTGCTGCCCGGTGCTGTTCGCAACAATAATGCCGCCCGGATTCCTTCAGGCTTTCGCTGTCTGGCAGATGAACGCCGCAATGAGCGCAGGCGACCATCTGCTGAACCGGGGGGGTGGCTGGCCCGGCCGGGCGCGCAGCATCCTGGTGCGAGCCTCGCAATATCCACATCCGGTACACCACGAATGCCAGCAAACCAAAAAACAGCCACTTTGCCATGGGGGCAACCTGTCATTCCGTCAAAAAAATAGCCGTTCAGTCTACCAGCAGCCTGCCCGAGCGGAAGCTTGCCGTAACCTGAACCGCAGCCAGACCGGATCGCGCCTGCTGCCAGGGCCGGTCGAGCAGGCAAATATCTGCCACGATACCGGGGCGGATCCGGCGTGGGCTGGTGCCGGGGGAATCTGCCTCACCCAGAAAAAGGCCCACGGCCTCTTCCGGTGTCAATCTTTCCTCCCCGCCAAGAATTTCGCCGCTTGCCGTGCGCCGATCCACTGCTGCCTGCATGGATGCCCAGGGGTTGATGTCGCCAAACGGCGCATCGGTGCTTCCCGCCAATGGCACACCGGCATCCAGAAAACCGCGCAGCCGGTATAACCAGGTTTGATCCGCCAGTGGCACATCGCGCCGGTAGGCGTC
>CAZFPI010000104.1:0-8171 GCA_964521075.1 uncultured Sterolibacterium sp.
GCCGCAGGCTGTACAACCCAGCCCCCGCCGCCGCTACAGCCGTGCCTACCAGAAAATGTCGTCTGGAAATCTGCATGTTCAAAACTCCTCCGGAGGGGTCGCGCTCAATGCGAAGCTCAGCGACCCTGATGGGTAACAAAAGAGAAATAATTGTCCTGAAAACGGGATGTTATCGTTCAGGCGAAGGATTTATTCCGGCAGTAGCCCAAATTGAGCAACTCACTGCCGCAACTCACTGTCTATGACAGCCCCGGGCCATCTCACACCTGGACAAAAAAATGCTCGACCAGATGGTGCGCCGTGAAGATAGTGGCCACGCCTGCGGCAATCAACAATACCTGCTGCAGGGTCGCCCGCAGCTCCGTGCGCTTGTGCAAGCCAGGGATCAGGTCTGCCACGGCAACGTAAATCATGCTGGCAGAAGCCAGCGCGAGAAATACCGGCACGGCTCCTTGCATTGCCGAAAGGGCGAAATAAGCCAGCAAGCCGCCCACCAGTGTCGCCAGTGTCGAGAACACATTGAAAAGCAATGCTTTGGCGCGCGAATAGCCAGAATGCAGAAGAATGGCAAAATCGCCGACTTCCTGCGGAATTTCGTGAGCGATGATGGCCAGCGAAGTAATGATGCCCAGTTGCAGGCTTTCCATGAAGGCGGCGGCAATCAGCACGCCATCAACGAAATTGTGAAAGGTGTCACCCACCATGATGAGCAGGCCACTGCGGCCGCCGTCATGCGAATGGGCGTGATGTTGATGTCCGTGACCATGATGACCATGGGCAGGTGAATGGGCGTGAATCTGGGGGTGTTGCTCGTGCCCTTCGCAGTGTTCCATGTGGCAATGCCGCCAAAGCACCAGCTTTTCCAGCACAAAAAACCCCAGGATACCCGCCAGCACAATGGCAGAAGTCGAACTGGCATCGCCACTGGCGACAACGGCATGGGGCAGAACTTCGAGGAAAGCCGCTCCCAGCAGGGCACCGATGGCGTAGCTGACCAGGTGATTGAGCCATCGCCCGCTGGCCGTGATCGCCAGCAAGGCGGCCGCCAGCACCGAAGCCAGGCCGCCGACAAAAGTCATCAATAATATCCAGGAGAGTACGGACATGGTGCGAGGTTGTGTCAGAACAGTCAGAACTGCGGAATTATACGCCGCGCGCTTCTATCCTCCCGGCCTTCGGAGCATCAATCTGAATCTGGATCCGTAATCCAGATCATCGTCGCCATGCGCCCGGTCACCCCTTCACGACGATAGGAATAAAAGCGTTGCGGGTCAGAAAAGGTGCACCACCGCCCGCCACCAGTCGCTGAAGGAGAAACGCCCAGCAGGGAAAGCCGCCGTCGTGCGAGCCAGGCGAGATCAGCAAGCCATTTGTTTTCGGCATGCGCCAGGAAGGCCTGGCTGGCTGCTGCATCCTGGCGACAGAAGGCCGCCCGAACCTCGTCGCCCACTTCAAAAGCCCGGGCCCCGATGGCCGGCCCAAGCCAGGCCACGAGCCCGGCGGGAGGCACGCCCATGGCAGTCATGGTTGCCTCGATGACCCCGGCTGCCAGCCCCCGCCAGCCTGCATGGGCCGCAGCCACGACAGAGCCATCCCGGGCTGCCAGCAGAACCGGCAGGCAATCGGCCGTCATGATGGCGCACACCCGGCCCGGCTGGCGGCTGATGCAGGCATCGGCAACAGGAGGCAGGGAAATGACGCCGGCCGGGGGTTCATCGTCATCGGCACTGACGACACCGACACCATGCACCTGCTCCAGCCAGAGGGGTTCTGCGGGCAAAAACTGGCGCAATGCCTGCCGGTTGAGCGCGACATCTCCGGAAAGATCACCAACATGCGTGGCGAGATTGAACGAATCAAACGGCGGGCGACTGACGCCTGGCAAGCCAGAGCGGGTCGTTGTCATCGCCCGGATGCGGGGCAACTCGACGCCGCATTCCGACCAGTCCGGGATGATCCACCCGCGCTCATCGTCCATTTTTACTTGCCTTTTGCAGAAGGCTGAAAATATTTGAGTGACTTGACGGCCTGCAGCAAACCGGCGAAATCCCCGGGAATTTCAACTTCCCAGGCCATCTCCCGCTGATGCCCCGGATGCCGGAGTGCCAGCTGCCAGGCATGCAGGGCCTGGCGCGGAAAAGTCGCCAGCAAGGGAGGCAGACGCGCCGGGGTACGCCCATAAACCGGATCGCCCACCAGGGGATGGCCGATGGACGAAAGATGCACCCGGATCTGGTGAGTACGGCCAGTTTCAAGCCGGCACTCCAGCAGGCTCAGCTTTGCGCCTTCGACATCGTCAAAACGTTCGCATACCGAATAATGTGTCCGCGCCGGGCGGCCATGACGTTCGGCCGGAACGACAGCCATGCGTGTGCGCTGCGTCGGATGCCGGCCAATGGGCGCATCCACGCTGCCCCCGGTCAAAACCTCGCCCAGAACGAGGGCAAGGTAATGTCGCCGGACGCTGCGCGCTTCGAGCTGGCGAACCAGATCTGTCTGCGCGGCCAGGGTTTTGGCCACCACCATAAGCCCGGTCGTATCCTTGTCCAGACGATGGACGATCCCCGCGCGGGGAATGGCCGCCAGTGCGGGAGCATGATACAAAAGCGCGTTGAGCAAGGTTCCCTGCCAGTTGCCGCTGCCCGGATGAACGACCAGCCCTGCCGGTTTATTGATGACGATGATCTCGTCGTCTTCGTACACAATCACCAACGGGATATTTTCGGCCTGCGCCACCTGCTCACGCGGGTCGACCAGCTCACCCAGCAATTCGATTCGCTCGCCCCCCCAGACCTTGTGCCTGGCATCCAGCCCGGGCTTGCCTGCCAGAAGAATCCTCCCCTCGCGCAGCCAGCCCTGCAGACGGCTACGCGAGTGCTGCGGCATCAAACGGGCCAATGCCTGATCAAGACGCAGGCCGGCGCAATCCCCCGGAATGTTGTAAAGGGTTATCGCCGGAGCAAAAACGGCAGATCCTTCCTGCGAGAGTTCTTCCGCGTCCTCCGTCAAGTCGTCAGGAAGGCTTGGGCTATAATCGGCCGGATAATTTTGTGGAACTTTCATCATGCGTAGTCTAGCGGCTCTTGCCACCCTTTCCGCCGTTTTCCTGCTCAATGTCACGGCATTGCCACTACTCACCGGCTGCAGTTCAACTCCGGAACAGGCAGACGAAACCAATGGCTGGTCGGCCCAGAAACTCTACGATGAAGCCCGCGAAGCCGCCAATGACGGAGCTTGGGACAAAGCCATCAAGCTTTTTGAAAAGCTCGAATCACGCTACCCCTACGGCCGCCACGCCCAGCAGGCCCAGCTTGAAATTGCCTACGCCAACTTCAAGCAATCCGAACCGGTTGCCGCTATCGCCGCCTGCGACCGCTTCATCCGTCTGCACCCGAATAATCCGAACGTCGATTACGCCTATTACCTGAAGGGCCTGGCCAACTTCAACGAAGATCTTGGCCTGTTTGGCTATGTCAGCCAGCAGGATGTCAGCGAACGCGACCCGAAATCCGCCCGTGAATCCTTTGAGGCTTTCAAGGAACTCGTCACCCGGTTTCCCAACAGCAAATACACGCCGGATGCCACCGCGCGCATGAAATACCTGGTCAACATGCTGGCCTCCCACGAAATGCATGTCGCCGATTACTATCTGCGTCGCGGGGCTTACATTGCCGCCGTTAATCGCGCCCAGGATGTCATCAAGAACTACCCCGGTGCACCCGCCACGGAAGAAGCCCTGGTCATCATCGTCCGGGGTTATGACGCCCTCGGCATGAAGGATCTGCGTGACGACAACGAGCGCGTCATGCGCCGTAATTTCCCGAATAGCCGCTTCTATACCAAAGGGCTGGACAACCCCGACCCCTGGTGGAAACTCTGGTAATTCTGGCGGTTTTGCATCAGGGAAGCATCGGGGAAACATCGGGCAACCGGATCCACCCGGCTGCCAGGCGAGGTTCGGCTTCCGGCAAATAAGGAACCACCCCCAGCAAAGGGGCCCGCAACCGGGCCTGCAAGGTCGCCAGGTTTTCCTCGAAACAGGACATGGCCGGGTCGATACGGTTTGCAACCCAGCCTGCCAGCGTCAGGCCGCGTGCAGCAATGGCCTCTTGCGTCAGCAAGGCATGATTGAGGCAACCCAGCCGCATACCGACGACCAGAACCACGGGCAAGCCCATCTCCTGCGCCAGCGCGGCACTGTCGCAGTTTTCACCCAGCGGGATCAGGAACCCCCCGGCACCTTCGACGACGACAGCTTCTGCCTGCGCTTCAAGCCGCCGGAATGCTGCCTGAATGTGCCCGAAATCCATGGCGCAGCCCTCGTGAGCCGCTGCCAGATGTGGCGCAATGGCCTCTCTGAAGCGGTAAGGGTTCACGTCTTCGGCATTCGCCCGGAGATTCCCCGTTGCGATGAGCTGTTCGACATCGGTATTGCGCCAGATACCATCAGCATCCCGGAGGCAACCGGCCGCCACCGGCTTCATGCCGACACTTCGCCAGCCACGTTCGACACACCGAAGCAGCAAGGCCGAAGCAATCAGCGTCTTGCCGGTATCGGTATCCGTTCCCGTCACGAAACAGCCAAATTTCAGGGGCATGCCTGTCGCTCCAGTTCGAGCAGGGTTTCGACAAGACGCCGCACCTGGGCCGGGGTGTGGGCAGCAGACAGCGTGATGCGAAGTCGTGCCGTCCCGGCGGGCACGGTGGGCGGGCGAATGGCAGGAACCCACAAACCCGCTTCCATCAAGGCCCGGCCAACCCGCAGGGCTTCGCTGTTTTCGCCGAGGATGAGGGGCTGAATGGGCGTGGTCGAGTCGAGGAGCCGCCAATGAAGCAAACCGGCCAGCCCATCGCGTAACTGGGTAATGAGTGCCTGCAGATGATGCCGCAACTCCCCGCCCTGTTCGATCAAATCCATGCTTTTCAGGAGGGCATGGGCAAGCATGGGCGGCGATCCGGTCGTGAAAATATAGGTGCGTGCCCGTTGCAGCAGCCATTCGATGATCTCATCCCGTGCGGCGACAAAGGCCCCGGAGACGCCAGCCGCCTTGCCGAGTGTACCAACATAAACGAGCTGCGGATGCCGTGCCGGGTCGATGCCAAAGTACGCCAGACTGCCCTGGCCCTGGGGGCCGAGCACGCCAAAACCGTGGGCATCGTCGATCAGCAGGCAGGCTCCATGCCGTTCACACAAGGCCAGCAAGGCGGGCAAGGGAGCCAGGTCGCCATCCATGCTGAAAACAGCATCGCTGACCACCAGTTTCCGGCAGGCGGAGCTTTGAGCCAATTGCCGTTCGAGCGCGTCGAGGTCAAGATGCGGGTAAATATATTTTTCCGCGCCGGACAAGCGGATGCCATCGATCAGCGAAGCGTGATTGAGCTCGTCGGAAAAGACAGCCCCCTGGCCAGCCTCCGTCCAGGCCAGGGCCGTGATGGCTCCGATATTGGCCATATAGCCCGTGGAAAAGAACAAGGCGCGTTCCATGCCGACGAATCCGGCCAGACGTTCTTCCAGCCGGTGATGCGGTACGTAATGCCCGCTGATGAGGTGGGATGCACCGGAACCCACGCCATAGCGTTCCAGTCCTTCCCTTGCCGCCTCAACAAGCTGCGGCTCAGCTGCCAGCCCAAGATAATCATTGCTGCAAAAAGCCACGATCTTCTGGCCGTCCACGATGACTTCGGGGGTACAGGCCGATTCGACGATGCGACGCACACGCAAAAGCGACTGCTCGCGCAGGCGGTCGAGCTCAGGTGTAAAAACACGGTTCATGTCGCCAGCCCGCGCAAGGTTTCGTCAAGGGCCCGCAAAGTCGCCTGAAGCAGATGCGCGGTTTCGCTTTCGTCGAGAATGTAAGGCGGCATGAAATAAACCGTGTTTCCAATGGGGCGCAGCAGCAGCTCATGGGAAAGCGCGCTGGCAAAAAGGCGGCGGGCGAAACGGACATCGTTTGTGTGCACATCAAAGGCCCAGATCATGCCACGCTGGCGGAAATTCCTGACTGCAGGATGCCCCCGCAAGGCCGCACAGTGTTCGCTGGCATTGAGGCCGGCTGCGCGAATCCGGTTGCCATTCAGCACATCGTCATCGCGGAAAATATCGAGGGTGGCCAGTGCTGCGCGACAAGCCAGCGGATTACCGGTGTAGGAATGAGAATGCAGGAAGCCACGCCCGACATCGTCATCATAAAAAGACTGATACACCCCGTCCGTCGTCATCACCAGCGACAGCGGTAAATAGCCGCCGCTGATGCCCTTGGACAAGCAGAGAAAATCCGGCCAGATGCCCTCGCCCGCCTGCTCGCAGGCGAAAAACGTGCCGGTACGGCCACAGCCCACAGCGATTTCGTCGGCGATGAGATGCACCTGATATTTCGTGCAAAGTTCGCGCGCCAACCGGAGATATTCCGGGTCATGCATGGCCATGCCCGCCGCACATTGCACCAGGGGCTCGACAATCAGCGCGGCAATTTCTTCGTGATGCTGCGCGAGATGCTCTTCCAGCCCCCGCGCACAGCGACGGGCATAGCGGGATGCGCTCTCCCCCGGCTCTGCCTGCCGTGCATCCGGGCTGGGCAAGACCTGTGCCGCGCGCAACAACGGGGCATAAGCCTCACGAAAAATGGCGACATCGGTCACAGCCAGCGCGCCAACGGTTTCCCCGTGGTAACTGCCTGCCAGATGCAAATAACGGTTTTTTCCGGGAAATCCCCGGTTACGCCAGGCGTGCTGGCTCATCTTGAGGGCGATTTCAACCGCTGAAGCACCGTCGGATGCGTAAAAACAATGCCCCAAAGCCCCGCCCGTCAGGGCAGACAAACGCTCGGAGAGATCGACGACCGGCTCGTGGGTAAAACCGGCCAGCATCACATGTTCCAGACGATCGAGCTGATCGCGCAAGGCGGCATTGATACGCGGATTGGCATGGCCAAACAGATTGACCCACCAGGAGCTGACGGCATCGAGATAACGCTGCCCGTCGTGGTCATGCAACCACGCCCCGCTCCCCCGGGCGACAGGAATCAGCGGCAGGGTTTCGTGCGCTTTCATCTGGGTGCACGGATGCCAGACGGATTTCAGGCTGCGCTGGAAGAGGTGCTGATTGGACATGATCAGAACGGAAAGGAGCTTGGAAAACGGAGTTACACGCCAGCATCACTGCGCCGGATATTCACTCACCAGATCAACCTCTGGATTCACCATAATGGCGCGGCCGTTGCGACTGGAACTACCGGTCGGACTTTATCACGCCATTCCACACGGCGATGGATGGTGAGAATATGGAGATGAGAATGCGTGGATGACCTTGCCCCCGAAAAACGTATTTCTTAAGCGGGAGTAAATTACCCGAAACAGGAGATACGAGAGATGAAAGAAAGTGTTGGGCATCCCGGTGCCGGTATTTGTCAAGATAGTTGTCCCATTTTTCAAGTAGCGGCTGCCTGAATTTTTCTGTCTGCAGATTGCGGTTTTTCTGGGTTGAGCCACACCTCGGTGACGGGGTTCAAATTACGTACTTTACGGCCACCCAGCGTTCTGGTTCTGAAGGAAGACGCAAGCCAGTTACGCAAAGATCATACGCCACGGAATCTCTCGCTCCTGCACAAGATCGCCCTCAATATCATCCGCGCCGCACCTCCGCCAGCACGCAAGACGAGCTTGCGCCTGCGACGAAAAAGCGCGGCCTGAGATGACGACGTGTTCATGGGACTTCTCGGTATCATGCCGTTATGATGGGCGAATTCAGATATAACCCATAGTCATTGACATATGACAATAGATTCATATAATCGCCGCTTTTCCAGATATATATCTCCAAACCCCACATTAATGACAAAACAATATTCAATAAAAAACCACGCTGCCGCCGTCGGCCTGACAGCAATTCTCGCCAATTCGGCCAGTGCCGCGACGATTACCGACGAAGAATATTTCCGTCTGATTCAGACAGCACGCGCTGACGGTGCTGCGGCTGTTGTAGTCAATCTTGCACACGTTTCCCTGGCGCAACTCGCCACCGATTACAACAGCATGCGGGTGGAGCTCGAACGGCAAGGCGAAGCTTTAGTTGCAGAGCTAAACAACGCCGTCGAAGATGGCGGACGCTGGGTTAGTCCGTTAACGTGAAAGAGACGGCTCCCAAGGCGACCGAGAACCTGACCAGTGAAGGT
>CAZFPI010000105.1:0-8050 GCA_964521075.1 uncultured Sterolibacterium sp.
AAAAACATTTTGATGATCGGCCCAACCGGCGTCGGCAAGACGGAAATTGCCCGTCGCCTGGCCCGTCTGGCCAATGCACCCTTCATCAAGATCGAAGCCACCAAATTTACCGAAGTCGGTTATGTCGGGCGTGATGTCGACACCATCATCCGCGACCTCGTCGAAACTGCGATCAAGGAAGGGCGCGAGACGGCCATGCGCGCGCTCCAACACCGCGCCCAGGACGCCGCCGAAGACCGTGTACTCGACATTCTCCTCCCCCAGGCGCGCCCGACAGGCTTTCCCGTGCCAGCGGATGAACCTCCTGCGGCAGACGACAACCCGACACGCCAGAAACTCCGCAAGAAACTGCGCGAAGGCGAACTCGACGACAAGGAAATCGAAATCGATCTGGCCATCGTCGGCGCGCACATGGAGATTTACGCACCGCCCGGCATGGAGGAACTGACCCAGCAGATTCAGGGCATGTTCCAGAACATGGGCAACAGCAAGCGCAAGACGCGAAAATTGAAAATCAGGGAGGCACTCAAGCTTCTGGCCGATGAAGAAGCCGCCCGACTTATCAATGACGAAGAAATCAAGACACAAGCCCTGAAAAACGTCGAGCAGCACGGCATCGTCTTTCTCGATGAAATCGACAAGATCGCCGCCCGAACGGATGGCCATGGCGCGGATGTCTCCCGCCAGGGGGTACAGCGCGATCTCCTGCCCCTGGTCGAAGGAACCACCGTATCAACAAAATACGGCATGGTCAGGACGGATCACATACTGTTCATCGCCAGCGGCGCATTTCACCTGTCCAAGCCCTCCGATCTCATCCCCGAGATGCAGGGGCGGTTTCCGATTCGCGTAGAGCTGTCTTCCCTGTCTGTCGACGACTTCGCCAGCATCCTGACACGCACCGATGCCTGCCTGACCAGACAATACGAAGCCCTGCTGGCCACCGAAGGCGTCAGCCTGCGTTTTACCGGCGAAGCCATCACCCGCCTTGCCGAAATTGCCTGCGCGGTCAATGAACGTGCTGAAAACATCGGCGCACGCCGTTTGCATACCGTCATGGAAAAGCTGCTGGAAGAAATTTCCTTCGACACCGAACGGCACACGAAGGGCACCGGGGAAACCGTCATCGACGCCAGCTACGTCGATCAACGCCTCAAAGAACTCTCCCTGAGCGAAAATCTGGCCCGCTACGTTTTGTAATATCACCGGCAAGCATTCCATTCACCCCAGGGAGACGCGGATCAAATCAGATCCCAGATCCGTTCGGTCACAGGCTCAGGGCGAACGGAATAAATCAGTGTTTCCCCAGGTTCAATTCTTCACGGGATGCTTGCCCAGCTTGCGCTGCAAGGTGCGGCGATGCATCTTCAAGGCGCGCGCCGTCGCCGAGATATTGCCTTCGTGCTCGTTCAATACACGCTGGATATGCTCCCATTCAAGCCGATCAACGGAAAGCGGCTCGACAGGCGGCGGCTGGGCCGCGCCGCTCTCCTCCGTCGACACGCCCGCCTCGGCTGCCTCGAAAACACCCAGCAGAGTATCCACGTCCACCGGTTTGGCCAGGTAGTGCGTCGCCCCCAGCTTGATGGCATCTACCGCTGTAGCAATGCTTGCGTATCCCGTCAGCAGCACGATCCGGGCATCCGGGCAGGCCTGCCGTAATGGTGAAATCAGCGAAAGCCCATTCTCGCTGCCACTCCAACCCGCCAGATTGAGATCGAGCACGATACGTTCCGGCGGATCAGTCTCCGCCAATGCCAGCGCATCCGCCGCATTACACGCACGAACCGCGCGATGCCCGCGACGTGCGAGTGCCCGGCACAGGACAAGGCTGAAAGCCTCGTCGTCATCAACCACCAGCATATTTCTGGCTACCAGACTCATGGACAAGCTCCTTCGGCAAGCAGGGAATACAGGGGTAATCCGACACGCGTCCGCGTACCGCCAATAGCATCATCCCGGCTCGTCATGACAATATCTCCGCCCTGGCGGTTGATCGCGGCATGAGCCAGAAACAGGCCGATGCCCGTGCCATCGGGACGCCGGGTAAAAAACTCTCGCCCGGCCTGCGCGAGCAAATCATCATCCACTCCCGGCCCGCGATCCAGAATATCGACCTGCAGGGAAGGCACTGCCCCAACACACCAGGCCACCCGGATATCCACGTCTTGCGGGCTGACATCCGCCGCATTGTTGAACAAATTGAGCAAAGCCTGTTCCAGCGTAGTGTCAACAAAAATGCGCGGCGCGGCCTCCGTGGATTCGATACACAGGCGAGGCGAAACGCTTGGACGTTGCGCCTGCCAGCGTTCCACCAGCTGCCTGAGCCAGTGATCGACGGCAACCCCCTTCCCGCCCTCTGCCCGCTGAATTCCGGCGCGCTCGGTCAGGCGGCTGATGAGACCCTTGCAGATTGCCACCTGAGAAGAAAGCAAGCGAACTTCCTCGCGCAATTCATCCGGCAAAGCCGGATCACGCACCAGCTCACCGGCAATCACGGCCATCGTGGCCAGCGGCGTACCCAGCTCATGCGCCGCGCCAGCGGCCAGATTTCCCAGGGCGACAACACGCTCATCACGCAGGGCCTGCTCCCGCGCGGCTGCCAGCTGCTGCTCCCGCCGCCGCAAGGCAGCCGTAATATGGGCAATGAAAACAACGATCAGCAAGGCCGACACGGCAAAAGTCAGCCACATCCCGACCAGGTGCATCTGCATCGCCCGATCGGCATCCTCGACGGTCAGAGGCAAGCTGAAAAACCACAAGGACGAATATGCGGCAATACTCAAGATCGCCACGAACCCCGCAAGACTGGCAGGCAACACAGCTGCCGACATGGCCACATAAGGCAGGAACAAGGCGGTCAGCGGGTTGGCCGGGCCGCCAGAAATCACCAGCAGCGCAGTCAACACAAGCAGATCGATACTGATATGCAACAGTAGCTCACGCGGCCCGGCCGGGGCAGCACGCCGCAAACGCACCCAGGTCACGATGCTGATGATCACCCAGAAAGCAATCAGGCCGAAAGCCGGCAATAGCGGAACCAGCGTATAAAAAAGCGGCCTGGCCAGCAAAACCAGCAAGGCAACCCCGGCGATGGCAAAATCACGCAGCCATTGCAACCGGCGCAGATCGTCTTGACCAGCCACCGGCATATTTTGCGTTATTGACATGAATCAATCGCATGGAAAAACGCGGATTTTAATCCCGTGCCGGGGCATCGCACAGATGCCCGACAGGCTTTCGAGTAAAATGCTTTCCTTTTTGGCCCGACCTTCATGATCACCGGCTCCCTACCTGCCATTGCCACGCCCATGCACGAGGATGGCAGCCTCGACCTGCCACGCCTGAAGAACTACATCGAATGGCATATCGCCGAAGGTTCCGACGCGCTCGTCATGGTCGGAACCACCGGTGAATCGCCCACGGTCGACGTCGCTGAACACTGCCTGCTGATCCGGACAGCCGTCGAACAATCCGCCGGACGTGTACCGGTCATCGCCGGCACGGGAGCCAACTCGACAGCAGAAGCCATCGAGCTGGCCCGTTTCGCCGCCGAAGTCGGCGCAACCGCCCATCTCTCCGTCGTCCCCTACTACAACAAACCCACGCAGGAAGGGCTCTACCAGCACTTCAAGGCCATTGCCGAAGCCGTCGAACTGCCGATGATCCTCTACAACGTGCCCGGCCGCACCGGCTGCGACATGAGCAACGACACCGCCTTGCGTCTGGCACAAATCCCCAACATCACCGGCATCAAGGATGCCACGGGCAACATCGAACGTGGCAGCGATCTCATCAAACGCGCCCCCAAAGACTTCGCCATCTACAGCGGTGATGATGCAACGGCCATGGTATTGATCCTGCTGGGTGCACACGGCACGATCTCCGTCACGGCCAACGTCGCGCCACGTCTCATGCACGAAATGTGTTCGGCCGCCCTGAAAGGCGACCTTCCCCGCGCGCGGGAAATCAACTTCCGGCTGCTGGGCCTGCATCGCAACCTTTTCCTGGAAGCCAACCCGATCCCTGTCAAATGGGCACTGGCGCGCATGGGCAAAATGAGCGACGGCCTGCGCCTGCCGCTCACCCCCCTGGCCCCCGAACATCACGAACGTCTGCGCGCCGCCCTGGGCGAAGCCGATATCCGCATCTAAAGCCCTTTTAGCTCTTTTGGAGCCCCTTTCGAGGACTGCATGAAACCCAATCTGCCTTCGTCTTCCCTCCTTCTCGCCACCCTCCTGCTGGCCGGTTGCAGCGGAACGCTGCTCGAATCGAAAAAGATCGATTACAAATCTGCCGGTCGTCTGCCTTCGCTGGAAGTCCCGCCCGACCTGACCTCCCCAACCGTGGATGACCGCTATGCGATTCCGGAAAACAGCAAGGGAGCGACCACCTTCTCCGCCTACAAGGAAGGACGAACCCCCTCGGCGACAAACACCGAAGTCCTGCCGCAGGCCGACAAGATGCGTATCGAGCGCGACGGCAACCAGCGCTGGCTCGTTGTCGCCGGCACACCGGAAGAAATCTGGCCCAAAGTCCGGGAATTCTGGCAGGTGGTGGGCTTCAACCTGACCGTCGACCTGCCTGCTGCAGGCGTCATGGAAACCGACTGGAACGAAAACCGCGCCAAACTGCCACTGGACATCATCCGCAACACCATCGGCAAAGCACTGGATTTCATGTACTCAACGCCGGAGCGCGACAAATACCGCACACGCCTCGAAAAAGGCACTGTCCCTGGCACCACGGAAATCTACATCAGCCATCGCGGCATGATGGAAATTTTCGTCACTGAAGGCAAGGATGACACCCGCTGGCAACCGCGCCCCCCCGACCCCGACCTCGAAGCCGAAATGCTGC
Source organism: uncultured Sterolibacterium sp. (assembly GCA_964521075.1). GTDB lineage: Bacteria > Pseudomonadota > Gammaproteobacteria > Burkholderiales > Rhodocyclaceae > Sterolibacterium. The sequence goes on from CAZFPI010000105.1 coordinate 4,861, forward strand.
AACGGCTGATGGTGCGTCTGGGTGCAGATACCGATCGCGCCAAAACACTGCTGGCCACCCCCGCAAAAACCGAAGAACGCGCCAAACTCGCTGCAAGCGGTAGCCTGCTGACGGTCAACGAACCCTTCGACCGCACCTGGCGCCGCGTCGGCCTGGCACTCGACCGGGCAGGCTTCACCGTGGAAGATCGCGACCGCAATAAAGGGCTCTATTTCGTTCGCTATGTCGACCCTGAAATCGACCAGACCAAAGCCGGGAACAGCAAAGGCTTCCTCTCAAAGCTGATGTTCTGGAAGAACGACAAGGTGGATGAAGCCAAAGCCGCACAGATGCGTATTGCCGTCAAGGCCGAAGGAAACACCAGCTCGGTGCAGGTACAGGGACGAGATGGCGCGATCGAGAAATCCGATACAGCACAAAAGATTCTCAAACTTCTCCTCGATCAACTGAAATAAAAACAGCCATGTTCCAGAAAAAATCACTACGCAAGATCCTGCTCTCCACCATGTTCCTCACCTTCTGCGCCCAGATACCGGGCGTCATGGGGGAAGCCGTCGCCGCGCCACACGCCAGACATGCCAAGGCAAAGCACAAAAAACACCGGAAACTTGCCACAAAACACCCGGTCAAACGTGCAAAGAAAGCGCATCACCCAAAACACGCGTCAAAACCCAGGCCCGCACACCCGATGCAGCCAATGCAATAAACAGCCCCCCCTGTCATTCACGCCACGGAGCCGCCCCATGCGTATTCATGTTCGTGCCACGGCACTCGCTGTTCTTGCCATCCTCGCACTACCCGGCTGCGCCAGCCTGACCCCCGCCGAACGTGCAGCACGCATGCAGCAAGAAGTCGACGAGATGATCCAGGTCTATGGCCCGGCTTGCGAAAAACTGGGCTACAAAACCGACATGGACCCCTGGCGGGAATGCATCCTCAAACTCAATCGTGATGCGCTGACCGAACGACTCACCGCAAGGATGAGCCCGGGAACCGACTGCTGGGGACACCACGGCTTCTTTCACTGCTCAGCGTTTTAACACTCGTCGTTCCGGATTCAAAATTCCGGATTAATCGCCCACCCTCCGAGAGCCACAGTGTCAGGCTGAAATAGAAAACGCCTCCGGAGAGGCGTTTTCTGCGGGCTGGTTTGACCGGGCAATTTTTGCCTGGCAATTAAACCCAGGGAAACATCAACCGCCGAAAAACCCCTTGACCTTGTCCATCCAGGACTGCGCCCGGGGGTTGTGCTTGCCGGAGTCCTGCCGGGTAATCTCGTCGAATTCGCGCAGCAATTCCTTCTGCCGATCGGTCAGATGTACCGGCGTCTCGACCACGACGTGGCACAGCAAATCCCCCTGGCTGATACTGCGAACTCCCTTGATCCCCTTGCCCCGCAAGCGGAAGACCTTGCCGGTTTGCGTTTCTGCAGGAATTTTCAGGCGTGCAGCACCGTCAAGTGTGGGTATCTCGATCTCTCCGCCCAGGGCAGCAGCGGCAAAGCTGATCGGCATTTCACAATGCAGATCGTCGTGGTCCCGCTGGAAAACACTGTGCGGCTTGATGTGAATCTGCACATACAAATCACCCGGCGGGCCGCCATTCGTGCCATGTTCCCCTTCGCCCGACAGGCGGATACGATCGCCCTCGTCGATACCGGCGGGAATCTTGACCGACAGCGTCTTGTGTTTCTTGACGCGCCCGACACCATGACAGGCCGCGCAAGGATCGGCCACATAACGTCCGGAGCCATGGCACTTCGGGCAGGTCTGCTGGATCGAAAAGAAACCCTGCTGCATACGCACCTGGCCATGGCCGCCGCACGTCGGACAAGGCTTGGGTTCCGTGCCCTTCTTCGCACCACTACCGTGACAACCTTCGCATTCCTCCATGGAAGGAATTCGGATGCGCGTCTCCGTCCCCCGCGCAGCATCTTCCAGTGTGACTTCAAGGTTGTAACGCAGATCGGCCCCACGATAGACGTTGGATCGGCCACCACCGCCCCGGCCACCGCCAAAGATGTCGCTGAAAATATCCGAGAAATCGCCGAATCCACCGGCTCCTCCACCCGGCCCGCCGCCCATCTGCGGATCAACACCGGCGTGGCCGTATTGGTCATAAGCCGCGCGCTTCTGGCTGTCGGAAAGAATCTCGTAGGCGTTCTTGGCCTCCTTGAACTGTTCCTCGGCCTTGGGGTTATCCGGATTGCGATCCGGATGGTACTTCATGGCCAGCTTGCGGTAGGCCTTTTTGATCTCGTCATCGGAAGCATCCCGATTAACGCCGAGAATTTCGTAAAAATCGCGTTTAGCCATGAGAGTCAAAGAAAACCGGTGAGAAAAGTAACAGAACGAAAACGCGAGGAGCAGACGCGAATCGCGCACTGCTCCTCATGGCCGGAGAAAATCCCTGCGGGATGCCCCGGACATTACTTCTTGTCCTTCACCTCCTCAAATTCAGCATCGACCACATCGCCGTCATCCTTTTTGGCATCCGCATCCGCCCCCGCCTCGCCACCCGGCGCAGCCCCACCCTGAGCAGCCTGCTGCTGGGCATACACAGCCTCGCCCAGCTTCTGCGAGGCTGCTGCCAGAGCTTCGGTTTTGGCTTCAATCGCGGCCTTGTCGCTACCGGATGCCTTGAGGATTTCCTCGGCATCCTTGACAGCTGCTTCAATCTTGGCCTTTTCGTCCGCCCCGACCTTGTCGCCGTGTTCGGACAAAGCCTTCTTGACCGAATGCACCATGGCGTCGCACTGATTGCGGGCGTCGACCAGTTCGTGCGCCTTCTTGTCCTCCTCGGCGTGGGCTTCGGCGTCCTTCACCATGGCCTGAATTTCGGCTTCCGACAGACCCGAGTTGGCCTTGATGGTGATCTTGTTTTCCTTGCCGGTGGCCTTGTCCTTGGCCGAGACATGCAAAATGCCGTTGGCGTCGATATCGAAAGTCACCTCGATCTGCGGCATGCCGCGCGGGGCCGGCGGGATGTCGGAAAGATTGAACTGACCCAGGCTCTTGTTGCCGCCGGCCATTTCGCGCTCGCCCTGCAGAACATGGATAGTCACCGCCGACTGATTGTCGTCCGCGGTCGAGAAGACCTGGCTTTGCTTGGTCGGAATGGTCGTGTTCTTGGTGATGAGCTTCGTCATCACGCCACCGAGCGTTTCGATCCCCAGCGACAGCGGCGTCAC
>CAZFPI010000106.1:0-8029 GCA_964521075.1 uncultured Sterolibacterium sp.
CGCCAGCAATGGCGGGCGAGGATTGAAACCCTTTCGGCATGCCTCAATGCGCGGAAGCCCGTGATCGCGCCCGCCAGCAATGGCGGGCGAGGATTGAAACATTTGATCTGGCGACATTGCCAAAAAATTGGCTAAATCGCGCCCGCCAGCAATGGCGGGCGAGGATTGAAACTTGTCGCTCTTGTGGGTTTTAACATGTTGTCCTTATCGCGCCCGCCAGCAATGGCGGGCGAGGATTGAAACGCGTTGTTGGTGACGTAACCACCGCCTACGCATTGATCGCGCCCGCCAGCAATGGCGGGCGAGGATTGAAACGTTGTTTGTCAGTGACGCAACATCGAAGTCATCTGGGAATCGCGCCCGCCAGCAATGGCGGGCGAGGATTGAAACATCAGTCATCACCAACCATTCGTGTGCGTAGGGGGCGAAACGCCTTTCGCCCGCCGTGTTTCAACCCCGGGCGAATAATGATTTGCCCCTACCAGGGAGACGCTGATTAAATTAGATCTGCTCGGGCTGGTTTTTTCAGGTCTGCATGGCGGAAACAGTTGGTGAGGTGGTCGTTGACCATGCCGACGGCTTGCATCAGTGAGTAGCAGATGGTGGGGCCGACGAAGCGAAAGCCTAGGTGTTGCAGGTCTTTGGAGAGCTTTTCGGAGAGTGGGGTGCTGGCGGGGAGTTCGGCCAGGGTGCGCCAGTGGTTCTGGATGGGTTGGCCGTCGACGAATTGCCAGAGGTAGTGGTCGAAGCTGCCATGCTTTTCTTGTACCGCCAGAAATTGGCGGGCATTGAGAATGGCGGCTTCGATTTTGAGGCGGTTGCGGATGATGCCGGGGTTTTGAAGCAGGCGGTGGCGGTCTGTGTCGGTGTAGCGGGCGATTTTTTGCGGGTTGAAGCCTTCGAAGGCGTGACGGTAGTTTTCCCGCTTTCTCAGGATGGTCAGCCAGGAGAGGCCGGCTTGCGCGCCTTCGAGCAGGAGGAATTCGAACAGGATGTGGTCGTCGTGTTGTGGTACGCCCCATTCCTGGTCGTGATAGGCGAGGTAGCGCGGGTCAGGGCCGTTTTTTCCGCCGGTTTCGCACCAGCCGCAGCGGTTCAGGATGGGGTGGGGGTTCATTTGAGCGGGAGTGTGCCGCGTTTCATGCCGTTTTCCTGGGGGTGAGCTGCGGTGGTGAAGCCCAGGTGTTCTACGAATGTGAGCATGCGCTGGTTGTCGTTGAGGAAGTCGCCGTGCATGGTTTTGAGGCGGGGGTGCTTGCGGGCGATGTCGATCAGGGTTTTCATCATGTGTTGTGCCAGCCCCTGGCCTTGCCAGTCGTCGGCGACGGCAATGGCGAATTCGCAGGAGATGCCGTCGGGGTTGGTGGCGTATCGGGCTTCGCCGATTTGCCGCGTGAGGCCGGTGCTGTCATCGGGGGTTGTGGCAATGAGGGCCATTTCGTGGTCGTAGTCGATCTGGGTGCTTCGGGCCAGCTGGACTGGTGAGAGTTCCCGGAGGCTGTTCATGAAACGGAAATAGCGGGATTGTGGGCTGAGACGTTGAACGAAATCTTGTTCCAGGGCGGCATCTTGCGGGGTGATGGGGCGGAGGGTGATCGGGTTTCCCCGAGGGGGCTGAAAGTGGGTGAGCAGGGTTGATGGGTAGGGGTGGATGGCCATGTGGTCGTAGGGGCCGACATGGGGGGGGAGGGGGGCAAGGGTGAGACGGATGTGCTTTGCCTGCCATCCCCGTGGGGTGTGCTGCAGCGGGTCGATTTCCATTTCGCGCAGCTTGGGTAGCTCGCAGATCATTTCGGACAGGCGCAGCAGGAGTGGTTTGACTACGGTCAGGTCGATATCTTTTTTGTGTGTGCGGGGAAGGGCGTGCAGCAGGTCGTCGATCAGGGCTTCGTTGAGCGGGGGGAGGGCGACGGAGAGGCGGTTCGGGTTGCCGCAGGATTCGGGGAGTTCGCCAGCCGGCCCCAGGGTGATCGCCGGGCCAAAGAGTTTGTCCTGGATGATGGCGATGCGAAGTTCGTTTCCACGCGCCTGCCACGAGGAGGATAGCTCGATGGGGATGCCAAAGGCGGCCAGCACCGCACCGGCTTCTGCGTTTTCCAGGGATCGTTGTTTTTCGGAGAGCGCGGTTTCGATGAGGGATCGGGCGTGTTCCGGGCGGGTGGGTGGTGAATCTTCAGGTTTTTCGGCCATGGCCGCCGGGGTGTGCAGCAGCAGTTTCTGGTTGTGGAAGTATTGGCTTAGATGGGAAAAGAGTTCGAGCGCGGATTCGGGCGTTCGCAGGCTCGGGATGGCCGCGCCATTGAACAGGCGTCGTGCTTCGGTGACTTGGGTTTCGCCCATCCAGCAGGTGATGAGTGGCTTGCTCGAGTGTTTTGTCTGTTCGATCATGAGGCGGGCTGTCTGGCTGGGGTCGCTGGCGGGGTGGGGGGCGAGTATGGCCAGGATGCCGTCGATCTGCTCGTCTTCCTGAAGTAGTTTCAGGGCGTTGATATAGTGCGATGGTCTGGCGTCTGTGCCGAGGTTGACCGGGTTGCCGCATGGTGCGCTGGCGGGGAGGTGCTTGTCGAATTTTTGCAGGGTGGTGGGTGTGAGCTGCCCCATCGGGATGCCGATGCTTTCTGCGTAATCAGCGGCCATGGCTCCTAGTCCGAGGCCGTTGGTGAGGATGGACAGGCGGTTGCCCCGGGGCTGGAAGCGGCTGTGCAGGGCTTGTGCGGTGGCATACATTTGTCCGGCTGTGGCGATGCGAACGACACCGGCGCGGCGCATGGCTGCATCGAATACGGTGTCGTATTCCGTCGTTTTTCCCCGGGCGGGTGAGAGGTGGCGGCCTGCCTTGATGAGCAAAACGGGTTTGCAACGTGCGGCGGCGCGTAGCGCGCTCATGAAACGGCGGGCATTCCGGATGTTTTCAATGTGCAGGAAGATGCTGCGGGTTTGGGGGTCGTTCGCCAGGTAGTCCAGTGTTTCGCCGAAATCGAGGTCGCCGGAGTGTCCCAGGGAGATGACGCTGGAGAAGCCGACGTGGTGTGCCTGGGCCCAGTCGAGCACGGCGGAGCAAAGCGCGCCGGATTGAGAGATCAGGCCGATGTGTCCGGCAATGGCGTGGCTTCGGGTGTAAGTCAGGTTGATGCCGGCCCTGGGGCGCAGCAGGCCCAGGCTGTCCGGCCCCAGGAGGCGCAGGCCGTAGTGGCGGGCCCGGGCCAGCAGGCGATGTTCGAGTTCGGATTTTTTCGGGCCGCTTTCCTGCGGGCTCGTCGGCAGGGCCACGGCGTAGCGTATGCCTGCGTGGCCACAGCTTTCGATGATGTCCGGCATGTGGTGCAAGGCCGTGCATAACACGGCCAGATCCGGCGCTTTCTCCAGCGGGGTGTCTCGCAGATTCGGGTAGCAGGGTTCACCAAAGAGGGTGCGGTGACGGGGGTTGATGAAAAACAGACGCCCGCCGTAACCGGCTTCCAGCTGGTTGCGCGCCAGGGTTGCGCCGACGGATCCCTCGCGTTCCGATGCGCCGATGAGTACGATGGATTCGGGTTCCATCAGGGGGGTGAGGTAGTGTCGTTCGCAGTGCATGGGGCACATAGGGCAGTTCCGGCCGACAGTGAATGTTGTATTTTATGGTGTGGCGAAGCAATGAGAGCCGGGTTTCGGCTATCCTTGCCGACCATGAAAAATTCTCTGATTCAAAACCACGGCGGCACGGGGGAGCCTTCTTCCTGGGTGCGGCGGTTTTCTTCCCTGATTCCAGCGGGTGGCCGGGTGCTGGATCTGGCCTGCGGGGCCGGGCGTCATGCCCGTTATCTGGCCGAGTGTGGGTTTCCGGTGCTGGCGGTGGATCGTGACGAGGCGGCTTTGGCAGCTTTGTCGGATGTGCCGGGTGTGACAACTTTGCGCGCCGATCTCGAAGGCGGGGTGTGGCCTTTGGCTTCAGAGGTTTTCGCGGGCATTGTCGTGACGAATTATCTGTGGCGACCCTTGATGCCCTTTCTGATGGCCAGCCTCGACAAGGGAGGCGTGCTGATTTACGAAACTTTCATGCTGGGGAACGAGCGTTTCGGCAAGCCGGCTAATCCGGCCTTTCTGTTACGCAAGGATGAACTGCGTTTCGTCGTCCGGGGGCATCTGGATATCGTGGCTTTCGAGCAGGGTGTGGTTGAGACGCCACGTCCGATGGTGATTCAGCGCATCTGCGCGACGCGTCTGGCGGAATTGCGTCTGCCGTAGCGTTTCAGCGCAGCTTCAGGTCGTCGAGGATCGTGTCGGCCAGTTTGGCGAGGCTGTGCGCGGAGAGGTTGTCCAGGCGGTACAAGGGGCTGGCGTCGATGGCAACGCGGCTTTTTTGCTGTGAACGCCGGTAGAGCGGGTCGTAGTGCTGTTCGAGCAGCTCGGCAACCAGCACCGGAAATGCGTTTGCGCGTACCAGGTCGTACCAGCGGGTCAGGGTGAGGTTGGGCTGTAATCCGCGAAGTAGTTCCAGCCGCTCGATCAGACGTTCCGGCTGCGTCAGGAAGTAGTCGTAGTCCTTGAGAAGGAAGTCGACACGGGCGGCCAGGCTGGCTTCGATGCGAAGACCACAGCAGGCGCGAATGGCATCCAGCAAGGTGTCGGGCAGGTTCAGGCGGCCTATGCGGCGGCTTTCCGATTCGATGAAAACGGGCCTGGCCGGGTCGAAGCCGCTCAGGGCTGTGTATAGGCGCGATTCGAACGTTTTTTGCGAAGGCTGGGTTTGTCCTGGCGGTTTGCCCAGCACCGAGCCTTTGTGTTCCGCCAGGCTTTCAAGGTGCAGTATCTGCGCGCCCTGGCTGCCCAAAGCTTCGAGCAGGCGGCTTTTACCGCTGCCGGTGCTGCCGCTGATAACCTGCCAGGCAAAGCGTTGCGGCAGGTCGTTCAGCCGTTCGATGACGTGTCGCCGCCAGTGTTTGTAGCCGCCATTGAGCCGGCAGGCATCCCAGCCGATTTGTCGCAGGATGTGGGTGAAGGCACCGCTGCGCTGGCCACCTCGCCAGCAATAAACGAGTGGTCGCCATTCGCGCGGGCGGTCGGCCAGCCGTTCTTCGAGATGCCGGGCGATATTGCGGGCAACGAGGGCCGCGCCGATCTTGCGGGCGGCGAAGGGGGATTCCTGCTTGTAGAGCGTGCCGACGCGGGCGCGCTCAGCATCGTCGAGTACGGGAAGGTTGATCGCCCCGGGCAGGTGGTCTTCGGCATATTCCGCAGGGGAGCGGACGTCGATCCATTCGTCAAACTCACTGATCTGTGATAGGTTCGCGGCCCCGGTGATGGCGGGCGGATGGTTGGGCGAATTCACTGGCAGAGGTTCCTGTTTTCGACGGGAGATGAAGGGATGATGATGCAAAAGAAAGAGATCAGGTTGACCCAATTTTCCCATGGCGGCGGCTGCGGTTGCAAAATCGCGCCGGGGATTTTGTCCAGCCTGCTCGCGCAATCTCCGGCGGCGATGCTGCCCTTGCCGCGCGATTTGCTGGTGGGTAGCGAGACCAGCGACGATGCGGCGGTGTATCAGCTTAATCCGGAGCAGGCTATCGTGGCGACGACGGATTTTTTCACTCCCATCGTCGATGACCCCCGTGATTTTGGCCGTATCGCGGCGACCAATGCCTTGTCGGATATTTATGCCATGGGCGGGAGGCCGCTGTTTGCGCTGGCCGTGGTGGGGATGCCGCTGGACAAGCTGCCCGTCGAAGTGATCCGGGAGATTCTGGCCGGGGGCGAGGAAATCTGCGCCCGCGCAGGTATACCGGTTGCCGGTGGGCATTCCATTGATACGCTGGAGCCCATTTATGGGCTGGTGGGCATTGGCGTCGTTCACCCGCAGCGCGTCAAGCGCAACAGTGCTGCCCGGCCCGGAGACCGCCTGATCCTGGGCAAACCTTTGGGGGTTGGCGTCCTGTCTGCAGCACTCAAGAAGGAAAGGCTCTCGGCTGAGGGTTATGCTCAAATGATCGGCTTTACCACATGCCTCAATACGCCCGGCCCGGTACTGGCGGAGATGGCAGGTGTTCATGCCCTGACCGATGTGACCGGTTTTGGTCTGCTGGGGCATTTGCTGGAATTGTGTCGTGGCGCGGGCTTGTCTGCCCGGATCGATTTCGGGCGTCTGCCCTTGATCGGAGAAGCCGTTCGCCATGCGCGGGAAGGTGTGGCGACCGGGGCGTCTTCGCGTAACTGGCAAAGCTATGGTGAGGCCGTGAATCTGGCGGCAGGGGTGGAAGATTGGCAGCGGGTGTTGCTGACTGATCCGCAAACCAGCGGGGGGCTGCTCGTGTCTTGCGATGCCGCCAGTGAAAATGCGGTACTGAAAGTTTTTCTCGAACAAGGCTTTGAAGCGGCTGCGGTGGGGGAACTAACCGGGCGGGCCGCTTCCCCAGGCAAGCTCGTGGAGGTGTCTCTTTCCTGATGCATCAGGAAGGACATACCGATTCACCCGTCAGCAGGGCTCCTGAAAATCTGTGATACGCCAAAATGATGGCGCGGGCGGCGGGTTTTCTGGTGGCCGAACTGCTTCCGGTATAACTCTAGTTATAATTGCCCCTGATAGGGTAATTGTAGGGGAGTGTAAGGTTTCCTGTTGTTTTTGTCGTTTTTGTCGTTTCGCGAAAATTCTCTGGGGGAGACAATGAAGAAAACCATGTGGGCAGCCCTGCTTGCCGGCCTTTTTTCGGCTGGGCAGGCGAGCGCGGAGGGGGTGGATCAGACGCAGCTCAATTTCAGCGGCTTCGGGACGATAGGCGGTACGCACAGCAATTCGCGTGAGGCCGATGTCGAGGAAACGCTGGTGTTTCCTTCGGGAGCCGGGGCGACAAAGGCGACGTCTTACGGAATAGATACTCGCCTGGGCTTGCAGGCTTCGGCCAAAATCAACAACGAACTCAGCGGTATCGTTCAGGTCGTGGTGGATCGTCGCTGGGACAATCTCTACACGCCCCAGATCGAATGGGCCAATCTGAAATATGACATCAACAAGGACTGGTATGTCCGTGCCGGACGGGTCGTTGCCCCGGTATTCATGTATTCGGAGCAACGTAATGTCGGGTATTCGCTGGCGACGGTGCGCGTTCCTTACGACGTCTATTCGCTGAATCCGGTTACTCACCTCGACGGAGTCGATGTCGGCGGACGTGTAGCCCTGGGTGGCGGCATTCTCTCGGCACAGGTAACAGGCGGGCGTGCCAAGCTGCGTCTGTCGGTTCCCGTCGAAGTCAGCGGCTCATCCGTCATGTTCAATTCGACGTACGAGATCGACAACTCGACCTTCCGCTTTGGTTACAGCAAGTACAAGCTTGATTTTCTCGGCATCAATCAGGTTGGCAATATCTTCGATCTGTACCGGCAGTCTGTCGCCGGCCTGGGCAATGCACTGCAGTACCCGCCAGAATCCGCCAACGTGAAGTTTTCCAATGTACCCGCCCGGATCATGGGCGCGGGTTATGCTTATGACAACGGAAAATTGCTGGTTCAGACAGAATACGTGAGCCGACGCTCGCCGGGTGTGGTCGTGCAGGATGGTGATGCCTGGTACGCGCTGGGAGGATACCGCCTCGGAAAGTTCACACCCTACGTCGCCTATTCCTCGATCAAATCCAAGGAACCCGCCGCTCACTCGCCAGCTGTCGGGTTTGGCGGAATCAGCGATATGGCCGCGATGGTCATCAATATGGTGGATGACGAATACAACCAGCACAATGAGCAAAACCGCCTTTCGCTGGGGGTGCGTTACGACTTTTACCGCAATTTCGCACTGAAGGTGCAGATGGATCACATCCGCAAGCCCGCGACACCGGCGGTCAATGTCGGATTGTTCTCGAACACCAGCGCGGCATTCAATGCTGGCGATCGTTCAGTGAATCTGCTGACTGTGAACCTTGATTTTGTATTCTGATTCAGGCGAGGCGAAGATGAAAACGAAGAAACTGGTGGTGACGGCCTTGCTGGCCGCTTCGACAATGACGATGGCACAATGCGCCTTGGCGCAGGCAGTTGCGGTGATCGTGAATCCGAAAAATACCGC
>CAZFPI010000107.1:0-7970 GCA_964521075.1 uncultured Sterolibacterium sp.
GGCTGAGGCCAAGGTACCCTACGACATCGTGATGGAAATGGACGAAATCAACGACGACTTCCCGGAGACCGATGTCGCCATGGTGATCGGCGCCAACGACATCGTGAACCCCGCCGCGCAGGACGACCCGGGCAGCCCCATCGCCGGCATGCCGGTGCTGGAAGTCTGGAAGGCCAAGACCTCCATCGTCATGAAGCGCAGCATGGCTTCGGGCTACGCCGGTGTGGACAACCCCTTGTTCTACAAGGAAAACAACCGCATGCTGTTCGGCGACGCCAAGAAAATGCTGGACGAGGTACTGGTCGCCTTGAAGAGCTGAACCACGGCTTATCCGTAAAACGGGCACGGTGGCAACATCGTGCCCGTTTCTTTATCGGAGGAGAATCTCACCACCCCGCCCTTCGGGCACCCCTCCAGGGGAGGGGAATTGGAGCTTCGGTTGGGGGGTTGGGATGTTTCATTTCATCCGACAAATCAACGAACAGAAAAGGCATCAAACGAGCCTTTGAACAAGGAACCAGCCTTGAACAGAACCCAGAAACGACAAGGTTCCCGACAATTCCCCTCCTTTGACCGAAGGGCATCCCCGGAGGGGAGAGGGGTGCCCGAAGGGCGGGGTGGTGCATGAGAGCTACCCGAAACTACCTATCTCTACCCTACAACCCCGCCTTGAAAGAACGCGCCAGAATGCTACGCAAGTCGGGGCTTCTTCATGAAGCCTTGCTGTGGAATCAGCTCAAGAAAAACCAACTCAACGGGCTGGATTTTGATCGGCAGAAAATCATCGGTGATTACATCGTTGATTTTTTCTGTGCGGAAAGGAAAGTTGTCATCGAAGCGGATGGCTGTTCGCATGAAGGACGCGAAGAATACGACGCGCAACGGGACGCCTATCTGGAAAGCCTTGGCTTGGTCGTGATCCGGATTCTTGCGAAGGACATTCTCCAAAACATGGAAGGCGTTCTGGCGTATCTGCGAAATCATGAGGTTCTTGCCGGAGGTAACCCCTGACCACCCCGCCCTTCGGGCACCCCTCCGAGGGAGGGGAATACCCCGCCTTTCGGATGCCACTCCGGGGGAGAGGAATTACCCCACCACCCCGCCTTTCGGATGCCACTCCGGAGGAGGGGAATTACCCCACCACCCCGCCTTTCGGATGCCACTCCGGAGGAGGGGAATTACCCCACCACCCCGCCCTTCGGGCACCCCTCCGAGGGAGGGGAATACCCCGCCCCTTGGGGATGCCTTCAGAGGTTGGGGGATTTTCCAATGGGTAACCGTAGGTGGGCATGAAGCGGGTAGGTGGAACGGGTGGCTGCCGTCGGTTGAGTGCCAGGGCGGCCATGACAGCGGTTTTTATTCCCCTCCATTGGAGGGGTGGCCGCCGTAGGCGGACGGGGTGGTTTATGAGCCCCCCCCCAAGCGTCATGTTGCCCAGCCATGAATCCGCTTCGCTCAATTCTTCAGAAGCCTCCGGGAGGGAGACCACCCCGCCCTTCGGGTATACGTTCTTTGGAAGGCTGCCCGAAGGACTGTACGAAGCGCAGGCGGCAATCGAACCCCCTACAATTCCCCTCCTGTGACCGAATGGAATCCCCGAAGGGGAGCGGGTGCCCGAAGGGCGGGGCGGTTTTTTCATCCAGTTCCAGTAATTCAACCCAACCCGCACTTTGCAAGCGTTTTTCTTGATGTGATGGAGATTTTGCATGGCTTATGACGTTGCTGCGATTCTCAAGGTCATCGGGGCGTCGCTCGATGATGCGGCTCTTTCCGCCCAGCGGATGGCTGCAACTTCGCTCGACGATGTGGGGAGCACAGCCAAGGTGGCCACGGCCAAATCGGCTGGGGTGGTGGTCGATGATGCGGCGGCCATGCCACAGTATGCGGGGGGATTGCATGCTTCGCGTGAGCTGCCGGTTGTCGCGCGAATTGCCCTGGGCTCGCTCATCAACAAGGCGATCCTGATTCCATTGGCCCTGGCCCTTTCGGTTTATGCGGCCTGGCTCATTCCGCCACTATTGTTTGCTGGCGGGCTTTTTCTTTGTTTCGAGGGCGTTGAAGGTTTGCTGGAAAAGTTTTTTCCCCATGCACATTCTCTGGATGTCACGGAGCCTGTTCGCAGCCCAGATGAGCTTGAAAAGGAGAAAGTCCGGGCGGCAATTCGCACCGACGCCGTGCTTTCCGCTGAAATCGTGGTGATTGCACTGGGCACAATGCTGGAAACGCCGTTGTTTCAGCAGGCCATTGCGCTGGTTATCGTTGCACTGGGGATTACTGCCGGGGTTTATGGAACGGTCGCCCTGATCGTGAAAATGGACGATATGGGCCTGCTTCTTCTGGCGCGTGGTCTGCGTCGTCGCCAGCCGTTCTTGCAGAAACTGGGGCGGGGGCTTGTCAATCTGATGCCCAAGGTTCTCGTCGCCCTCTCTTATCTGGGAACGATCGCCATGCTGGCGGTGGGCGGCGGGATTTTGTCTCATGCGGTTCCGGCACTGGAGCATTGGGCCGCACAGGCTGGTTTTTTTGCCACCTTCGTTGGCCTGTTGATTTCGACCCTGGTCGGCGCACTTGCCGGAGGTGCGGTGGCACTGTTGCATCATGGCTGGCGAAAGCTACGGGGTTGAAGGAAGCAGACGGGTTCATTTTCTGGGCGATATCCTTGAACTTGTATTGCGGATACCGCATAATTTCCGGCTCGCCGCATTCAATATTGGTAAGTAAAAATGAAGTTGATCGGCTCATTGACCAGCCCCTATGTCCGCAAGGTACGCGTGGTACTGCTGGAAAAAAAAATCGAGTGCGAATTCATCCTCGAATCTCCCTGGGTGGAAAACAGCGCGGTGACAAAATACAACCCGCTGGGGAAGGTTCCCGTTCTGTTGCTGGAGGACGAGAGCACCCTTTACGATTCGCGCGTCATCGTCGAGTATCTGGATCGGATCTCGCCCAACAAGCGACTCATCCCGGCAGATGGTCGGGATCATATTCAGGTCAAGCGTTGGGAAGCTCTGGCCGATGGCGTGGGCGATGCAGCCGCCGCTGCCCTGCTGGAAAACCGCCGCCCGGCAGGCGAGCGCAGTGCCTCATGGATCGACCGTCAGCGCGGCAAGGTCGTAGCGGGCCTGCAGGCCATGTCCAGCGATCTGGCCGAGGGAGAATGGTGTCATGGTAACGCCATGACACTGGCCGACATTGCCGTCGGGTGTGCTCTGGGCTACGTCACCTTTCGGCATCCAGACATCGACTGGCGCAACAGCCACGAGAACCTCGCCCGGCTCTACGACCGGCTCATGCAGCGTCCCGCCTTCAGGGAAACCGTGCCGAAGGACTGAGGCAACGGGCGGCAAGCACATACCCGGTGCGCGAGGAGGCTTGCCTCTTCACACACCGGACGAGTTTTTTCTCAGGAACGTTTCTGCAGCTGCGTCAGCTGTGTCACGTCACGCACCGCGCCACTATCGGCGCAGGTCGTGGTTGCCGCATAAACCTGCAGCGCGGCAGAAACCTGACGCTGGCGGCTGGCAGGACGCCAGGCCGCCACCCCCTTCTCTTCCATGATCTGCCGGCGTTGCGACAGCTCGATGTAAGTGAGCTTGAGGTGAATGCGCCGCGCCGGAATGTCGATCTCGATTTCGTCGCCATTTTCGATCAGGCCGATGGCCCCACCAGCGGCAGCTTCGGGAGAAACATGGCCAATGGACAGCCCGGAAGTCCCCCCGGAGAAACGGCCATCAGTGAGCAACGCACAAGCCTTGCCCAGCCCCCGGGATTTCAGGTAAGACGTCGGGTAGAGCATTTCCTGCATGCCCGGCCCCCCCTTGGGGCCTTCGTAGCGAATGACGACGACATCCCCCGCCCCGACTTCCCCTTCAAGAATCCCTGCAACGGCATCGTCCTGGCTTTCATAGACACGTGCGCGGCCGGTAAATTTCCAGACGCTTTCATCCACGCCGGCAGTCTTGACGATACAGCCTTTCTCGGCAATGTTTCCAAACAGCACGGCCAGCCCGCCCTCCTTCGTGTAGGCATTGGCGATGTCGCGGATGCAGCCTTTCGTGCGGTCGAGATCGAGCTCCGAAAAACGCCTCTCCTGCGAAAAAGCAGTTTGTGTCGGGATGCCGCCTGGCGCCGCGCGGTAGAAATCAAAAATAGCGTTGTCGTGAGCGCGCAGCACATCCCAGGTTTGCAATGCCTCGGCCAGGGTTTTGGTGTGCACCGTCGGCACATCGGTATGCAGCAGGCCGCCACGATCGAGCTCGCCCAGAATGGCCATGATGCCCCCGGCGCGGTGCACGTCTTCCATGTGGTAATCCTGCGTGGCCGGAGCCACCTTGGCCAGACAGGGCACGCGGCGCGAGATGGCGTCGATGTCCTTCATGGTGAAATCGACCTGCGCTTCCCGCGCGGCGGCAAGCAGATGCAGCACGGTATTGGTCGAACCACCCATCGCCACATCCAGGGTGATGGCATTCTCGAAAGCCTTGAAGCTGGCGATCGAACGCGGCAATACACTGGCATCATCCTGCTGGTAGTAACGCTGGCACATATCGACGATGATCCGGCCCGCCTTGAGGAAAAGCTGTTTCCGGTCGGCATGGGTGGCCAGCAAGGAGCCATTGCCCGGCAGCGACAAGCCCATGGCTTCGGTCAGGCAATTCATGGAATTCGCTGTAAACATCCCGGAACAGGAGCCACAGGTCGGACAGGCGGAACGCTCGAAGTCATCGACTTCCGCATCGGTCACGGCATCGTCGGCCGCCTTGATGATGGCGTCGATCAGGTCGACGGCGATGATGCGGTCATGCCATTTCACCTTGCCGGCTTCCATCGGCCCGCCGGAGACGAAAATAGCGGGGATATTCAGACGCATGGCGGCCATCAGCATGCCCGGCGTGATCTTGTCGCAATTCGAGATGCAGACCATGGCATCAGCGCAATGGGCATTGACCATGTACTCGACCGAATCGGCGATCAACTCGCGGGAAGGCAGCGAATAAAGCATGCCAGCATGGCCCATGGCGATACCGTCATCCACAGCGATGGTATTAAATTCCTTGGCGATACCGCCCGCCGCCTCGATCTCCCGGGCCACCAGCTGGCCAAGATCTTTCAGATGAACGTGACCAGGCACGAACTGGGTAAAGGAATTCACCACGGCAATGATCGGCTTGCCGAAATCGTTTTCCCTGACGCCCGTAGCACGCCACAGCGCGCGGGCTCCGGCCATATTACGGCCGTGGGTGGAAGTACGGGAGCGGTATTCGGGCATAGCAATCTCCAGAGGCGGTGCGAGGCAATCAGAGGGTCAGTTAGAATGCCGATTTTAGCCCAGACAGCACGCCTCCATGCTCATCCACCCACAGATTGACCCCATTGCCATCAAGCTCGGGCCGCTCTCCGTGCATTGGTATGGCCTGATGTACCTCGTGGCCTTCCTCTCCTTTCTTGCTCTGGGGACCTGGCGGGCAAAACGCTTCCCGGCTCTGGGGTTTTCGTCCCAGGATGTCGATGACATGCTCTTCATTGGCGTATTCGGCGTCATCCTCGGCGGGCGTCTTGGGCAAGTACTCTTCTACGAGCCACAGTATTTTTGGGCACATCCACAGGAAATCCTGGCGATCTGGAAGGGAGGCATGAGCTTTCACGGCGGCTTTCTCGGCGTGCTTATCGCCAACGCCCTCTTTGCATGGCGCAAAAAAATGGCCGTGCTTCGCGTGACTGACTTCGTAGTACCACTCGTCCCGCTGGGCCTGGCCGCCGGGCGCATTGGCAACTTCATCAACGCCGAGCTTTGGGGCCGACCGGCAGACCCTGCCCTGCCCTGGGCCATGATATTCCCCCACGTGGATCAACTGCCCCGCCACCCCTCCCAACTTTATCAGGCTGGTCTGGAAGGATTGCTGCTGTTCGTTCTGCTCTGGATCTACGCCCTGCGCCCCCGGCGCGTAGGGCAAGTTTCCGGCGCATTCATGCTGGGCTACGGATTCTTCCGTTTCATCGGCGAATACTTCCGCGAGCCGGATGTTGGCATCTTCGGTCACAGCTATCTCGTCAGCATGGGGCAATGGCTGAGTGTGCCGATGATGCTGGCAGGTCTTTATCTACTTTTACGCAGGAGCGAGAAAACATGAGCAATACCACAACCACACAACGCCCTTTCAAGATTCTCGGCATCCAGCAGATCGCCGTCGGCGGCCCATCCAAAGACCGGCTGCGCCGCCTGTGGGTCGACATGTTCGGTCTCACGGTCACAGGCAATTTCGTGAGCGAAAAGGAAAACGTCGACGAGGACATCACCGCCCTGGGCAGCGGCCCGTTCAAGGTCGAAGTCGACCTGATGCAGCCGCTCGATGCCGCCAAAAAGCCCGCCGTGCATGAGCCGCCGCTCAACCACGTCGGCCTGTGGGTAGACAAACTCCCGGTCGCCGTCGAATGGCTGACAGCACAAGGCGTGCGCTTCGCACCCGGCGGCATCCGCAAAGGTGCTGCCGGTTACGACATCACCTTCTTGCACCCGAAGGCCAACGAGCAGTTTCCGATCGCTGGCGAAGGTGTGCTGATCGAACTGGTGCAAGCCCCGCAGGAAGTCATCGACGCTTTCGCCAGACTTGGTTGCTGAAAAGCACCTTCAGGAAAAACACTGGGCAAGCATGCCGACTAATCTAATGTCTTCAGGGGCCAAAGTGTTCAAGCCAGGCATCCTTTATTCCTCCCAAATGATCCTGAATGAGCTGCTGCGCTGCAGTTAGCTGAGGCTGACTCAAGCCATGTGACGAAGCAATCTTGACAGTCCGCATAAGCCAAAACTTTGCCTCGCCTTCAGGATGGGCCACGTGGACCCTCTCTCGAAAAAAAGAAGAACCTGAACTGACCTGAGCGGAAGACGGTTGGCGACACGGATGGGGTATAGCTCACTACAGGTTCGTTGCGGCTCTGAGCGTAGTGCGCATAATTGATGAACGGGCGAAGGAGAATGCAGGGTTACAAGACGGTACCTGACCCCACCCACACCAGCCACATACGCAAGGTAACGCCTGATGATAGAATATGCAGAAATCTGCATTGTTCAACATTGCTCAAGGGTGAATCATGCGAACGACACTGGATATTAACGATACTTTGCTATCTCAGGCCAAATCAATTGCCGCTCAAGAACAAATCAGCCTCACCCGCTTGATCGAGGAAAGCCTGTCTTTGCGTTTGCGAAAGGCGCAAGTCGCGCTGCTTCCAAAAACCAGCCCTTCCCTGCCGGTCTTTGCCGGCCGTGGCGGCTTGCACCCGAAAATACGCGACACACTAAGCCAGCGCGCCTTGCTCGATGCTGCAGATGAGACGGATCTGAATCGATGACGCCGGATGTCAACATCATGGTTGCCGCCTCGCGCCAGGATCACCCGCACCACGAACCAGCCCGTATCTGGCTGGAAGATGCACTGCTCAAAAGTAGCGATGGCTATTCACTGGCCATCTTGCCCATGGTGGCATCCGGTTTTTTGCGTTTGGTGACGCACCCGAGGGTATTTATCGAGCCGACTCCGCTGGATGCAGCACTTGGATTTTTACGCGCAGTCATGGCCTCACCCGGAGTCGTTCTGCCCGCCCTGGGCAACGAGTGGCACGAATTTGAAAGGCTTTGTGCAGAACGCAACTTAAGCGGTAACGCAATTCCCGATGCCTGGATTGCTGCTGCAGCCAAACACCACCACCTACACCTGGTGACCTTCGATAAAGGCTTTCGCAAGTTGCTAAAAGCCAGCATGGTCACCGTATTGAAGGCTTAGCCCAGAGAGAAAGTAGCAGGAGACTGTAGGGGCGAATCATTATTCGCCCTGTAGCCAGCAGCCGGGTGGGCAGACGACGATGCTTCCATTGCATATCTCCAAAGTCTGGCCCAGGGTCTTGCCCCCCCCTCAAACCGCGATTTCGTTCAGTGATCGAAGCGCAACGAGCAATTGATCCCATCATTCCAA
>CAZFPI010000108.1:0-7875 GCA_964521075.1 uncultured Sterolibacterium sp.
ATGAATTTGAATTTTTGCATTGCTGTGTTTGAGGCCATACCTCATTTCAGTAACCGTCGCCGCACCAGTAGCAGCGCGGCCCAGTAGGCTAGCAGGGCGGTCAGCAGCAGGGCACCGGCATGCAGGAAAATATCCTGTGGGGCATGGCCTTGCAGGAGCGGCCTTACCAGCTGGATGGCATGCGAGAGCGGGAGCAGGCGGGCGAAGGTCTGCAGGCCGGCGGGGAGCTGTTCGACCGGGTAAAACACGCCACACATCAAGGTCATCGGGGTGACGAAGAGCGTGAAGTAATACATGAAAAAATCATAAGACTTTGCCAGGGCGGTGATGATCAGCCCCAGGGCTGCGAAAGCCAGGCCGGTCAGGAAAATGACGGGCACGGCCCAGAGGGCGAGCGGCGAAGAAACCAGCCCCAGGAGGAGAACGACGAGCAGGATGGCGCAGCCCGACAGCGTTGCCTTGGAGGCCGCCCAGAGGCATTCGCCCGCCAGAACGTCATCGAGCGAGAGCGGAGCATTCAGGATGGCTTCCCAGGTTTTTTGCACATGCATGCGTGAGAAGCCCGAGTAAAGTGCTTCGAAGGAGGCGGCGTTCATGGTGCTGGAGCAGACCGTGCCGCTGGCCAGAAAAACGATGTAGCTGACGCCGCCGATTTCCGGTAGCAGACGCCCCAGGCCATAGCCCAGCCCAAACAGGTAAATCATCGGATCGGCCAGATTCCCCAGGATCGACGTTGCCGCCATCTTGCGCCAGACAAGGAAATTTCGCCGCCACACGGCGATGGCGCGAAAGGAAAATCGGGGGAGGTGCGTGTGGAAAGACATTCGTGTCGTCAGTCGCGCAGTTCGCGGCCAGTGAGCTTGAGGAAAACGTCTTCGAGATTGGCGCGCCGGTGCAGCGCGCGCAGGCCGGGGGTTTGGGCGCAGGCCGCCAGCAAGGGGGCCACCCGGGATTCGTCGGCATAGCAAAAGGCGGTTTCCCCGCTGGGTTCGATCCGCGCGGCCAGGCCATTTGCATGCTGCTGTGCCCAGGCCGGGGCGTTTTCGCCGTAGATTTCGATCACTTGCGGTTCGATGTGTCCGGCGATGAGTTCGTGGGGAGCTCCTTCGGCCACGATACGCCCGGCATCGAGGATGGCCAGGCGGTGGCACAGACGTTCGGCTTCATCCATGAAGTGCGTTGTCAGGAGGATGGTCTTGCCCTGCTGCATGAGACGTTTGAGGCGTTCCCAGATCAAATGGCGGGCCTGGGGGTCAAGGCCTGTTGTGGGTTCGTCGAGCAGGAGAAGATCCGGGTCATTGATGAGCGCGCGGGCAAGGGTGAGCCGCCGTTTCATTCCGCCGGAGAGGCTGGCCAGCGGTGCGTTTTCCTTGCCGGAGAGGCCAGCGAAATCGAGGAGCGCGGGAATCCGGCGACGTGATTCCGCATCGCTCAGCCCAAAATACCGGCCAAAGACCTGCAGGTTTTCAGCGATGCTGAAATCCGGGTCGAGGTTGTCGAACTGCGGCACGACACCGACACGGGCGCGCGCCTCGCGGGCGCGTTCCGGCACGGGTTCGCCGGCCAGATGGATCGTGCCGGCATCCGGTGTGGTCAGCCCCAGACAGCAGCGCAGCGTGGTGGTTTTGCCAGCACCATTGGGCCCGAGCAGGCCATAGCATTCGCCGCGCCGCAGGGAAAAACCGATGCCGGCCACGACTTCACGGCCTGCAAAGGATTTTCGTAGTCCTTCGACGGTCAGCGGGCCCATGCGGCGTGGATGATGTTGCGGAGGATGTGCAGCTTGCGGTGAAAGAAATGATCCGCGCCGGGGATGACGGTGACGGGCAGTTCCAGCGGTTCTGCCCAGGCCATGACATTGGCGAGCGGCACGGTGGTGTCGGCAAAGCCATGGATGACGATCGTATCCGGGGCAACGGCTTCCGTGACGTAAGTGCGCGCCCCCTCGACGTAGCCTGCTGCCGTTCCCACCAGAATCAGCCGCTCGGCAGGCTGGCCTTCTGCTGCCAGCTCCCGGGCCAGGCGGGTGATGACATACGCACCGAAGGAGAAACCGGCCAGCACGACAGGCAAGGGGCCGAAGCGGTGGTGGGCGGCGTCGTGGAGAAAGCGCAGATCAGCCGTTTCGGCCTGGCCGTGGTCGTGCTCGCCCTCGCTGCCGCCTACGCCCCGGAAGCTGGGGCGCAGGGTGATGTAACCCAGGCCGCGCAGTGCACGTGCGAGTGTGGTCACCACCTTGTTGTCCGCCGTGCCACCGAAGAGCGGGTGGGGATGCGCGATCAGCGCGATGCCGCGCGCGCCTTCCAGAACGTCGACAAAGGTTTCGATCCGTCCGTCCGGCCCGTCGAGCAGCCAGGATTCTGTCATGGGCTTGCGGCGTTAAATCTTGAGACGTTCGACGACTTTTCCGCCGGCCAGGTGAGAATCGATGATTTCATCGATATCTTCCTTGTCGAGGTAGGTGTACCAGGTGCCTTCGGGGTAGACGACTAGCACCGGGCCGTTGTCGCAGCGGTCGAGACAGCCTGCGGAGTTGATGCGGATTTTCTTCTCGGGGCCGCCTTCGTTCAGGCCCAGTGCCTTGATGCGATCCTTGGCATAGTTTCGCAGTTCATCCGCGCCGCGCGCGCCGCAGCAGACGATGCCAGGGTCGCGTTGATTGGTACAGAAGAAAACGTGGTGTTTGAAAATGCTCATGGACGTACTCCGCGCAGATGAAAGCGGAGGATTATAGGCCGGTTAAGGGGGGTGATTGAGTGATTGATTCTCGCCGGAGTGATGAGTGACTGATGAGCGAGGAGTGTTGGATCAATCCGTGTTTCCCTAGCTGACGGAGGCCACGCTGTTGAGCAGCAGGCGGACGAGCATGGTCTGGCGGGTTACGCCTGTTTTCGAGAAGATGGAGCGTAGATGCGCGCGCGCGGTGTTTTTTCGGATATTGAGCTCGGTAGCTGCTTCATCCAGCGTCAGGCCATTCGTCAGCAAGAGGGCGAGAGCCACTTCGGCGGAGGTGAAGCCGAACAGGCGGCGTACCAGCTCGTGTGAAGGAGCCGGCTGGTGGCGCGGGTCGCGGATGAATACGGCGACTTGCGGCCAGTCGTTGCCCTCCGAAAGCTCGTTGCAGGGGATCGAGCGAACCAGCACCCCCAGCTTGGGTTGCCCGGAAGGGCGTGTGAGCGAAATGGCTTCCGTGACGGCGGGCGAAGAGCCTGTGGCATGGGTCAGGCTGCTTTTGATGAGCCGCTGCAATTCGCGGTCTTCCAGCGCGTATTCCGCGCGCAGCCGTCCCTTGACGACCTGCACTCCGTCTTTTTCGCCCAGGATGGATTCCGCCACGCCGTTGCTGCGGACGACCATGCCAAGTTCGTTGAGGACGACCGTGCCGATTTGCATCCTGTCCATCGCCACGGCATAAAGCCGCCGTTCGGATTCGATGCCGTCGACGCGGGAGCGCAGCTTGACCGAGCGGCGCAAGTGCGGCAAAAGCTGGCCGCAGAAAGCCTTGTCCTCGGCGGTGAATTCCCGTCCCTTCGAGGAACGGGTGATACGCAGGCGGCATTCACCGCCACCTTCGATGCGGATGTCTGCACCGATGATGTAGCGAATATCGTTGGGTTCGATGAACTGCTTGTAAAACTCGCCGCTGGTCCATTTCCGGACATCGACCATTTCGTCGATCGACAACACCTTGTCTGGCGGCAGGCCGACGAAAGGATCCAGCGAAAACATCTGGAACTGGTTGTAGGCCGCGCCATAAAGGTCTTCGCCATGCTCGCTGGCGCGAACCAGAATCGCCTGCTGGTTCACGGAGGCCGGGCGAAGGATCAGCGTGACCCAGTTGGCATCCAGATACTGGCGTACCTGCCGCATGGCCGTGGCCCAGGGCACATCTTCGAGCGGGCCTTCATAGAGCTGCCCGATCAGCGCGCTGAATTGCTCAAACGACAAGGGTAAAAGGGGAGGCGGGGCTGCCGTTTCAGCGGCAGCCCGCTTCCGGGTGGGGCGAGGCGTTGGTGTTTCGCGCACGCTCATTCGTATTTTTGGTGCAGGCCGGTTTGGAGGACGGCCTCAGACGCCGCGATAAACAGGCTTGCGCTTCTCCAGGAAGGCCGTTGTCCCCTCCTTGGCATCGGCGCTGCCCGCCACACAGACACCGATGGCTCCTTCGAATTCGAGGATTTCATCGAGCGTCATGTATTGCGACATGTGAATCAGGCGACGTGCGGCATCGACGGCGACACTGGCCCGTTGCGCCAGCATGCGGGCGTATTCGAAAGCCGCTTCGAAATCCTTGCCTTCTGGCACGAGCTCGTCGATGAGGCCCAGCTCCTTGCACTCCTCGGCCTTGAAGACCTTGGCGGTTTCCACCATCATCAAGGCGTTCGAGAAGCCGACGATGCGCGGCAGGAAGTAGGACATGCCGCAGTCGGGGGCGACGCCGACGTTGGTGAAAATGGCGGACATTTTTGTCGTGGTATCGGCAAAGCGGCGGTCGCAGGCGAGCGCGTAGGCCAGGCCCGCGCCGACAGCGGGGCCGTGGATGGCAGCGATGACCGGCTTGTCGACTTGCACCAGCTGGCGCATCACTTCAAAGAAGGGGCCGCCGGGCGACTTGCGCTGCGTGCGCGGGATGGGACGGTCGGCGGAGGATGTTCCGGGCATGGGCCGGTCGCCATCACCGGAGAGGAAATCGACATCTCCCCCCGCACAGAAAGCCCGGCCTTCGCCCGTCAGGAGCAGGGTGCGTGCCTCGTCCTGGTAGCGCAGCTTGAGCAGCAGGGCGGCGAGTTCTTCGGCCAGCTCCCAGCTCACGGCATTGAGTTTGTCCGGACGGTTCAGCGTGATGATGCCGACATTTTCTTCGAGTCGGTATTTCAGGTACTTGTAATCTTCGGCCATGATGGGCTTTCGTTTTGGGGGATGGCTGATGCCGCAAACCGCTGCACCACCGGAGAAAACAGGCGGCGCAGCGGCGTTCGATCAACGGAATTGCGGGATGATTTCCTTGTCATACCACTCGATCCATTCGAGGCAGGCTTCGAAGGTCGGCAGGCGCGGCGGACGAACCTGGACGGAAGTCGCCCCGGCCTTCTGCAGCGATTCGACTTCGCGCAGCACGCTGTCACGGTCGGCGGAAATGTGCGTTTCGCCCTTGTCGATGTGGGCGTCGTTCACGTTGTAGGCCGTGGTCGTGCACATGAATTCGAAGGTGTCTTTCTTGGCCTCGAATTCAGGCAGGCTCTTCATGTATTTGATGCAGTCCGGCAGATCGGCGGCGGTGACGAGCCATGGAATCCAGCCATCGCCCAGCTTGGCCGCGCGGCGCATGGCCGGCTTGGAATTACCGCCAATAAAGATGGGTGGGTGCGGTTTTTGAACAGGCTTGGGTTCGATGATGACATCGCTGAACTTGACATATTCGCCGTTGAAATTCGGCTTGTCGGCGGTCCAGGCTTCCTTCAGTGCTGCGATGTATTCATCGGCCATCGGGCCGCGTTTTTCGAAGGGGACATTGAGGCAGTCGAATTCATGTTGCAGATGGCCCACCGCCGTGCCCAGGGTGAATCGGCCACCGCCGATGAATTCCATGGTCGCGATCTGCTTGGCCAGCAGCAGCGGGTGGCGATAAGGCAGCACCAGTACGAAGGTCAGCATGTGGATGCGTTCGGTAGCCCCCATCAGCACGGAGGCGGCGGTAATGCCTTCGACGAAACGTGTACCCATGTGTTCGGCCATGGCCGTGGGCATGACGAGATGCTCGGGGATGGTCAGCCAGTCCCAGGAGAGGCTGTCGGCCTTTTTGGCGAAGCGCAGGATTTCCTCGCGGCCAGCGTGGGGTTCCCACGGAGCCATCGCGGGCGGGTAGTTGTCCATGCCGCAAGCGGCCAGTGCGAATTTCATCTTGATGTTCCCCTGAGAGAAAAAGGATGGATAAATCCGAAGCGAGTGTCACGAGAGGGCCCGCCTCGCCAAGCCGGAAGGCATTACTTTACCGTCAGTCGGGTCTATTTTCCAGAAGCGGCAGCCACCAAGGCTCGCCAGAAACGCATCTGACGTTCATTTTCAGGGCATTTTCATCGTGCCGGAAACATTCCGGGATCATTGTCGCCCATGCCTGCCTTGCGTTAATATCGCGATCCTGCCTTGGGTTTCGATACCCAGCCGCAGACTGTCTGAACGATTTTTTTACCCACGATGACACTCTCCCTGTCCGGACTGGAACTGCCGCAGCTGACGCGCGAACAACCGCCTGCCTTCGTTGACGCGGCTTCGTGCCGGAAGTGGCTTTCCGAGGCAACATCGACGAACGCCCGCCAGGTTCAGGCCATGCTGCTGCGGCAGATGAACCTGCTCAACCGCTTTGGTTTGTCCGTGGAAGAACGCTTCAAGGTACTGGAACTGCTGCGCGAGCCGATCTACGCAGTGCATTTTGAATGCTCGATCCGCTTTACCTCGCGGCCGCTCCCCCTGGCCCCGCCGGAACAGGCCGCTTTCGACACCTGTCAGGCACTCTGGCTGGCTCTCGAAGTAGGCTATACCCACTGCCTGCAATCGCTCATCGACAGCCCCAACGCAGCCTCGGATGACAGCCGCCGGCAGATAGCCCTCTCGGCGGCGCGTGTGCTGGCATCCCTTTTTTCCTCCTATCTCGACGACTGCCGGGGCGCCATGCTGCCCCTGCCGGAATTCTGGGGGCGTTTGCATCGCATCTGGCGTGTGCTGGAGCAGCTGCGGCTTACCCAGCTGACCATCGACGACCCGCTGCGCCCCCAGTTCGTTACCTCGGTTTCCGCACTTTATGTCGAAACCCTGCTGCTTGCTGCTGCCAACCCGCTCGAACTCAATCCCGCCCAGATCATCCAGGTCACCTACTGGGCCAAGCTCTGGTCGCACAAAGTCCCGGTGCTTCCCACCCCTCCCACTGACCGGCGCACCCCGCCACTGGGGGTCGATGTCGCCGGTGAAGAAGCCGGCATGTTCAAGGCACACCCGCTTGCCAGCGAAAGAATGCGCTGGTTTGACATGGCCAGCATTCGCCTGACCATCAAACAGACGCTGGCCGCACTGGAAAAGGGTGAATCTCCCGTTAACCTGAAACTGGGCAAGGATGCCAAACAGCCGGAATGCGAAGCTCTGCTGCGGCAGGTTTATCAAGACTGGTGTCGCGGAGGCCGGCGTGCCGTGGTGAAGGGGGGCGCAGGGGCCTGCCAGGTCGTCGCGGGTGTGGAAGCCATTCACTACTTCTTCTCCGGGCAGGTTTTCCGCTCGCCGGATAACCCCTTGCCGCAAGACGAAGCGAAACGTCGCGCCGAAGAAGATGCCGAAATCGACCAATACACCATCGAAGACTGGCAGGAGCTCGACGAAAATGTCACCGACATT
Source organism: uncultured Sterolibacterium sp. (assembly GCA_964521075.1). Lineage (GTDB taxonomy): Bacteria > Pseudomonadota > Gammaproteobacteria > Burkholderiales > Rhodocyclaceae > Sterolibacterium. The sequence goes on from CAZFPI010000108.1 coordinate 7,384, forward strand.
CTCCTGAAGCGTCCGCTGAATCAGGCGGGCAAGCGGCTCGCCCGGGCCCAGCTCGTGGCCGTGCGTACCAGCAGCAACGACAGCCTCCAGATCGGCAAGGTGCAATGGGCCGCCGTCAGCGGCAATCGCGACACCCTGCTAGCCGGCGTCCACATCCTCCCCGGCCCGCCCGAAGCGGCAAGCCTGCACACACACGGCGTAGGCTCCATCAAGGCCCAGCACTGCCGAGGATTCATGCTGCCCCTGATCGAAGGACTGGGGGAAACCGCCAGTGTGCTCACTCCCCCCGCCTGGTTCCAGCCGGGGCACGTCGTCGAAGTCACCACCGAATACGGTAACCGGACAATCCGCCTGACCAGCCGCATAGAAAGTGGCACAGACTACGACCGCTGCACCTTTGAAGTGATCTGAGCGTTACAGGAAATTTCAGCGCGCGTCAGAGCCACCCCGGGCGAAAGATATTTCGCCCCTACAGAGATCGTGGATTGTGGA
>CAZFPI010000109.1:0-7646 GCA_964521075.1 uncultured Sterolibacterium sp.
CCGGATTCAGCCAGCTTGCTGGCCCGCGTGAATGTTTTTTGGAAGAAGATTGGACACTTGCCGGAAATCGGGTTTAGTATGCCGCGAGTAGTCAGGGATAGACTACAGACAGATACAAGGGAGGGCGTATGTCGATGACAATGCATGGCTGTGTCCGCAGCGTGATGTGCGGAAGGGGCGACACTGTTCATATCCGGTGTGCCACGTTGCCGATGGCGGTCAGTCTGGCCCTGGCCAGCATGAGCGGCTTGAGCCTGGCGCAGCAGATGCCACAGACAAAGGCGGATGGTGCGGCGACGGAGAAGCTCGAAGAGATCGTCGTTACCGCGCAAAAGCGCAGGGAGCTCCTGCAGAAAACGCCGATTGCCATTACGGCCATTACGACGCGTGAACTTGAAACCCAGCGTATCGACAATCTTCTGGATCTGGCCGGCAAGCTGCCTTCCCTGAGCATCGTGCCTTTCACGGGGAATCGCGCCGCTCCCAATCTTTCGATTCGTGGCATGGGTAACCTGGATTCGCAAACGACCAAGGACAACGCCTTTGGAATTTATGTCGACGGGGTTCCCGTGGGCCGTGGCGTCGGTCTTGCGGCTGATGTGGCGGATCTTGAGCGGATCGAGCTTCTGCGTGGCCCGCAAGGCACGCTCTACGGGCGGAATACGAGTAGTGGCGCGATCAATTTCATCACCGTCAAGCCGGAAAAGGGATTCTCTTTCCAGCAGGGGCTGACGGCGGGAAGCCGTAATCTCTTTGCCAGCAAGACGCGCCTGAATGTGCCGCTCAGTGACACGTTGTTTACCCGCCTGGCCTACATGCGATCCTCAAATTCCGGCTGGGTGAAGAACACAAACACCACGATGCCCAACCAGATCAATTTCAACGAGGATGACAAGGAGGCAGCAAGGTGGGCCTTGCGTCTGCTGGCAAGTGAGAATTTCACTGCAGACTTCAGTCTGGACCACTCCAAAGTGACTTACGGTAATGTGTTCTTCCAGCGGATGGTGGGGCCGACGGCTTTTGTGGGTGAGCGTCAGGATTCCGCACCGGCGAGAATCGGCCTGTCTCCTGGCCAGACCAAGGTGGATGGGCAAAATCTCACCCTCACCTGGAATGCCGGTGATCTCGTGCTCAAGTCGATCACGTCCAGCCGTGACATGAAAAACCATGTCCATCAGGATTACATCGACAGCTTCACGCAAATCGGTGACCAGTCCCAGGATCAGCAGTCGCAGGAATTTCAGGCCATCGGCTCGGCACTGGACAAGCGCATCGAGTATGTCGCCGGGGTCTTTTTCTATCGTGAGAGCGGCAACGAGGCCATGGTCTCCCGCTTCCCGGCAGTGCCTCTCACGGATTCCTGGGTGGTCAGGGCAGAATCGAAATCCACCGCGCTTTATGGACAGGCAAGCTGGAAGCCTCCGGTGCTGGAGGATCGTTTGCGTCTGACACTGGGGGTTCGCGAAACAAGAGATGAACGTTCCGCAACAAAAAGCTTTGTGTTCAGCAGTTTTGATCCGGCTTCCAATGGCCGGGTCGTGGCCGGCAGCAAATCCTTCAGGAAATTTACCCCGACTTACACGGCGGATTATGTCTTTACCGATGACATCAACGCTTATGCCAAGATCGCCAATGGCTATCGCGCCGGGGGATTCAATACGCGCAGCACCATTGCCGGTTTTGGCAACGGCTTCAACCAGGAAGATGTGCGTTCCACTGAGCTTGGCCTGAAGGCTGATCTGCTCGATAAAAAACTGCGCGTCAATGCGGCGGCTTTCGTCAATAAATACGCCAACCTGCAGGTTGACCAGGCGCGTGTTCCGGCCTTTTTCACAGACACGCTCAATGCGGGCAAGGCCACCACAAAAGGGATGGAGCTGGAACTCACCGCGCGCCTCGCCCAGGGCTGGATGGGCAATTTCTTCTACACCTGGCTCGATGCGAAACTGGACAGCTATATCGACAACGCGCAAGGCGTCGACGTTGCCGCCTTGCGGCACATGCCCAATGCGCCCAGGGCGCAAGGCGGGCTCGGCCTGCGCTACCAGGGCGATCGCACGAGTGCCGGCCGCATCAGTGCCAGCCTCGACTACAAATGGCAGGGCGAGTTTTATTCCGGGCCGAAGAGCAATACCCATACCAGCGGATATGGCGTCTGGAATGGCCGCATCCAGCTTGGCGAAATTCCCTTGTCACGGGGCAGCCTGCGCGTAGCCCTGTGGGGAAAAAATCTGGCGGACAGGAAGTACGCGCTGGCGACTTCTGACCTGACACCCGTCAGCGCGCAATTCGGCGAGCCGCGTACCCTGGGTGTCGATGTGGTCTACGATTTTTGAGGGAACCCGGGTCAAGGAATGGCTGAGTAATTCATTGACCCGGAAACCGACATGCCTGAACCGCAGGCTTTTGCGGGCTGCATGGGGTGCGATACGCTGATGTGACCGGGCTTCGTCGGGTGGCGAAAAACATGGTGGCTGCCCTTCACGCTCCGCAACGCCCTAACCATAAAATTTGCCCCCAGGGGCGGACGGCGCACATCTGCCGTCAGCGGGTTGGCGCATCCTGGCCAAGCACCCGAAAATTCAGATGCCCTGTTTCAGGCTGGCTTCGATGAAGGTGTCCAGGTCGCCGTCGAGAACTTTTTGTGTGTTGGATATTTCCACATGGGTTCGCAAATCCTTGATGCGGCTTTGGTCCAGCACATAGGAGCGGATCTGGTGGCCCCAGCCCACGTCGGTTTTTCCTGCTTCGAGCTTGTCGGCCTCGGCCTGGCGCTTGCGGAGCTCGACTTCAAAGAGGCGTGATTTCAGCATGGCCATGGCTTCGGCCTTGTTGCGGTGTTGTGAACGGTCGTTCTGGCACTGGACGACGATGCCGGAGGGGCCGTGGGTGATTCGTACAGCGGAGTCGGTTTTGTTGATGTGCTGCCCACCGGCTCCTTGTGCGCGGAAGGTGTCGATGCGCAGGTCGGCCGGGTTGATGTCGACCTCGATGGAGTCGTCGACTTCCGGGTAGACGAAGACGCTGGCGAAGGAGGTGTGGCGGCCACCCGAAGAGTCGAAGGGACTTTTCCGGACGAGACGGTGTACGCCGATTTCCGTGCGGAGAAAGCCATAGGCGTATTCGCCTTCGACCTTGATCGAGGCACTGCGGATGCCAGCGACGTCGCCGGGGGTTTCTTCGAGCAGCTCTGTCTTGAAGCCTTTGCGTTCGCAGTAGCGCAGATACTGGCGCAGCAGCATGCTGGCCCAGTCGCAGGCTTCTGTGCCGCCCGCTCCTGCCTGGATGTCGATGAAGCAGTTGTTCGGGTCGAGCGGGTTGGAAAACATGCGGCGGAATTCCAGCCCGGCCACGGTTTTTTCCAGTCCTTCGAGGTCGGCGACGACGCTGCCCAGCGTGTCTTCGTCTTCTTCGCCACGCGCGAGTTCGAATAGTTCGCGCGCATCGCCTAGTTGCAGGCTGAGGTCGCGCAGCGTCAGCACGACATCTTCCAGCGATTTTTTCTCCCGGCCCATGGCCTGGGCGCGTTTGGCGTCATCCCAGACCTTGGGGTCTTCCAGTGCCTGATTCAGTTCTTCGAGCTTCTCTTCCTTGGCAGCGAAGTCAAAGATACCTCCGGAGTTCGTCGCCACGGTTGGCAAGGTCGGTGAGGTGGTTGGCAATGGCGTTGAGCTGTTCGGCTTCCATGGAGAATCGCTTTACTGAGGAGGGGCAGGGGAAGCGGGGGATTATAGCGTGTGCCCGACGTCCTCCCACCTCCGTAGGGGCGAATCATCATTCGCCGCCCCCCTCTCGGTGGGGGCTTCGGTCACAAGCTCAGGGAGAACGGATCAATCATCGAAAAGGTAAATGCGATTGCCCTGGGGGGCAGACAGTGAGGCTTGCAGTTGTCGGGCAGCTGAAAGACCGCTGCGGATGGCCATTTCTATCGTTCCGGGATAGTCGCCCGCCGTGTAATCGCCCGCGAGCCACAGGCCGGGCAGGGGGGTGGAATTTCCGGGGCGTTCCAGGCCGGGCACGCAAGACCAGGTGGCGCGTTTTTCGGTGATGACTTTGCGCCAGCGGGCGGGGGGAAGGGGCATCCGGTGGGTGCTGCGGATTTCTTCTTCGATGCGCGTGCAGAGGGTGTCGTGATCGAGTGCCAGATGCGGGCCTTCCGCGCTGACGACGGCGGCGAGGAGCCCTGCGGGGCCGCCGAGTCGGCCACGGTCGAAGAGCCACTGGGTGATGCCTTGGGTATGGCCCAGCATGGGTTGTGGAAGGCGGGTCGTTTCGGGGTAGGCCAGATAGGCGGTGAGGATGGGCTGGTAGCGGAATGCGGCGAGCTGTTTTTGCAAGTTGTCCAGCTGGTGATTTTTCGGGAGAAGGTCGCTGACGTGGTGCGGGGCAGTGGCGAGGATGAGATGGGTGTATTGGCCGATTTCGCCCGTTTTGTCGTGAAGGAGGTAGCCACCCCGGGGCTGGGGTGTGATCTGGCGGATGGGGGTGGCGCGGCGGATGGTTTGTGGGTCGCCGCTGCATTCGATGAGGTGACGGGCAGCGGCGTCGGGAAAGAGCGCGCTCAGGTCGGTACGCGGCAGGAGGAGGTCGCTGGCTTGTCTGCCCGCTGCAAGGGTGTCGCGCAGGACGTTGAGGAAGGTCTGGGCGGAGGCGGCATCCGCCGGGGTGTTGAGCGCGGCGACGCACAGGTTGTCCCAGAGGTATTGCCGCAGGCGGGGGGGTTGTTGCCACTCGTCGAGCAGATGGCTGAGAGGGAGGTCGTGAGGGAGCTGGAAACGCCTGGCTTTCATGGCCTGCATGAAACGGATGGCGGCGAGCTTGTCTGCCCAGCCGAGCCCGCGGGCGGCCAGGAGTGCCCAGGCCAGATGCAGGGGGGCGGGGAGCACTGGTGCGGCGATGCGAAGCTCGCCGGGGAAATCGAGCGTGAGGGGTAGGCGCAGCAGGGCCTGTTCCGGGTCGAGGCCGACCTGTTTCATGAGCCGCAGGGTTTCGCGGTATGCGCCGATGAGGATGTGCTGGCCGTTGTCGACGGTCGCATCGGGCAGGGTGACGGCGCGCGCCCTGCCGCCCAGGGTGCGGGAGGCTTCAAAGACTGTGGCGGACAGGCCGCTTTGGGCCAGCTCGCAGGCAGCAGCCATGCCGGCATAGCCTGCGCCGATGATGGCGATGCGGGGGGAATCCTTCATCTTGTCCGGACCCGGACACTTAGCCAGGTTTTGAGCGCGAGCCAGAGTTTGGTGGTGCTGGTCAGGCGGATGCGGCGATCCAGCACGCGGTAATCCTGTTTTTCGATTTCGTCGAGCTGGCGGCGGTAGATGGCGGCCATGATGAGCCCGGCGCATTGGGATTGCCGGTCGCAGGCGGGAAGCTGGGCCAGTGCGCGAGCATAGGTTTGCCTGGCGCGTTCGAGCTGGAAGGCCATGAGCCGCCGGAAGTTTTCTGTGTGGCGTCCGGCGAGGATGTCGTCGTTTTTTACCTGGAAACGGTCGAGTTCGTCTTGCGGGAGGTAGATGCGTCCCCGTCGGGCATCTTCGCCGACATCGCGCAGGATGTTGGTGAGCTGGAAGGCCAGCCCCAGATCATGGGCGTATTTGAGGGTGCGCCGGTCGTCGTAGCCGAAAATCTCTGCGGCAATGAGGCCGACGACGCTGGCGACGCGGTAGCAGTAAAGGTGCAGGCTTTTGAAATCGGCGTAGCGGTTCTGGTCGAGATCCATGGCCATGCCGTCGATGATTTCGTGAAAGTATTCGGCGGGCAGGGGAAAGTCTTTCAGGGTTTCCTGCAGGGCGAGGGTGACGGGGTGTTTGGGCTGGCCTGCGTAGAGCGCGCCGATTTCCTGCCGCCATTCGTCGAGCCGTTGCCGGGCGAGATGGGCGTCTGGTGTGTCGTCGACGACATCATCGACTTCGCGGCAGAAGGCGTAAAAGGCCGTGATGGCCCGCCGACGGTGGGGCGTGAGAAAGCGGAAGCTCGCAGCAAAGCTCGAACCGCTGGCCGCAGTGCGTTCGCGGCAGTATTCCCGGGCCTGGGCAAGCGTCGGGGTCATTTCGTTGTCGCCCGCCATAACAGCCCTGGCCAGTCAAAGGCACGCAGGGCGGGGCGACGCCGGAAAACGTCGTAATCGACGGCTTCGATCTTGTCGAGGATGCGAAGCCCTCCGGCGATGATGAGGCGTAGTTCCAGCCCGATGCGACCGGGCAGGCTGCGCCCTAGCGGGCTGCCGTCATGCATCAGCGCGCGCGCGCGGCCAACCTGGAAACGCATGAGTTCGCGCCAGTGGCCATCGGCGATGCCATCAAATATCTGCGTCTTGGTGACGCCGTATTTTTGCAGCTCCTTTTGCGGGAGGTAGATGCGCCCCGGGGATTTGTGAATGTCGATAAAGACATCCTGCCAGTGGTTGATGAGCTGGAGACTGGTACAGATGGCGTCAGACCAGGCGAGCTGTTGCGGGCTTTCTGCGCGGTAGAGGCGCAAGAGCAGCCGGCCGACAGGGTTGGCCGAGCGTCGGCAATAATCGAGCAGCTCGTCGTAAGTGGTGTAGCGTGTCTTGACAATGTCCTGACGGAAGGCGTCGAGCAGGTCGTGGAGCAGGGGGATAGGCAGATCATGCTGGCGGATGGCTCGGGCTAGCGGGCCAAAAATCGGATCGGCGGGGGTTTCGCCCAGGGCGATGCGTTCGAGCCGCCAGCCGTAATCCTCCAGGCGGCGCAGGCGTTCTTCCGCCGGTAATTCGCCTTCGTCGGCAATGTCGTCGGCTGTGCGGGCGTAGCGGTAGAGTGCTCTGACCGGTTCGCGCAATGCGGGCGGCAGGAGAAAGGATGCGACGGGGAAGTTTTCGTAATGCGTGTCGCAGTGCTGGAGGAGCACGTTTTCGTCGTTCGGCATGACGCGCGCGCAGACAGGGCCGGTGGATGCAGAAAGTCAGCAGTATAGGGGCGAATTGGATAGAATGCCGCCCTCAGCAGGCGTGTGCATTGGCGCATTGCCGTGGGCCCAGGTGGCGAAATTGGTAGACGCAGCAGGTTTAGGTCCTGCCGTCGCAAGGCGTGGAGGTTCGAGTCCTCTCCTGGGCACCACAAATCTTTTTTTGTCTTTTCCTGCCCTGCCTTGTCGTCTTTTACAGGCGGGGCGAGGCTTGATGACTCGCCAGAAAAACTCTTATAATCGCGGTCTTGCCTGTTTTTGGGTGGGCTTCTTCACGGGAGCCGCCCGGCCGGGCAGGAATTTCCTGTTTTTTATCAATCCACACGCCTGACGCCGAAAGGGTGGCTCCGGTTTTTCGGGGCAGCACGGTCGGGCGGCGGTTTAACCCTGTTCGGAGAACGAAAATGTCTGCAAGCATGCGTGAAATGCTGGAAGCCGGTGTCCATTTTGGCCACCAGACGCGCTTCTGGAATCCCAAGATGGCCCCTTATATCTTCGGTCATCGCAACAAGATTCATATCGTCAATCTGGAAAAGACACTGGTCAAGTACCAGGAGGCGATGAGCTTCATCCGTAAGCTGTCAGCCAAGAAGGGCAATATCCTGTTCGTTGGCACAAAACGCCAGGCGCGCGAGATCGTTGCCGAGGAAGCGCGTCGCGCTGGCATGCCTTATGTCGATGAGCGCTGGCTCGGCGGCATGCTGACCAACTTCAAGACC
>CAZFPI010000110.1:0-7552 GCA_964521075.1 uncultured Sterolibacterium sp.
GACTCCTATCGCGCTCAGTTGCTCGGCCTGGCGTGACGTTCATGCGATTGCCCTGATGTTGAGGCATAATCGCTGGTTTTTCGTATTTCACCGCTATCCACCCTGTTTTCAACGACTTGTGTGCCAGCGACATCGCCATGCCGATCTTCCCTGATGCCATGAAAAATCAACGAGTTGTCATTATTTCCCTTGTCGCCGCCCTCGCCATTGCTGGCGGATGGCTACTCTACCGCCCTGCCCCGCCGACAACGTCGTCTCCCCCTGTTTCCACAAAGCTCAAACCGGCACTCACCGTCACCCTGGCCACCGTACAGGAAGCCGACTGGCCACGACAACTCGCCGTCGACGGAAACGTGAGTGCCTGGCAGGAATCCCTGATCGGCAGCGAGCTTGGGCAGCTACGCATTACCGAAGTTTCAGCCCAGGTGGGCGACACGGTTCGCCGGGGGCAGGTATTGGCCCGTCTGGCTGATGATGTGGCGATGGCAGAACGCGAGGAAGCCCGTGCCGCTGTCAGCGAGCTCACATCCTATGCGGATGAAGCAAAGGCTAATGCCGAACGGGCCAAGACGCTGCGTGAGAAAGGCTTCTACAGTCAGCAGGCCAACACGCAATATCTGACCGGCGAACAAGCCTCGCAGGCACGGCTCAAAGCGGCCCATGCCCGGCTTGAAAACGCTGAACTGCAGGTTTCCAGAACCCGTGTCGTGGCGACTGACGACGGCATCATTTCCGCCAGAAACGCCACGGCAGGCTCGCTGACACAGCCCGGACATGAACTTTTCCGCCTGATCCGTGGCGGGCGTCTCGAATGGCAGGCCGAGTTACCTGCCGAACAACTCGCCATCGTTCGCCCCGGCATGGCGGCCCGCATCGTTTTGAACATATCCAATCCTCGTAATGAAGAAATCATCGACGCCAAAGTCCGGAACATTGCCCCCGCCATCGACCCGCGTACACGCACCGGCCTGGTCTATATCGAATTACCCACCCATGCCGGATTACGGGCCGGGATGTTTGTTCGCGGAAATATCATTACCGGAGAAAGCAAGGTACTGACACTACCGCAGCGGGCCATCGTCCTGCGCGACGGCCACACTTACGTCTATACCCTTTCCGGGCAACCCGCCCGCGCGCAGCCCAGCCTCGTCAGGCTGGGGGCGCGCCAGGGAGAAAACGTCGAAATCCTCGAAGGACTCGCTGCTGGCGATGCGGTGGTTGATCGCGGCGCGCGGTTTCTGGCCGATGGAGACATCGTCCAGGTCGTCTCCGCCACGGATGCCGCACCAACGCAGCCCAGGGTAACGCCATGAACGTTTCCGCCTGGAGCATCCGCAACCCCATCCCGGCCATCCTGCTGTTTCTCGTCCTGAGCCTGGCTGGCATCCTCTCCTTCCGGGCGATGGAAATCCAGGATTTCCCGGACGTTGATCTGCCTACGGTCATCATTTCGACCAGTCTGCCGGGGGCCGCCCCCAGCCAGATGGAAACGGAAGTGGCCCGCAAGGTGGAAAACGCTATCGCCAGCCTGCGTGGCCTGAAACACATCTACACCCATATCCAGGACGGCTCGGCCACCATCACGGCAGAATTCCGTCTGGAAACCCGCACCCTGGATGCGCTCGACGACGTGCGTTCGGCGGTGGGGCGCATCCGCTCCGACCTGCCTGGTGACTTGCGGGAGCCTGTCATCGAAAAGCTGGACGTCGCTGGCAGTCCCATCCTGACCTACACCATTGCCTCGAAGAAAATGAACGACGAGGCCCTTTCCTGGTTCATCGATCACGATGTTGCCAAGAAACTGCTCTCGGCACGCGGCGTCGGCAGCGTGAGCCGCGTTGGTGGTGTGACGCGCGAAGTCCGCATTGAGCTCGACCCTGCCCGCATGCTGGCACTCAACGTCACCGCAGCAGAAATTTCACGCCAGTTACGCCGGATACAGCAAGACGCTGCCGGTGGTCGCACCGATATTGGCGGTATCGAACAAACGGTACGCACTCTGGCCACCGTCGCCAACGCGGAAGAACTGGCGGCCATGGAAATCCCCCTGGCCGACGGACGCATCATCCGTCTCGATCGCGTCGCCCGCATCGACGATACGGTCACCGAGCAACGCAGTGGTGCCCTGCTCGATGGCAAACCCGTCGTCGCCTTCGAAGTCACCCGCAGCCGGGGAATCGGTGCTGTGACCGTCATGAATAACGTCCGGGTAAAACTCGAACAACTAAAGGCCGCCCACCCCGACATCGAAATCACCGAAGCCTTCAATTTCGTCGACCCGGTCATCGACAACTACGAAGGCTCGATGAAACTCCTGATCGAAGGAGCCATTCTCGCCATCGTCGTCGTCTGGATTTTCCTGCGTAATGGCCGCGCCACCTTCATTTCAGCCACGGCCCTGCCGCTATCCATCATCCCCACCTTCGTCATCATTCACCAGCTGGGTTATCCGCTAAGTGTGGTCACCCTGCTCTCCCTGTCTCTGGTGATCGGGGTACTGGTCGATGATGCCATTGTGGAAATTGAAAACATCGTTCGCCACCTTGCCGCCGGCAAAACACCCTGGCAGGCCGCCATGGAAGCCGCCGATGAAATCGGCCTGGCAGTGATTGCCACCACATTCACCCTGATAGCGGTTTTCCTGCCGACCGCCTTCATGGGAGGCATGCCAGGCAAATACTTCGTCCAGTTTGGCTGGACAGCTTCCATCGCCGTCTTCCTTTCCCTGGTCGTCGCCCGGATGCTGACCCCCATGATGGCGGCCTATCTGATGAAACCCCATACCCGGGAACACCCCGAGCCTCGCTGGCTTGCGGTCTACGACACCTGGGTTCGCGCCTGCCTGCAGCATCGCCCGGCCACCTTGCTGGTGACTGCCGCCTTCTTTCTGGGCTCTTTCCTCCTGATCCCGCTGCTTCCCTCCGGTTTTGTGCCGCCGGATGACTACTCCCAGACCCAGGTGCATCTTTCCTTGCCGCCAGGCAGCACCTACAAAGAAACGCTTGCAACAGCGGAACAGGCCCGGCAACTCATCCAGACCCACCCCCACGTCAAGCTGATCTATACCGCCATCGGTGGCGGGCGTTCGGGCAACGATGTCTTTGTGGCAAACAGCGCGGGTGACCCTCGCAAAGCCAGCCTGACAATCAACCTCAGCCCGCGCGAAAATCGTCGCGGCATCACAAAGCAGGATATCGAACGCGACCTGCGGCAGCGGCTAACCGCCCTGCCCGGTGCCCGGGTAAAAATCGGCCTGGGTTCGGCAGCGGAAAAATACACCCTGGTACTGGCCAGCGAAGACAGCTCTCTGCTTGCCGCCCAGGCCCGCAAGGTCGAATCCGAACTACGCACCATCCCCGGCGTTGGCAGCATTCTGTCCAGTGCCAGCCTCGTGCGTCCCGAACTCATCGTCAAACCCGACTTCACACGCATGGCCGAACAAGGGCTCACCTCGGCAGACATTGCCGACACACTGCGTATCGCCACCACCGGCGATTACGACCAGGGGCTGGCCAAGCTCAATCTGGAACAGCGGCAAATCCCCATCATCGTCAAGCTCCCGCCTGCGGCCCGTACCGATCTGGCCCTGCTCGAACGCCTGCGTCTGCCCGGACGCCATGGCCCGGTCATGCTGGGCAGTGTCGCAACACTCTCCATCAGCGGCGGCCCGGCAGAAATCGACCGCTACGACCGCATGCGGAACATCAACTTTGAGATCGAGCTCAACAGTCAGCCGCTTGGCGATGTCGAGCGCACCACCATGAATCTGCCCAGCGTGAAAAATCTGCCCTCGAACATCATGAAAACAACGGTGGGAGATGCCGAATCCATGGCCGAGCTCTATGACGGCTTCACCCTGGCCATGTCTGCCGGGGTGCTGTGTATTTATGTCGTGCTGGTTCTGCTGTTCAAGGACTTCATCCACCCACTGACCATCCTGCTGGCCCTGGTGCTTTCCGTGCCCGGGGCCTTCATCGCCCTGTTCGTCACCCAGAAACCCATCTCCATGCCCTCCATGATCGGCCTCATCATGCTCATGGGCATCGCCACCAAGAACTCGATCCTGCTGATCGACTACGCCATCGTCGCCCACCGCGACCACGGTATGGAAAAACGTGCCGCCCTGCTCGATGCCTGCCGCAAGCGGGCCCGCCCTATCCTGATGACCACCATCGCCATGGGGGCCGGGATGTTCCCTATCGCCATGGGCATGGGCACGGACCCCAGCTTCCGCTCGCCCATGGCCATCGTCGTCATCGGCGGGCTCATCAGTTCGACCTTCCTGAGCCTGCTGGTGATCCCGGTTGCCTTCTCCTATGTCGATGAATTTATCGAATGGGGGGGCCAGCAAATCAAGCGGTTCCGGAAGGAACAGGGGTACCAGTAAACCAACCCTAACAACGTCTCCCTGAAAGAAGACGGGGCCGCCTGAACTTCAGACGGCCCCGCTTCTTTTATAAGCCACAGGACGAGGGAATCACTCGCCGTCCTGTGGCCCTCCTCCCCCGATGAACGAGATAAACGCGATAAACGTTAACGCTTCGGGCTATTGACCTTCTCGACTTCCAGTGCTGCGCCGTGCGGCACATGGCTGGGGCCGGCGTAGAACATCCGGTAGTGCAGCTGGCTGTAGCCCCCGGCCAGATGCAGGGCCTTCCAGGGGGCCTCGACCGGCTCCTGCTGTCCCTTCCATTCCTTGAACTGGTAGGGTTCCCAGGCGTGGTACATGATGACCTGGCCAGGAGCCACCACCGGCCCGACCTTGACCATGCATTCGAACGCACCATGATCGTTGAACACCCGCACCATGTCGCCATCCTTGATGCCACGCTTTCCGGCATCGTCCGGATTCATCCAGCAGGCGGGCTGGCCACGCTGCAAACGGAGCAGCAGCTTGAGGTCACGCCAGATCGAATGAATCGACCAGCGCGTATGGCCACCGGCAAAACGCAAGGGATACTTGCTTTCGAACATCGGAGGTTCCTTGTGGCAGGGAAGAGCCTCCTTGCCTTCGATGAACCAGGGGTGATCGATGTAGAACTGCATGCGGCCGGTCAACGTCGGCCAGGCCGATTTCTTCTCAATCATGTCGCGGTGCGCCCAGTGCGTGTCCTTCGGGTCGTAATCCGAGTAGTTCTGGTTGATGATGCCCGGACGTGCGCTGGCGATGACCGGCACGGCACCCATATCCAGAGCCTCGCGGCCGGTACGGGCGGAAACGCTGGGGCTCTTCTCGAAGATTTCATCCATGAAGCGCATCGGGTCTTCCGGATCGAGCGGGTCAAACTTGCCGTTATCCGTGTGGTGTTCATAGATCTTGGTCAGATCCAGCGGCTTGTCGTGCCAGCCGCGCACCGTGGTGATGCCCCGCGCCTTGGCGCGTTCGGAAATCAGCTTGCTCATGCGGCCAAAGATTTCCCACTCGCCCTTGGCTTCGCCCAACGGTTCGGTAGCCTTGTCGGAGCAGATCACATAAGGCACATAGGTCACGGCGTACTTGATGCCGACCTTCTCGTAATAGGCTGCCGCCGGCAGGACGTAATCGGCAAACATGCCTGACGTGGTCATCTTGAAATTGATCGACACGATCATCTCGAATTTCGGCCACAGATGCTTCTTGGCAATCTGCGGGCTGGGCCAGCGGCGCAGCGGATTGCAGCCGGTAAAGATGTAAGCCTTGGGGGAACGATCCTCGCGCGGCGAAACCTTGCTCCAGCCCTTGTCGATTGATTCACGCATATAGGCCGACAGATTGCGCGGCAAGGTTTTGTCCTGCAGATGCGGCTTGTCCCAAAGCTCCTTGTAGCCACCGTGCACATAGAGGAACACCATCAGCGGCGTCCAGCCCTGCTTGTTGGAAACGTAGGTGTAGACATCCTCATAATCGCGCGGTGACATACCGCGGACAGCCTTGGGAATCAGCTTCATCTTTTCCATCGGCGTGAGCGCGCCGTCATTCAACGCCCCCAGGCCTTCCAGCCACCACCAGGACATGACCTTGATACCGCCGCCCTGCTTGCCTTGGTTACCGGTCAGATCCATCAGCAATGCCATGGCGCGCTGGAAAAGGTCGCTGTGGTAGTGCTTGCAGGCACCCCAGGAGGCAAAAATCATCGAACTCTTGGCCCCGGCCATTTCACGCGCGAAGGCGCGGATGACATTCGGATTGAGGTGGCAGATTTTTCCCGACTGCTCAGGTGTGTATTCCGCATCCAGCTTGGTCTTCAGCTTGTCAAACACGGTTTCGCATTCCACTGTCGAACCATCCGCCAGCTTGATCTGGCGCGTTCCAGACAAAGCTGGCTTGAGATTACCCAGCTTGAGGATGCGACCTCCATCGCCATCACCCATACAACCCGGCGCAATAGCGATCTTGTTCGTGGCTTCGTCCCAGAAATACAGGCCATTCTCGTCGCCGCCCTTGACCACATCCGACTGACGCAGGAAACGTTGGTTATCCTTACGCACCAGGAAGGGCAAGTCGGTCTGTTCCAGCATGTAGTCCAGCTTGTAGAGTTTCTCCTGGATGATCACCTGAGCGGCGGCGAGACCGAAGGCCGGGTCGCTTTCCGGGCGCAGATTGATCCACAGGTCGGCATGTGCTGTCGTTGGACTCAGATCCGGGGCAATGACGCACATCTTCGCGCCGCGATAACGCGCTTCATGGAAGAAGTGCGCCTCCGGAATCCGCGTCGAGTTCGGATTGCCAACCCAGATGACGATAAAGTCCGACATGTACCAGTCGTCGGCCGAACCTTCGGAGTTGAACATCCCCCAGGTCTGCACCAAACCCATGGGCATATCGGACACCCCAGCCCAGGAATCCATCTGAGTACAGTTGAGTGCTTCGGTAAAGCGCACATCGCCTGCCGTTTCCGGGCCGAAACCGCCATTGGTGGTGCCGTCGTCAAATACGATGGACTCCGTGCCCTGATCGACCGCGACATCGATCAACTTTTCGCAGATTTCGCTGAGTGCCTCATCCCAGCTCACGCGCTTCCATTTACCCTCGCCGCGTTCGCCAACACGCTTCAGTGGGTACTTGAGGCGAGCCTCGGAGACCTGAAGCTGCGTATAGCAAGCACCCTTCTGGCAGCCACGCGGATTCATATCCGGGACATCGGCGCGGTGAGGAATATAAATCGCGTTCTGTTCCTCGCGCCAGGCGATACCGTCGCGCACATACACATCCCATGAGCAGGCGTCGCCGCAGTTCGCGCGGGTGTGCGTACCCTTCACGACCTTGTCCCACTTCCACTTTTCGCGCCAGATATCCGAATAATCGTTGTAACGGACTTTCTTGGCGGGAGTTTTTGGCGGCAATGCCGGGCCGGCCTTAATGCTGGCAGGCGTCCGGGGCTTGAGGCTGTACAAAGTCACGCCGGCAGCGGCAACCGCCGAGCCAACGAGGAAATTACGACGAGATACTTGCATGATGGGCCTGCTCCTGTCGGTTTATTTTTGCAATGCAGAAATCAAATGGTTTCAAGGGCAAAATCAAGCCCAGCTCAGTGTTTGCGGATTGACGTCGAAGCCGCCGAACATGTCGTTC
>CAZFPI010000111.1:0-7530 GCA_964521075.1 uncultured Sterolibacterium sp.
AGACCTTCAAGAACGCGCTGACCACGCTGCCCATGGGCGGCGGCAAGGGCGGCTCGGATTTCGACCCGAAGGGCAAGAGCCCCGGTGAAGTCATGCGCTTTTGCCAGGCTTTTGTCAGCGAGCTGTTCCGCCATGTCGGTTCGGATACCGACGTCCCGGCAGGCGACATTGGCGTCGGTGGGCGCGAAGTCGGCTTCATGGCCGGCATGATGAAAAAACTCAGCAACCGCGCCGACTGCGTCTTCACCGGTAAAGGCCTGAGCTACGGCGGTTCCCTGATCCGCCCGGAAGCCACGGGCTACGGTACGGTGTATTTCGCCGAAGAAATGCTGAAGCAGCGCGGCATGAGTTTTGACGGCCTGCGCGTGAGCGTTTCCGGCTCGGGCAACGTCGCCCAGTATGCCGTCGAGAAAGCCATGGCCCTGGGAGCCAAGGTGGTGACGGTATCCGACTCCAGCGGCACGATCATCGACGAAGACGGTTTCACGACCGAAAAACTGGCCGAACTGATGGAAGTGAAGAATCATCTCTACGGCCGAGTGAGCGACTATGCCCAGCGCGTGAAGGCGAATTTCCAGCCGGGTGCAACTCCCTGGCATGTACCGGTCGACGTCGCCTTGCCCTGCGCCACACAAAACGAGCTGGACGGCAAGGATGCCGAATTGCTGGTGAAAAACGGCGTCAAGTGTGTCGCCGAAGGAGCCAACATGCCCTCGACACTGGACGCGGTCAAGGTTTTCGAAGGCCGTGGTGTGCTTTATGCGCCGGGCAAGGCGAGTAACGCCGGTGGCGTGGCGACGTCCGGCCTGGAAATGTCGCAAAACTCGATGCGGATTTCCTGGTCGCACGAAGAAGTCGACGCCCGGCTGCACGGCATCATGTGCAGCATCCACGAGGCCTGCCTGAAGCATGGCCGCCGCGCCGACGGCTCGGTAAGCTACGTCAATGGTGCAAACGTCGCCGGCTTCGTCAAGGTAGCCGAAGCCATGCTGGCGCAGGGGGTGATCTGATCGCTGATCGCGCATCACCGGCCATTGCCAATCAGGGTTTCCCTGGCATGAACATCTGCTGATTAACATCTGCTGATTGCTGACCACAGGTTTTTCCTGATACATTGCCGCGCTCTGCTTCGCCCGCCTCGCATGTTGCGAAGCGGGCGAAGTTTTTTCCGTTTCCCGTTCCGGAGTTCATTTCATGTCGACAACCCATTTCCCGTTCTCCCCGCGTCTTTTGCCCCTCGCCCTGGCAGGGCTGGCCGCCTCCTTCGCCCTGCCCGTACAGGCAACCAATGGCTACTTCCAGCACGGCTACGGTGTGAAATCGCAGGGCATGGCGGGCATCGGCATTGCCCTTCCGCAAGATGCCCTGGCCGCCGCAAGCAATCCGGCAGGGCAGGCGTTCGTGGCTGACCGCATCGATGCGGGCCTGACGTGGTTCGTGCCCCGGCGCGGTGCTGAAGTCTCCGGCAATCCGATGATCTCCGGCCGTTACGATGGCAATGACAGCCGCAACTTTTTCATCCCGGAATTTGGCGTCGTAAAGCAATGGACGCCCGAACTGGTGGTGGGTGTGGCCGTGTATGGCAATGGCGGCATGAACACCGACTATGGCCGCAACCCTTTTGCCGGTTTTGGCTCGGCGGGCTCGCTCTACATGAATCTGGAGCAGCTGTTCGTCTCTCCCGCGCTGGCCTGGAAAATCACGCCGGAACACGCTTTGGGTGCATCGCTCAATCTGGCCCACCAGCGTTTTTCCATGAAGGGAGCGGGCGTGTTTGCCATGTCGTCGGCTGATCCGGGCAATCTGACCGATCGTGGCACGGATACCAGCAATGGTGCAGGCATCCGGCTGGGCTGGACGGGCCAGCTCACCCCGGCATTGACGCTGGGGGCGACCTGGGCCTCGAAGACCGCCATGGGCAAATTCGACAAGTATCGCGGCCTGTTCGCTGAACAGGGGGATTTCGACATTCCCGCCAATTACGGCCTGGGCCTTGCCTGGAAGGCGACAAACACGCTGACGCTGGCAGCGGAAGTTCAGCGCATCGAATACAGCGGGGTGAAATCGGTGGGGAATTCCTTGTCCAGGCTGCTGGCGGGCAACCCGCTGGGCAGTGCGGATGGCGGCGGTTTCGGCTGGCGTGATGTCACGGCGACCAAACTGGGCGTCAGCTACGAGGCCAGCCCGGCCATGACGCTTCGCGCGGGCTACAGTCACAACACCCAGCCGATCCCCGCTGACCAGACGATGTTCAACATCATCGCGCCGGGCGTCATCAAGGAGCATCTGTCGCTGGGTGGCACCTGGAAGATGGGTAGCGGCGAATTGAGCGCGGCTTACACACACGCTTTCAAAAATACCGTGAATGGCCGCGGCTCGATTCCTGCCATGCCTTTCGGCGGCGGCGAGGCCAATGTGCATCTCAAGGAAGACATCTTCGGCCTGGCCTGGGGCTGGAAACTGTAAGGAATAGGCTGCCCAACCCGCCGGGGTTCCGGATTACCCGGTCTTCTCCTACGCCATGATGACCTCATCCAGCGGGCTTCGCCGGGTGAGGTAATCGCGTTCAAAGGCTTCGATGGGTGCGGGCTTGCCAAAGAAGTAGCCCTGGTAAAGATGGCAGCCATTAGCCGCGAGAAACTCGCGCTGCTCGCGGGTTTCGACCCCTTCGGCGATGACATTGAGCCCCATGCTTTGCCCGAGGGCAACGATGGTGCGGGCGATGGTGGCATCGTTCGGGTCAACCAGCACATCCCGAACGAAGGACTGGTCGATCTTTAGCTGGTCCAGCGGCAGCCGCTTCAGGTAAGACAAGGAGGAATAGCCCGTGCCGAAATCATCCAGCGAGAAGCTGATGCCACGCTGCTGAAGGGCGTTCATCTTGGCCACGATGTCATCGACGTCGTGGGCCAGCAGGCTTTCGGTCAGCTCCAGCTTGAGGCGGCCAGGCTGAATGTCATAGTGTTCGAGTGTTGCCTCGACCTGGCTGACGTAATCGGCATGCAAAAATTGCCGCGCGCTGACATTGACGGCCAGGGTCATCGTGGCGAATTCTGCCTGCCCGGCCCATTTTTGCAGCTGTTGGCAAGCCGTCTCGAGCACCCATTGCCCGATGGGAAGAATCAGGCCGTTCATCTCCGCCAGCGGAATGAAATCGTTGGGAGGAACCATACCGCGCGCCGGGTGCTGCCAGCGGGCCAGCACTTCGGCTCCCGTGATGCGGCCTTCGGCGTCGGCCTGGGGCTGATAGTGAAGGACGAATTCATTCCGGCGCACGGCCTCGCGAAGGTCGTTCTCCAGCACGGCATGGGCAGAGATCCGGGCCTGCATTTCCGGGTCAAAGAATCGCATGGCATTACGGCCAGCCGATTTTGCCTGGTACATCGCCGTATCGGCGCGTTTGATCAATTCCTCGGCAGAGGCACTGTCGTCGTGGAACAGGGCAATGCCGATACTGGAAGTGCAGTGATAGCTGTAATTGCGCCGCCCGGTGGTATCAGCAAGCGGAGGCAGATCAAGCTGATAGGGCTGGCTGACGGCCTGCAGAATTTTCACGGCGATGCTCTCCACCTGTGAAGCGGCCACCAGACCGGCATCCAGTCCTTCGAGAATGATCATGAACTCATCGCCCCCCTGACGCGCCAGGGTATCCTCGGCACGGAGACAGGATCGAAGCCGTTCGGCGACTTCGATCAGGAAACGGTCACCGACTTCATGCCCCAGGGTGTCATTGAGTGCCTTGAAATTATCCATGTCGAGCAGGATCAGCGCGCCATGGCGATCATGGCGTTTGGCTGCCAGGCAAGCCTGCTGCAGACGATCCGTCAGCAGGCGGCGGTTGGGCAGGCTGGTCAGATGGTCGAAGAAAGCCAGCTTGCGAACTTCCTCCTCGGCCAGCTTGTGGAGGGTAGTGTCCTGGATCATCACCAGCAGATGCGGGACGCCACGGTGTGTGATCCGCGTGAAATGGCAATACAGCCAAAGCTCACGGCCTGAGGATGTAGTCGTCTGGATGTGTATGTTTTCACTTGTCCCGGTTTCAAGTACCCGCAATGCCACCCGGCGGCCACCCGTCTTGCGCCAGGCGGGGCGTTTCAGGAAATTGTCGCTCAGCACGACCTCCATCGTGGCGTTCACCGTCTGGGCAAAGACCGGATTACCCATGATGCACTGGCCATCCTGCCGGTAGACGGCGATACCGGCCGGGGAAGCCGTGAAAATTTCCTCGTTCAGCGACATCGCATCGCGCAGCTCGACATCCTTGGCCTGGAGCTCCCGGGTTCGCTCGTTCACCCGGTGTTCCAGTTGCTCATTGAGTTCCCGGATATGCTGGCTGGCGAGCTCGCTGTGAGCCAGCGAGGCCTGCGCGTCAGTCATGGCCTGCGAGAGTTTCAGCCGGGTTTCGATCAGGACGCGGGTGGCCTTCCCGGATTCCCGGCCGGAGATCAGCAAAAGCAGCAGCCCCGCGCTGATGATGCCGGCAGTGATGTTGGCCGAATCACGCGCGGTGTTCAGGAATATCCAGACCAGAGGGCCCAGTGCCGATACCAGAAAACCTTGCATGGCCCAGAACTGCGCGGACAAGGACGAAGCGGCCACCGCGCTGACGGCCAGCACGACCATGGCCTGAATCAGCAGAATTTCATAGTGGCTGCCCGCCTCGAACAACAGCAAGGCCCCCAGCGACCAGCTTGAACCGGCCAGGATGGCAGCCAGAAAATAGAGCGATTTCCATGGAAAACCGACAGACTGCCCGGCCGGTCGGCGGCTGACGACGTCATAACGCCACCAGAGGATGTAGCGCAGGCTGGCAACACCCACCAAGCCCGCCAGCCAGTAGTGCCCCTGGGGCATGGGGAAAAGCGGGCGAAAAATGTAGTAGAAGCTCAGGCAGATGCCCAATGTCATCAATACCGTCTGGTGCATGCGTGCGTAGCCCATCCGCAGCAGCGCGGCATCGACTTCGGCATTTTCCGGCGGCGGAGCGAGGAAAAATCTCATGGATTTCGACGCCCGCTGGCAGCCTTTTCCGGGCAGGCTTCCCGGCCCGGCCCGAGGAAAAGACGGTAGGCCGGGTTTTTGCTTTCGTCCCGGTAACGGTAACCCAGCCGTTTCAGGAAGGCGCGGAAATGGCGCATCTCACCGGCGGGAACCTGCATGCCGACCAGCACCCGCGCTGAGTCAGCCCCATGATTCCGGTAATGGAACAAGGAGATGTTCCAGTCCGCGCTCATGTTTTCCAGAAAGGACATCAACGCGCCGGGACGCTCCGGGAATTCGAAGCGGTAGAGCAGTTCATCCCGAACCCGGGGCGCATGGCCGCCGACCATGTGGCGCACATGCAGTTTGGTCATTTCATCATCGGACAAATCGAGCGTGGCCAGGCCCTTTTTCTGCAGGGCAGCGACGAGCTTCGCGGTTTCCTCGCGGTTTGCGACCTGAACGCCGACAAAGACCCGGGCTTCTTCGGGACAGGCATAGCGATAGTTGAACTCGGTGATGTTGCGCTTGCCGATCAGGGCGCAAAAACTGCGGAAGCTCCCCGGCCGCTCGGGAATGGTGACGGCGAGAATCGCCTCCCGATGCTCGCCCACTTCGGCGCGCTCGACCACAAAACCCAGACGGTCGAAATTCATGTTGGCACCGGAGGCCACGGCCACCAGCGTCCGGTTTTTCAGATGATGACGGCGGGCGTATTCCTTCGCACCGGCAATGGCCAGTGCCCCGGCAGGCTCCAGCACGGCGCGGGTATCCTCGAATACGTCCTTGATCGCCGCGCACAGGGCATCGGTATCGACCAGCACCATGTCATCGACGTATTCGCGGCACAGTCGCAAGGTTTCATGTCCCACCTGCTTGACGGCCGTGCCATCAGCAAAAAGGCCGACATTGCCCAGCATCACGCGCCGCCCCGTTTTCAGGGAACGATCCATGGCATCGGCATCCGTGGTTTCAACGCCGATGAGCTTCGTTTCCGGGCGCAGGCGTTTGACGTAGGCCGCAACCCCGGCAATCAGCCCGCCGCCACCCACCGGGCAGAAAATCGCGTCGATGGGGTCGGGATGCTGGCGCAGGATCTCCATGCCGATCGTGCCCTGGCCGGCGATCACGTCGGGGTCGTCGAAGGGGTGGACGAAGGTCAGCTTCTCGCGCTTCTCCAGTTCCAGCGCGCGCGCGTACGCCTCGTCGTAGGACTCGCCGGCGAGCACGACTTCGCCGCCGCGGCTCTGCACGGCGTCGATCTTGATCTGCGGCGTCGTGACAGGCATGACGACCACGGCGCGGCAACCGAGTTTCTGCGCCGAAAGGGTGACGCCTTGAGCATGATTGCCCGCCGAAGCGGTGATGACCCCCTGCCGCCGCCGGGCCTCCGGCAGACGCACCATTTTGTTGTAAGCCCCGCGCAGCTTGAAGGAAAACACCGGCTGCATGTCCTCGCGCTTGATGAGGATGCGGTTGCCACTGCGGGCAGACAGCCCGGCCGCAGCCTCCAGCGGCGTCTCGATGGCAACATCATAGACGCGGGCATTGAGGATCCTTTCGAGATAATCCGTCCGGCGGGGTGTCTTAGCGGGAGGCATATACGACTAAAGTCATAGCCAAAGGTAGAGCGAGACTAGCAGGAGTCTGCCAGGAGGGCAAGCCGGTTTGTCACAAGAGTTTGCACAGCCGGGTTCGTACAGGCCGCGCGGCAGACCGGGAATCAGGTTTGCGTCTTGTAAATCTCGTCGGGGTGCTTCAGGACGGGTTCGACTTCCTGCCACACTCCATCTTCCAGCCGGTTGAAAAAGCAGCCATGCCGGCCAGTGTGGCAGGCGATACCGCCGGTCTGCTCGATTTTCAGGAGGAGAACATCGCCATCGCAATCGAGGCGAATGTCGATCACTTTCTGCGTATGGCCGGATTCCTCACCCTTGTGCCAGAGCTTCCGGCGAGAGCGCGACCAATAAACGGCCTCGCCACGTTCGACGGTCAGTTGCAAGGCTTCGCGGTTCATCCAGGCAAACATCAGGACTTCGCCGGTGGCGGCTTCCTGGGCGATGACGGGGACCAGCCCCTGGTCGTCCCAGACGATTTTTTTCAGCCACGCGCTGGCTGGTTTCGCGGCAGCGTTCATAGCCTGACCTCGATGCCTTGCGCGCGCATGAACTCCTTGGCCTCGCGCACGGTGTATTCGCCGTAATGGAAAATGCTGGCGGCGAGCACGGCATCGGCCCGGCCTTGCTGCACGCCCTCGGCGAGATGCTGCAGATTGCCCACGCCGCCACTGGCGATGACGGGAATACCCACGGCTTCGGAGACAGCGCGGGTGAGCGTCAGGTCAAAACCGTTTTTCGCGCCGTCACGATCCATGCTGGTGAGCAGGATTTCGCCCGCCCCCAGCGTCTGGACTTCCCTGGCCCAGGCGAGGACGTCGCGCCCTGTATTCCTGCGGCCGCCATGCGTGACGACTTCCCAGCGATCCGGCCCGGCCTGCTCGGCGTCGATGGCGACGACGATGCACTGGCTGCCCACCTTGCTGGCAGCCTC
>CAZFPI010000112.1:0-7408 GCA_964521075.1 uncultured Sterolibacterium sp.
TCTGGAAAGCAATGCTGTCGATGACGCCGATGATGTCGGCGATTTTCTTCGAGCTCGTCTGGATGTCGCTCATGGTGCTCACCACGCGGCGCACCATCTCGCCGCCTTTCGCGGCAACTTCATTCGACTGCCGCGCCAGCGCATTGGCCTGGGTAGCGTTGTCGGCGTTGTTCTTCACCGTTTCGTTGAGCTCGACCATGCTGGATGCCGTCTCTTCCAGGCTGCTGGCCTGCTCTTCCGTGCGGCCGGAGAGATCCTGATTCCCGGCGGCAATTTCCTGTGCGGCGGTGTTGATGGCTTCCGTGGCTTCCTGAATCCGGCCCACCACTTCGCGCAGGCGTTCGACCGTGGTGTTCGTGTCGTCCTTGAGTTGGCCGAAGATGCCTTCGTAGTCTCCGGTGATGCTTTCCGTCAGATCGCCGCGTGCCATGGCCTGCAGCACCCGGGCGACATCCTGCAGGCCGTTGGCCGTGACTTCGGAGAGGCGGTTGAGCCCTTCTGCCAACTGGCGTTCGAAACCTTCCTTGCCATCGACCGGAATGCGCCTGGAGAAGTCGCCCTGCTGGGCGGCGGCAACGATGCCGGATATTTCCTGCTCTGCATTGACCTCGGCGGTTCTGTCGCGCCATTCGCTGACGGTACCCAGCCGTTCGCCGTGCGCCCCGCGCACCGGGCTGGCGGCGATGCTCAAATGACGGCTCCCCAGGGTAAATCCGGATTCATGGGTGGTATTGAGCGAGGCCAGCAGGCTGGCTTGATGCGCCGGCTGGGCATGGAAAAGGTCGATGTTCTGGCCGACGAGACGCTTCGGATCGAAATCCGGCACTTTCTGGCGGATGACAGAGGCGGCGTTTTCGAGAATGGCCTGCACGGCCGGGTTGGCATAGATGATCTGCCGCTGCACGTCGGCAATCATGACCCCCGTGCTGACGTTATCGAGGGCCACCTTGATGCGCTGGGTGCGTTCGGCCGCACGATGGTTTTCCGCAACCTCAAAGCCCAGGCGGGTTTGCACGGTTTGCAGGCCTTGCAGGATGCGCCCCGTTTCGTCGTTGCTGGCGACATTGATCCGGGTAGTGAAGTCGCCGCTGGAAATGGCGCGGAAGGTTTCCAGGGCGGGTTGCAGGGGGCGATCGACGAAGCGGCGCACCAGCCCGTGGATGATGGCCAGAAGAAGTATCGTCACCAGCAGGAAAGCCAGGGCCAGCTTGACCTGCATCTGTCGTGCGACGGTATCGAGCTCGTCGCGGTAGGCTCCCCCGGCGATGACCCAGTGCCAGACCGGAAACTCTTCATAAGCGACGATTTTTTCCCGCGCGAAGGCTTCACCGAGTTCCGTGTTTTTCCAGGGATAGCGGATCAAACCTTGTTTCTTTTCCAGCATTTCCCGGATGAATTCGTGCCCGTCATCGTCGCGGGCGGCCAGAAGATTCGTTCCTTCCTTGGCAGGATGCACGAGCAGCGTGCCGTAATTCTTGCCGGGACGGGCATCGAGCGCATAGAAATAACCGGTTTCGCCGACCTTGTTGGCGAGAATCTGTTTCTTCAGCGTAGCCATTTCGGCCGAGGCATCGACCCCGACGAAGTAGGCCCCGATCACGCCGCCATCCGGATTCCGGATCGGCGTGTAGCGGGCGTAGTAGTCCTTGCCGAACATCTTGACGAGGCCGGTATAGGGCTCACCAGCCAGCAGTTTCAGTCTGGCGGGGTGCTCGGTTCCCAGCGGCGTGCCCGTTGCCCGCTCGCCGTTTTCCTTTCGCAGGGAGGTAGACAATCGCGAGAAATCCTCGCCGTTGCGAACGAAGACGGAAGAATAGGATTTTGTCAGGCTGAACAGTTGATCAACTTCGGTGGTGCGGCCATGTAGCGATGTCGCACCGACACGCAGCGAAGGCTGGCCATTGACCGTTTCAGCGGTTAACGGCTCGGGAAAATAAGACAGGAATAGCCGATTGAAACTGACGGATTTTTCTTCCAGCCCGGCCGCGCTGACTTCCAGCAGGCCGCGCACGAGCTTCAGGCGCATGTCCAGATCCGAGAGTGCCTGCTGCTCCAGGCGGCGCGATGTGGCCTCGCCCAGGAGAAGGGTGGAAATCGACATGAGGACGAGCAGCACGGCCGCGCTGGCCATGACCAGCTTGCGCGCCAGCGGCATGTCTGCCGCCCGGCGCATGAGGCGGGCCAAGCGTCCGGAGGAGACAGCCTGCCCGTTTTCGACCATCAAGCCTTTGGCCTTGCCTTCGCGCACCAGCCGGTAGATCTGCTCGTGGGCTTCGACCGCAGCGCGGGAGGGCTTGCGGCGCAGGGAGAGGTAGCCGGTGATGCGCCCGCCTTCGAAGATCGGCGTGGCATTGGCTTCGACCCAGTAATAGTCGCCATTCTTGCAGCGGTTTTTGACGAAACCGTTCCAGGGGCGGCCTTCCTTGAGCCTGTCCCACAAATCCTGAAAGCCTTCGGGCGGCATGTCCGGGTGGCGGACGATGTTGTGATTCTTGCCGATGAGTTCATCTTCACTGAAGCCGCTGACTTCAAGAAAGTCGCTATTGACGTAGGTGATGATGCCCTTCAGATCGGTTTTCGAGACGATCATGATGTCGTCGCGCAGCTGAACCTCGTGACTGGTGACGGGCAGGTTGATTTTCATGTGAGGGCCTTTTGTCCGGTTCAGTTTGTGGCACTGGCTTCATCGACCAGGGCCATTTCGGAGGACAGCATCAGCTTTTCGATGTCGACCACGATGAGCATGCGCTCGTCGAGCGTGCCAAGCCCCAGGATGTAGCGCGCGCCGAGTGTCGAAGAAAATTCCGGAGGTGGGCGGATCTGGCTGTGCCCGAGCGTGATGACGTCGGAGACGCTATCGACCACGATGCCCACGACCCGCCTGCCGAGATTGAGGATGATGACGACGGTAAAGGGTGTGTAGGTGGCCTCGCCCACTTCAAACTTGATACGCAGATCGACGATGGGCACGATGATGCCGCGCAGGTTGATGACTCCCTTGATGAAAGCGGGCGAATTGGCAATCTTGGTCACGGCATCGAACCCCCGGATCTCCTGAACCTTGAGGATGTCGATGGCGTATTCCTCGGGGCCGAGGGTGAAGGTCAGGAATTCCTGGCGGAAATCGCCGTCCTCGGGGGCGGCAGGCTTGCCGGCTTGTGTTGCGCTGCTGGGATTCGACATGGTGCTCTCCCGTGAGTAGGGGGAATTTCAGGGTTTGTTCTGGGCGATGCGTTTCGTGTTTCGGAATCAATGCGCCATCAATGCTCCGTTACCATCTGCCCCAGGGCGATGACATCGAGAATCATGGCAACATGACCATCGCCCATGATGGTGGCACCGGAAACCCCGGCAACCTTGCGGTAATTGGCTTCGAGGCTCTTGATGACGACCTGGTGCTGCCCCACCAGCGAATCGACCTGCAAGGCAAATTTCGTTCCGGCGGATTCGAGCACCACCATGATGCTTTTATCGAAGGCCTGGACGGCTCCGGGGATGCCAAAGAGCGTGTGCAGGGGCAGGACAGGCAGATATTCGCCACGCACCTGGATCAGGCGTTCCGCGCCGGAGACGCTCTTGACCATGGCGCGTTCGATCTGAAGGGATTCGACGACGCAGCCAATGGGCAGGATGTAGATTTCCTCGCCCACGGCAACAGAAATGCCGTCGAGAATGGCGAGTGTCAGCGGCAGGCGGACAGTCATGCGTGAGCCCAGGCCCGCCATGGATTCGATCTCGATGCGCCCGCCCAGGCTGGCGATGTTGCGCTTGACGACATCCATGCCCACACCGCGCCCGGAGACTTCAGTGACCTGCTCTGCCGTCGAGAATCCGGCCTCGAAGATCAAGGCCCAGACTTCGGCATCGCTCATGCTGTCCGAGACGGGCATGCCGCGTTCGCGCGCCTTGCCGAGGATGCGTTCGCGGTTGAGCCCCGCGCCGTCGTCGCCGACTTCGATGACGATGCTGCCGCCCTGGTGAAATGCCTTGAGGGTGATGGTGCCAATGGCCTGCTTGCCTGCCGCCAGGCGTTTTTCGGGGGATTCGATGCCGTGGTCGAGGCTGTTACGGATGAGATGGGTAAGCGGGTCGGAAATGCGCTCGATGAGGCTCTTGTCGAGCTCGGTGTTTTCGCCGCTGGTGATGAGCTCGACTTGTTTGCCGAGTTTTTGGGCGGTGTCGCGCACCACGCGCGGGAAACGGCTGAAGACGACGGACATGGGCATCATGCGGATGGACATGACCGATTCCTGCAGGTCGCGCGTGTTGCGTTCGAGCTGCTGCAGACCGGCGTGCAGGCGTTCGAAGATGACTGGGTCGAGCCCGTCGGCCGATTGCGCGAGCATGGCCTGGGTGATGACCAGCTCGCCGACGAGGTTGATGAGCTGGTCGACTTTTTCGATGCCGACGCGGATGGAGGTATCACCGCTCTTTGCTCCTGTGCTCACTGCCCCCCCTGCGTTGCCTGCATTGCCCGCCGCCGCGCGCCGCTCTGTGCGGGCGGGGGCGGGGGTTGCCGGAGAAGAAGCGGCCGGCGCGGGAAGAGAGTCTGCCTGGTCTGTTGCAAGGGGCAAGGGTTTGAAGAAGCCGTAAGCCCCTTTCGGGTCGTCGGCCCCGGAGGAAGGGGCAGGCCCGGCAGATTCCTGCCCTGGCGAGGCTTCGGGTAGCGGCTCGAAAAAGCCGAAATCCTCGCCTTCGACGGCACAAGCCGCAGCCGAGCCGGAGGAGGCATCGATGCCGGGGGTGGCCGGAGTGTCGAAGAAACCGAAGTCCTCGCCTTCGATGGCGGTAGCCGGGGCGGGGGAAGCCGGTTCGTCAAAGAGGCCGTAAGCATCGTCGACGTCCGGTGTGGTGGCTGCGCTGGCGGGAGCGATCCGGATGCTGTCGCTGGCGGCGACGAATTCGAGCATCTCGCGCAGGCTGGCCTGGTCCACTTCCGGCGTTTCCTGTGGCTCGATGCGTAGCCAGCAGGGGGATCGGGCGGCAGACGGCCGCTCGATGAGGGTGACCTGCCCCAGCACACCCAGGGCGCGCAGGGTGTTGTCTATCCCGTCTTCGTCTTCCGCGCCATCGAGGATGAACCGGACATCGAGACTGCCAACCGGGGCCGGAGCCTGTGCCGGAATGGAGGCAGGCGAGGTTTCCGGTGCGGGTGCGGGGGCGGGGGCGGGTGCGGGTGCGGGGGCGGGTGCGGGTGCGGCGGGGGTGTCGTCAGTCAGGGCGCGCAACCTCGCGCAGGCTTCGGCCACGGCACCGGGGTTGCTGCCGCTTTCGTTGCGATGGCCGTCGAGCAGGGTTTTGAGCACGTCGCCCGCATCGAGAAAGGCGTCGATCATGTCGTCGCGCAGGGCGAGTTCGCCCTTGCGGATGCGGTCGAGCAGGTTTTCGAGGATGTGGGTGACTTCGACCAGATCCGTGAAACCGAAGGTTCCCGCCGAGCCCTTGATGGAATGGGCGGAACGGAAGATGGCGTTCAGCTGTTCCGGGTCGGGCTGCTGCAGGCTCAGGTCGAGCAGCATTGTTTCCATGCCATCCAGGTGTTCTGCGGCTTCTTCGAAGAACACCTGGTAGAACTGGCTCATGTCAAGGGCCATGATGCCTCGATCTCCAGGAAGTAAGCGGGGGCAAAAGCAGGGCGGGGGCGGCGGTCAGCCGATGACTTTCTTGATGACTTCGAGCAGCTTTTGCGGGTCGAAGGGTTTGACCAGCCAGCCGGTCGCCCCGGCGGCCTTGCCTTGCGCCTTCATGGCATCCGAGGATTCGGTGGTGAGGATGAGGATGGGGGTGGTCTTGTATTGCGGCAGGGCACGCAGGCTTTTGACGAGGGTCATGCCATCCATGCGGGGCATGTTCTGGTCGGTGAGGATCAGGTTGACCGGCCGGGCTTTGGCCTTGTCGAGACCTTCCATGCCGTCGGCGGCTTCGACGACTTCGTAGCCAGCACCCTTGAGCGTGAAGGAGACGAGCTGGCGGATCGAGGCTGAGTCGTCTACGGCGAGAATGGTTTTTGCCATGATCGTTTATTCCATCCTGATGAAAAGGTAGGGGGGAAAGTAGTGAAAGCGGGGGTCAGAAAAGTTCGATGTCGCCCTGCTCGTATGATTGTTGCGCGACAGGGCTGTGGGCCGTGCTGGCTTCCATGGTATCAAGACGCTGAAGAATGAGGTGGCAGCCTTCGCGCAGGCTGGCCCTGAAAGCGGCGGGGTCGTTGCGTATGCCCGGGCGGCTCAGGCTGGATGAGAGAGTGGACATCTGCTGCATGACGCCGGACATGGCCTCTACCCGGCGCAGCGCGTGGGCGGTCAGCTGGGAAACCATGTCCTGAAACTGCAAGGCAGTGATGGCTTCCCCCACCTGGCCGGAGACAGTGGTCGCGCTGTTGTCGAGTTCGCCGATGGCGCGGGCGCGGCGCAGGTTTTGCTCGTAGCTTTCGGTGACGACACGCTGCACACGGCTGCGCGAATCGAGGGCGAAGGTCATGTCTTGCGAGGCCATGCGCTGGATGGTTTCTTCGGTGTGCAAGACGGCCCCCTGCATGTTCTGGATGAGGGTTTTGATCTGCTGGCTGAACTGGGCCGTGCGGGTGGCCAGATCGCGGACTTCGTCGGCGACGACGGCAAAGCCCCGCCCGGCTTCGCCTGCGCGGGCAGCTTCGATGGAGGCATTGAGGGCCAGCAGAGCGGTCTGTTTGGCGATGGCTCCGATTTCGGACAGGATGCCCTGGATATCCTGGGTGTGGCGGGAGATGTCCGCCGTGACTTCGACGAGTTCCATGCCCATACGGCTGTTTTCCACAACACTCTCGGCGATGCGGTCCATCGAGGCGGCGGTTTCCTGGGCGAAGGTATCGAAACTCGCGGCCGCGCTGCCATCTTCGGCAACTCCCAGGGCGATTTGCCGCTGTGCGTCGACTTCGCGCATCATGCCTTCAAAATTCCGGGTGAGGCGGGCGATGGCTTCGGACAGCAAGGCTTGTACCCGGCCGATTTCGTCATGGATCGCGTGATGCTGCTCTCCCATTTGCCGGGTACAGGCATCGAGCAGACGGGTGAAATCATCGGCGGAGTCTGCGATGCCGGCCGTCTCGTGGCCTGGCGCGACGCGCTCCCCGGGGGCTTTTGCCGCGCCCGACGGCAGCCGGTCGACCACGGCCCAGCCCAGCGCGGCGGCGAGTGCCCCGAGAACGGCGTCGGCCCCGGCAGTGCCTGTCGGCGGGAAGAAATAGAGTCCGGTCGCTGCCAGTGCCGTCCAGGCCAGGCCCAGCCAGAAACGGATGTCGAAATGTTGGTTCATCGTGTCGGTTTTTTATAACTATCGTTCAATCAGAAGACTGCCGGGCGGGCTGGCCACTTTAAGCCTAACGATCATTGCGACAGGCGCCACCCCTGATGATGAAAGAGAATTCGGG